>NZ_CP060010.1:2927101-3252335 GCF_017798205.1 Cognatishimia activa | reverse complement strand
CCTTGGCTCCGCCTGCTTGCAGAGCCAAGTCTTACGAATCCTTGGTTAATGGACCGTAAAGTAAGATGGCAAAATTTGGACGACGCCCAACTGACGACTTATGTCGCAGAGCCTCCGACCGTCAGGCCGCCCATCAAAACTGTCGGCTGGCCTACGCCCACTGGCACGCTTTGACCTGCTTTTCCGCAGGTGCCCATACCAGGGTCGAGTTCCATATCGTTGCCCAAAGCGCGGATCTGGGTCATCGCGGTCGCGCCGTCTCCGATCAGGGTTGCACCTTTGACAGGGGCACCGACTTTGCCGTCTTTGACCTGATAGGCCTCGGTGCAGGAAAAAACGAATTTGCCATTGGTGATGTCAACCTGACCGCCGCCAAAGCCGACGGCATAGATGCCGTCTTTCAGATCCGCCAGAAGGTCTGCGGGGTCTTTGTCGCCGCCATTCATATATGTGTTGGTCATGCGCGGCATCGGCATATGAGCATAGCTTTGACGACGCCCATTGCCCGTCGGCTCAACCCCCATCAGGCGCGCATTCTGGCGATCCTGCATGTAGCCAACAAGAATACCGTCCTCGATCAAAGTGTTCTTGCGGCTTGGCGTGCCCTCGTCATCCACCGTCAGCGAGCCGCGGCGATCCGGGATCGTGCCGTCATCAATCACGGTGACACCCTTAGAGGCCACCTGATCTCCGATCCGACCCGAGAAGCTGGAGCTTTCCTTGCGATTGAAATCGCCTTCAAGCCCATGCCCCACGGCTTCGTGCAACAGGATCCCTGGCCAGCCCGGGCCTAGCAGTACGTCCATCTGCCCAGCCGGGGCAGGGACGGCCTCTAGGTTGACCAAAGCGATCCGCAGCGCTTCGCGCGCTTTCGCTTGCCAGTCCTCGGCAGCGATCAGACCATCCAGCCCGACACGACCACCACCACCGGCGGATCCCGACTCGCGGCGGCCCTGATCTTCGACGATCACCGAGACATTGACCCGCGTCATCGGGCGCACATCGGAAATCCGTGTGCCGTCGGGGCGCAGAATAAAGACCTCTTGCAGCGAGGCCATCAGAGTCGCGCTGACCTGAACCACCCGCGAATCCAAATCGCGGGCAAAGGCGTCAATGTCCCTCAGGGTGTCGATTTTGACAGGAAAGCTTGCAGATCCAATGGGGTCGCTGTCGGTGTAAAGCTTTTGATTTGTCGCAGAGGGCCCCGCCGCCAAAGCGCCACCGCCCTTGCCAACGGCCAGCCGCGCGGTTGCGACAGCGCGCTTTAATGCAGATTCGGAAATCTCGGAGGAATGGGCATATCCGGCCACTTCGCCGTTCACTGCGCGCAGGCCGAACCCTTCGGTGGCGTCGTAACTTGCTGTTTTTACGCGACCATCATCAAAAACCAGTGCTTCAGAACGCGAACGCTCCAGGAATAACTCCCCGTCCTCTGCGCCCGCCGTAGCCTCTTGCAGCAAGGTCAAAGCCCGATTTTCATCCAGCATCGTTTCAAACGGGGCGAATTTTGCGTCTGCCATAGAGTGCTTGCCTTTCAGGTTTTTTGAAGCAAATCAAAAAAGCGGCTGTTTGCCGCAAGTATATTCCTTTATCTGGTGCGCAGAATATGGTTCAAAGCACCGACAAAACAATGGGATTCCATTGCCAATGGCGCGGAAGACCGAATAAGACACGACGAAATACGCAACCGCACGGGTGACACATGCGAATTCTTTCGACCCTCATGGGACTCTGGGCAGCCTTTCTCGCACTTCCAGCAATGGCTCAGGAGACAATCGGCAAGCCTTCAGACGCAGGTCTGAACTTTCAGCCAGCCACCACTGAACTGGCACGTGACATCCAGGGGCTGGATACTTTCATCAACTACATCATCTTCGCGATCACGATCTTTGTCGCGTTGCTGTTGATCTGGTGCATTGTCCGCTTCAACCGCCGCAGCAACCCAGAGCCAGGCACCTTTACGCACAACACACCTCTTGAGGTGGCGTGGACCCTTGGCCCGATTATGGTGCTGGTGATTATCGGCGCGTTCTCCTTGCCTGTTCTTTTCAAGCAGCAAGAGATCCCTGAAGGTGAGCTCTATATTAAAGTGACCGGCCACCAGTGGTACTGGACCTACGAATACCCAGAGCAGGGCATCGAGTTTGACAGCTACATGCTGGGCCACCCGGCTACCATCACTGAGGCTGACGAAGCTGCTGGTGTTGAAGCGTTCAAAAACTCTGACGCAATGCGCGGCATGCTTGTGAACGCAGGCTACAACGACGACGAATTCCTGCTGGCAACTGACACGCGTGTGATCATCCCTGTGAACACCGTTGTGGTTATGGGCGTGACTGCGGATGATGTGATCCACTCCTGGACCATCCCATCCTTTGGCGTAAAGCAGGACGCGGTGCCTGGCCGTCTGGCGCAGCTGTGGTTCAAAGCGGAAAAAGAAGGCATCTTCTTTGGTCAGTGTTCCGAGCTTTGCGGCAAGGACCACGCCTATATGCCGATTACTGTAGAAGTCGTCTCCCAAGAAGCGTTTGACGCTTGGGTTGCGGCCGAAAGCTAAGCCTTTCTGGGGCGCAGCCCGTGCCCCATAAAACTGGATCGGGCGAGCCTAGGCTCGCCCTTCTGACAAGAGAGACCCTGGACACATCATGAGCGACGCCAGCATCCATACGCCAGCGCAGACCAAAGAGGCCTCTTTCGGGGATTTCTTTGCACTGCTGAAGCCGCGCGTGATGTCACTGGTTGTGTTCACCGCCATGGTGGGTCTGCTGGCAGCACCTGGGTCTGTGCATCCTTTCGTGGCTTTTGTGGCGATCCTGTGTATTGCGATTGGGGGCGGGGCGTCTGGTGCGCTGAATATGTGGTATGACGCCGACATTGACGCGATCATGACTCGTACGCAGAACCGTCCCATTCCATCTGGCAAAGTCACTGGCGACGAAGCCTTTGCCATCGGCATGACTCTCTCGGTCTTTTCCGTGGTGATGCTCGGCCTTGCGACCAATTGGTTCGCGGCCGGTTTTCTGGCCTTTACGATTTTCTTCTATGTGGTGATCTACACCATGTGGCTCAAGCGCTGGACCCCGCAGAACATCGTGATCGGTGGCGCGGCAGGTGCTTTCCCTCCGATGGTGGGCTGGGCGGCTGTGACCGGCGGCGTGTCGGTTGAGAGCACGCTGATGTTCCTTTTGATCTTTATGTGGACGCCGCCGCATTTCTGGGCGCTGTGCCTCTTTATGAAGACCGACTACCGCGACGCGGGTGTTCCGATGCTGAACGTGACCCACGGGCGTCCGGCGACTCGGAATCATATCCTTGTTTATACGCTGCTTCTGGCGGTGATTGCGATTGGCATGGGCTTCACCTCTGTGGGTGGTCCGATTTACCTCGTGACCGCGCTGGTGCTGAACGCCTTGTTCATTGTGGGCGCGATCAGAATCTGGCGCCGCGACGACGCGGCCTGTGAGGCCGACGAGCATAAGGTCGAGAAACGCTTCTTTGGCCTCTCGCTTCTGTATCTATTCCTGCATTTCGGTGCGATTTTGGCCGAGGTGGCGCTGGCCCCTTACGGTCTCGGAGGCTGGTAAGATGGCAATCCACAAAGATCACGAAATCCACCACCGTCGTTTTGGTCGCAATCTGGGTCTTGCCCTCGTACTGGGCGCTTTTGTCGTCTTGCTCATGGGGCTGACGGTTGTGAAAGTCACCTCTGAGGGCCGCGCTTTGGCGGCACAGGAGGCTAATCAATGACCCAACCCGTCAACAGCAACGGCAAAACAGTTCTCAAGCTTGCGGGCGTCGTAGTGACGATGGGCGCGCTGGCTTGGGCGTCGGTGCCGTTCTATGACTGGTTCTGTCGGGTCACGGGCTTTGGCGGCGTGACCCAGCAAGCTGATGCGGGATCTGACGTGATTCTGGATCAGACCGTGAAAGTGGTTTTCGACGCCAGCAAATCCCGCGACATGATGTGGGAATTCAAACCCCAACAACACCAGATGACCGTCCGCCTTGGCGAGACCGGTCTGGCCTTTTATGAGGCCTATAACCCAACCGACCGCCCCATCGCAGGGCAGGCGAGCTTTAACGTTGCCCCCTACGAGGCCGGCGCGTTTTTCTCAAAGATTGAATGTTTCTGTTTCACCGAACAGGTTCTCATGCCCGGCGAACGCGTCGACATGCCTGTGACCTTCTTTGTGGATCCGGAAATGATTGAAGATCGGGACGCGAAGTACATCAAGGAAATCACCTTGAGCTATACGTTCTATGAAATCGATCTTCCCGAAGACATCGCGGAATTGACCACGGGCGTCAATTCTGTAGAACCTATCCTAAACACCAGCACCAACGAGGGATGACAACTCATGGCAGGCGCTAAAAATCACGATTATCACATTCTGAACCCCTCATGGTGGCCATTCCTTGGCGCTCTTGCCGGCTTCATCATGCTTGTTGGCGCAGTTTTCATGTTCCATGACAATGGTCCATGGATGTTCCTGATCGGCCTCGTCGGCGTGCTTTACGTCATGTTCGGCTGGTGGTCAGAATGCGTTGTGGAAAGCCACCAGGGCGACCACACTCCGGTTGTTCAGATCGGTCTTCGCTATGGCGTTATCCTCTTCATCATGTCCGAAGTCATGTTCTTCTCGGCATGGTTCTGGAGCTTCTTTAAGCACGCAATGTACCCAATGGGCCCAGACAGCCCAGCGATTGACGGCATGTTCCCACCTGCGGGCATCGAGACCTTTGACCCTTGGCACCTGCCACTGATCAACACTCTGATCCTGCTGTGCTCTGGCTGTGCGGCGACTTGGGCGCACCACGCGATTGCGCATGAGAACAACCGAAAGGATCTGGTCAACGGCTTGATCATCGCGATTGCTCTGGGTGCTGTGTTCACCGTTCTGCAGGCTTACGAGTACAGCCACGCAGCCTTTGGTTTCGCTGGCAACATCTATGGCGCGAACTTCTTCATGGCGACAGGCTTCCACGGCTTCCACGTTGTGGTTGGCACGATCTTCCTGTTCGTCTGCCTGATGCGCGCGCTGCGCGGCCACTTCACCCCAGAACGCCACATCGGCTTTGAGGCGGCGGCGTGGTATTGGCACTTTGTTGACGTTGTCTGGCTATTCTTGTTCGCAGCCGTCTACGTCTGGGGCCAATAAGTCGCTCTGGCGATCAGGGCGCGAAAGGTTGAACCTTTCTGCCTGATAGGATTA
Organism: Cognatishimia activa; assembly: GCF_017798205.1. Classification (NCBI taxonomy): domain Bacteria; kingdom Pseudomonadati; phylum Pseudomonadota; class Alphaproteobacteria; order Rhodobacterales; family Paracoccaceae; genus Cognatishimia; species Cognatishimia activa. The sequence continues at coordinate 3,247,122 of NZ_CP060010.1, read as the reverse complement.
AAGCAAATCGCGGCGGGACATCTCGCCGCGATTTTCGTTTTGAAGGTCTGTGTTGAAAGGGCTTGATGTGCGTCGTCTGATCCTGCCGCTTGGGTTTGGTATTATTGGCATCGTAATCCTCGTATCGCTGGGCAACTGGCAGATGCGGCGTCTGGAATGGAAAGAGGACATTCTTGCACAGATCGATGCTCGGATTGCGGCCGATCCTGTAGCTCTGCCAGAAGACATCGACCCCGATGCAGATCGCTATCTCGCCGTCACCGCTGAGGGGTTGATGACGACCGAAGAACTCCACGTCTATGCCTCCTCTAAAGCGACCGGCGCGATCTACCGCGTGATTGCAGCCTTCGAGCTGACGGATGGTCGCCGCATCATGGTCGACCGAGGCTGGATCAAACCCGAAGACAAAGCGTCCGCGCGGGATGAGGTGGACGTTCGTGTCGAGGGCAATCTGCATTGGCCGGAAGAGCGCGACAGCTATACGCCGGAAAATGATCTCGCCGCCAATATCTGGTTCGCACGAGACGTTGATGCCATGGCCGCTGCACTCAATACCGCCCCGATCCTCATCGTGGCGCGCAAAACGTCGCAAATAAACCCAGCCGTGACGCCCTTGCCGGTGACGAGAACCGGCATTCCGAACGATCACCTGAACTATGCCGTGACCTGGTACGGATTGGCTCTGGTCTGGCTGGCGATGACGCTGTATTACCTGCGCCGCATGCGCGCAAAACATAAGGTCTAAGAGACGTGAAATATATCTCTACCCGTGGGGACGCCCCAGAACTCAGCTTTGCCGAGGCGATGCTGACAGGACTTGCTCGGGACGGGGGGCTTTATGTGCCCAAGAAGATCCCGACGCTTGAGGCGGATGCGATTGCCGCTATGGCAGGCAAGACCTATGAAGAGGTGGCCTTTGAGGTGATGAAGCCTTTCATTGGCGAGAGCTTCACTGACGAGGAATTCAAAGGTATCATTGAACGCGCCTATGCCGGTTTCCGCCACGAAGCCCGCGCGCCTTTGGTGCAGCTTGCGCCAAACCACTATCTGCTGGAGCTCTTCCACGGCCCGACGCTCGCGTTCAAAGATTTCGCGATGCAGTTGATTGGTCAGCTTTTCCAATTCGAACTGTCCCGTCGCGGTGAGAAAGTCACCATCGTCGGCGCGACCTCGGGCGATACAGGCTCCGCCGCGATTGAGGCTTTCCGCGGTCTTGATAATGTTGACGTCTTTATTCTGTTCCCAGACGGCCGCGTGTCTGACATCCAACGCAAGCAGATGACCACGCCAGCTAACAACAACGTCCACGCGCTGGCCTTGGACGGAGACTTTGACGACTGTCAGGCCCGTCTCAAAGACATGTTCAATGATTTCGAGTTCCGTGACGGTGTGAAACTTGCCGGCGTGAACTCGATCAACTGGGCGCGCGTTCTGGCTCAGGTGGTATATTATTTCTCGTCCGCCGTGTCGCTGGGCGCGCCGCATCGCAAGGTTTCCTTCACCGTGCCAACGGGCAACTTCGGGGATATCTTTGCAGGCTACATCGCCAAGCGCATGGGGCTGCCGATTGAGCAACTGGTGATCGCGACCAACCAAAACGATATCCTGCACCGCACCATGGAAACCGGCGCGTATACCAAAGAGGGCGTAACGCCGTCGATCAGCCCGTCGATGGACATTCAGGTCAGCTCGAATTTTGAGCGTGCGCTGTTTGACGCTTATGACCGAGAGGGCTCTGTCGTTGCGCAATTGATGGAAGACCTCAAAGACGGCTCTTTCACCATCAGCCAAGGCGCGATGGAAATGCTGCGCGAGAATTTCGCCTCGGGTCGCGCCTCTGAGGATGAGACCACCGCCACCATCAAATCCGAATATGCCGCCAGCGGCGAAGTCCTGTGCCCGCATTCGGCCGTGGGCGTGAAGGTCGGCAATGAAAACCTGTCGAGCGTGCCGATGATCACCTTGGCAACCGCGCATCCAGCGAAATTCCCGGATGCGGTTGAGGCCGCCATGGGCACGCGCCCCGGCTTGCCACCCCATATGGCAGACATGATGGACAAAGAGGAACGGGTCTGTAAGGTGCCCAACCAATTGGCCCTTCTGGAAACCCTCATCAAAGATCGGATCGCTGCGCGTTGACCGTAAAACTTCACACTCTTTCCAATGGGTTCACCATTGTCACGGAACATATGCCGGGGCTTCAGTCTGCCTCAGTCGGCATCTGGGTGACAGCAGGCGGGCGTCATGAGCGCATCGCACAAAACGGCATCGCGCATTTCCTTGAGCATATGGCGTTCAAAGGCACCGAAAAGCGCAACGCGCTGCAGATTGCCGAGGCGATTGAGGATGTGGGCGGCTATATCAATGCCTATACCAGCCGCGAGGTGACGGCCTATTACGCACGCGTCCTGAAAGGCGATGTGCCGCTGGCGATTGATGTCATCGGCGACATTCTTCTGAACCCTGTCTTTGACCCGAATGAGATCGAGGTCGAGCGCGGCGTGATCCTGCAAGAGATCGGTCAAGCGCTGGATACGCCTGATGATGTGATCTTTGACTGGCTGCAAGAGCGCGCCTATCCCGATCAACCGATGGGTCGCACGATCCTTGGACCTCAGGAACGTGTCAGTGCCTTTACGCGCGACGACCTGAAAACCTTTGTGGCCGAACATTACAGCCCCGAGCGGATGATCCTGTCTGCGGCAGGCGGTGTGGATCACGACGAGATCGTGAAAATCGCCGAAGAGATGTTTGGCCATCTGCCCAAAGGCTCTTTCCGCCCCATGGAGGCTGCACGGTTTGAGGGCGGTGAATACCGCACCGAGAAGAGCCTTGAGCAGGCGCATTTCGCACTGGGTCTTGAGAGCCCGGATTATAAGAGCGACGACATCTATACCGCCCAGATCTACTCGATCGCTCTGGGTGGCGGCATGTCCTCGCGGCTTTTCCAAGAGGTGCGCGAGAAGCGTGGGCTTTGCTACACGATCTATGCCTCGGCAGGGGCCTATGCCGACAGCGGTATGATGACGATCTATGCGGGCACGTCGGGCGATCAGGTCGCGGATCTGGCGGATATCACGATTGATGAGCTTAAACGCGCGGCCGACGACATGAGTTCTGCTGAAATCGAACGCGCCAAGGTTCAGATGAAAGCAGGGATGCTGATGGGGCTGGAAAGCCCGTCAAGCCGCGCAGAACGTCTGGCCCGCATGGTCTCGATCTGGGGGCGTGTGCCGGGCCTTGAAGAAACCGTGGCCAAGATCGACGCGGTCTCGGACGCGGGCGTGCGGGACTTTGCAGCCCATATGGCGGTCAACGCCCGCGCTGCTTTGGCGCTTTACGGGCCGGTTGCGGCTGCGCCTGAGCTTGAAAAACTCCAAACCCGCCGCGCTGCCTGATGTTACTGACGCGCAAGAAAGTCCGGATCGAGACAGAGCGGATGACCTTGCGCCCGCCGATCCATAGCGACTTTCGCGCATGGGCTGCGCAACGTGAAGGCAGCATTGATTTCCTTGCGCCTTGGGAGCCTGCCTGGGCGGTGGATCACCTGACCCGCAAGAGCTTTACCAACCGCGTGTATTGGGCACAGAGGGCTATTGGGAACGGCTCGGCCGTGCCATTGTTTCTGACAGATCGCGGATCTGGTGCTTTGCTTGGAGCGATCACGCTCGACAATATCCGTCGTGGGCCAGCGCAGGCGGGCACTCTTGGCTATTGGGTGGGGCAAAGTTTCGCGCGTCAGGGCTATATGCGCGAGGCGATTGAGGCGGTGGTGCATTATGCCTTCACCCAGATGGACCTCAGCCGGATTGAGGCCGCCTGTCTACCTGAAAACACCCCAAGCCGTGGCGTGCTTGAGAAATCCGGTTTCAAATACGAAGGCGTGGCGCAGAGCTATCTGCAGATCAACGGTCGCTGGCGCACCCATGTGCTCTATGCCTGCTTGCGTGGCGACCGGAGGGGACGGACCTCGGCGGGCTGAGGGAGTGGATCCCGCAGGAGCCTCCGGCGGGAGTATTTTGGGCAAGATGAAATCTGAGCGGATCGTGCTATCCTTTCTGTAAGGAGGGCAGATCATGCGGTTTTTGGTTTTCTTGTTTTTGGTATTTGGAACGGCACTTCAGGCGCAGGAGCGGCGGTATAGCCATTGTATCGCGCTGGCGGAGGCGACGCCGGGAATGAGCTATGTGCATCTGGCCAGCTTTCGCGATCCGGTGGAGCGAAATTCTGTGCGGATCCGCTATCTGGATCACTCGGCGTTTTTGATCCAAACCGAGGGTGGGCTGTCGGTTGTGACGGATTACACAGGCTATATCGGCAACGTGGATTTCCTGCCGGATGTGGTCACGATGAACCATGGCCACAGCAGCCATTGGACGCCTGTTCCTGATCCGGCCATCCCGCATGTGCTGCGGGGTTGGGGAGAGTTTGGCAAAGGGATCGAGCATCATGTCGATCTGGGCGAGATGCTGGTGCGGAATGTCTCAACCGATATCCGCTCTGGGTTCGGGATGGAGACCAAGGGCAATTCGATCTTTGTCTTTGAGGTCGCGGGGCTTTGCATTGGCCACCTCGGGCATCTGCATCACGAACCGGATGCGGCTCAATATGCAGCACTTGGGCGGCTTGATGTGGTTATGGCGGCAGTCGATGGAGGTATGACGCTGGATCATCAGACCATGATGACTGTAATGCGGCGGCTAAAGTCCTCGATAGTGATCCCGATGCATTGGTTTGGGCGCGGGACTTTGGACAGTTTCCTGATCGGCATGTCCGAGGATTTTGCCATTGTGGATGAGGGTGTGAACGATCTGGAGGTCTCTTTGCGCAGCCTGCCGGACAGGCCGACGATCATCGTCTTGCAGCCGAAATTCCTGAGTGAACCCTAAAGCGTTTCGTGATTAACCTGACTCACAGATTGATTGGGAAACGCCCACAACATCAATAGGTTCTGAGCGTTTCGCGTTAAACTTACGCGTCAAGTCTAACGCGAAACGCTTTAGACGTAGGCCCATGACGTGGTAGGGCTAGGCCTATGAGTTTGAACCCCGCCGATTCCGCATTTCTTGACCGTGTTGCCAGCCGTGTTGGCTCGGGCGTTTTGTCCGAACCTGAGCCCCGCTATTTGGAAGAGCCTCGCGGACGCTTTGCGGGGCAGGCGGGCGCTGTGGCGAAGCCGCGCACGGCAGAAGAGGTCGCGGCGCTTGTGGGGCTGTGCAATGAGGCCTCGGTGCCAGTGGTGCCTTATGGCGGCGGCACGGGGCTTGTGGGCGGTCAGGTGAAAGGCGAGGGTGTTGTGCCCTTGGTGGTTTCGCTCGAACGGATGCGCGCCATTCGAGACTTATTTCCTGAGGAAAACGTGATTATTGCCGAAGCGGGCGCCGTCCTTGAGGCCGTTCAAGCGGCCGCGCAGGAGGCGGGTCGGCTGTTTCCCCTGTCACTAGCCGCCCAAGGCTCCTGTCAGATCGGGGGCAACCTCGCGACCAATGCAGGCGGTGTGAACGTGCTGCGCTACGGCAATGCACGTGATCTGTGTTTGGGGCTGGAGGCAGTCTTGCCAAATGGCGAGATCTGGCACGGGCTGAGCCGTTTGCGCAAAGATAATACGGGCTATGATCTAAAGAACCTGTTGATTGGCGCAGAGGGGTCGCTTGGCATCATAACCGCTGCGTCCCTGAAACTCTTTGCGCTTCCGGTGGGGGAAGGCACGGCGTTGATGGCGGTGCCCTCTGTTGCGGCAGCTTTGGATCTTTTGGCGATCACACGGGATCATGTCGGTGAGGCCGTGTCGGCCTTCGAGCTGATCCATCGAGAGGGGCTGGAGTTCCTTGCGGAAACCATGCCTGAGGTGCGCCAGCCTTTTGCTGAGAAGCCTGAGTGGTGCGTTTTGATCGACCTTGGGTTGGGGGCAGGGCAAGAGCCACAAAGCGTTCTTGAAGAGATCTTTGCAACGGCTTTAGTGCGTGATCTGGTCTTGGATGGGCTGATTGCGCAGTCTGAAACGCAGCGCACAGAATTTTGGTCCGTGCGCGAAAGCATCCCTCTGGCGAACCGTAAGATTGGCGCGATTTTAAGCAATGATATCTCGATCCCGATCTCGCGGATTGCGGAGTTTGTGGTCGAAGGTCATGCTGCCTTGGGCAAGCTCGGACCGCTCAGGATCAATGCCTTCGGCCACCTTGGGGACGGCAATTTGCATTACAACGTCTATCCACCCAAAGGTGAAAACCGGAATGATTACAATCACCTGATCGACGACGTTAAAGATATCGTCAATGGATTGGTCCACAAATACAACGGCTCGATCAGCGCGGAACATGGGATCGGGCGCATGAAAACGGGCGAGTTGGAACGCTATGGCGATCCGGTGAAACTCGTCACGATGCGTGCGATCAAGTCGGCTTTGGATCCCAAGGGAATAATGAACCCGGGGGTGGTGTTGAAGGCCTAGAGGCCTTCGAACGCGCATAGGACAGAGACGTCCATACCCATGGCTTCGAGCTTTTTGCGACCACCCAATTCCGGCAGGTCGATGATGAAGGCACAGCTCAGGATTTCGCCGCCAAGGCGCTCGATCAGTTTGATGCCGGCTTCTGCGGTGCCGCCGGTCGCCAAAAGGTCATCCACCACCAAGATCTTTTCACCGGGTTGGATGGCGTCGTCGTGCACTTCAACAATCGCCTCGCCATATTCCAGCTTGTAGTCCTGCGAGATCGTGGTGCCGGGCAGCTTGCCTTTCTTGCGGATCGGCACAAAGCCGACGCTCAGTTGGTGGGCAATCGCTCCGCCCAGAATGAACCCACGTGCCTCAAGACCCACGACCTTGTCGATGCGCTCGCCTGCATAGGGGTGCAGCATCTGGTCAATCGCCATGCGAAAGCCGCGCGGGTCGGCAAAGAGCGTGGTCACATCGCGGAACATGATGCCCTCGTGGGGGAAATCCACGATGGTGCGGATATAGTCTTTGACGGTTTTCGATTTGGGCATGGGAGTCCTTTGGAGTTAGGTCGCGCGGCGCAATGTGGCCGTGAGTGCTGCCATAGCAATGAGGGTCGCACCGCCTGCGCGGTTGAGCCAGGTCAGCACAGCGGGACGGGTGATTTTCGCGCGAATGGAGTTTGCACCAAGCGCGAAGACCAGAGCGTTCACGCCCGCAATCGCAACAAAGGTCACAATAAGGATCGCCGCCTGAGGTGCAAAGGCCGCATTCGCGTCGATGAACTGAGGCACGAAGGCGATGAAGAATGTGTTGGATTTCGGGTTGAGCGCCGTCACCAAGGCGAGGTCGCGATAGACGCGGCCTTCTGAGGTGTTTGCGGGTTTTTCCATCAAAGGCGAGCTTTCGGTGGAGCTCATCAGCATCCGCACGCCAAGATAGAAAAGATAGGCCGCGCCGATCCATTTCAGGATGGTGAAGGCTGTGGCCGAGGCCAGAAACAGCGCGCCAAGGCCGATGACCGAGACGGTCATGGCAATGAGGTCTCCGGTCGCCACGCCAAGGGCTGAGGCAATCGCGACGCGGCGGCCTTGGGTCATGGCGTAGCTGAGGACCAACAAGAGCGTTGGGCCGGGCATGACCAAAAGCGCGATGGAGGCGGCGGCAAAGCTGAGCCAGAGGGTGAAATCCATGACCCGCCCTTACGCGTTCAGAACCCGGCCCGCGACCGCGTCGAGTTTCGCCACGACCTCAGGGTCGCGCGCATCAGGAGCTGTCAGGATAGCGAATTCCAGCGCTTTGTCGCAGCCGTGTGGGCAGTCATCTCGCTCGGCACCCAGAAGGGCAGGCAGTTCCTTGACCAGATTGCGCGCCTTGTCGGCGTTGCCCATGAGGGTTTTGATGATTTCGGTGACATCGACCTCGCCGTGGTCAGGATGCCAGCTGTCGTAATCGGTGATCATTGCGACGGAGGCATAGCAAAGCTCGGCTTCTCGCGCGAGTTTGGCTTCGGGCATATTGGTCATGCCGATGACGTCGCAGCCCCAGCTTTCGCGGTACATTTTGGATTCCGCCAATGTGGAAAACTGCGGTCCTTCCATCGCCAGATAGGTGCCGCCGCGATGCACGTTGATGCCTGCGGCTTTGGCCGCGGTTTCGCAAGCTTCAGACAGGCGCGGGCAGGTTGGATGTGCAACCGAGACATGCGCGACGCACCCGGTGCCAAAGAAAGATTTCTCACGAGCAAAGGTACGGTCAATGAATTGATCTACAATGACAAAATCGCCCGGAGCCATCGCCTCGCGGAACGAACCGCAGGCCGAGACAGAGATCACATCGGTCACGCCAAGCCGTTTCAACGCATCGATATTGGCGCGGTACGGCACGGTGGTCGGAGAGTGCCGATGCCCACGCCCGTGACGCGGCAGGAAGGCCATTTTCACGCCGTTCAGGTTGCCTGTCAGGATTTGGTCAGACGGTGCGCCCCAAGGGGTTTCAACCGAGACCCACTCCGCGCCTTCAAGCCCATCGATGTCGTAAATTCCAGAGCCGCCGATCACGGCAATCATGGTCTCTTTGGCGGTCTCGGTCATCGGGGGCTCCCTCGTGAAATAGCAGATCTTACCGGCAGTATTCTTGGCCCTAGCCGTAGAGGGATGCAACCGTAGTTCGGTCATATTTTCGGCAACCAATGGCATAGAGGCCATGCGGGCCTGTTCTATTGGCACCACGTCAGGTCAAAACCCTGCGCCGCCCTTGTCGCGCTTGGCAATATCCGATAGGGCGGCCTCAACTTCGCCAGCTATTTCAGGACATATCATGAGATCCGCACTCGCCGCTTTGGCCAAAAACATCACGCCTCCGAACCTGTCGATCATGCAGGACGAAGGCTGGTCTGTTGCGCGGGTGCGCACGGAGCTTTTGTCGGGCCTGACTGTGGCCCTCGCGTTGGTGCCAGAGGCGGTGGCTTTTGCCTTTGTTGCGGGTGTCCACCCTCTGGTCGGCCTCTATGCGGCCTTCCTCGTAGGTTTGATTACGGCATTGATCGGCGGGCGTCCGGGCATGATTTCCGGCGCGACCGGTGCTTTGGCTGTGGTCATGGTGGCGCTGGTGGCGGAGCACGGTGTTGAGTACCTCTTTGCTACGGTCGTCTTGATGGGCATCCTGCAGGTCATCGCGGGTGTCATGCAGTGGGGTAAGTTCATTCGACTGGTGCCCCATCCGGTGATGCTGGGTTTTGTGAACGGTCTGGCGATTGTTATTTTCCTGGCGCAGATGACGCAATTCAAAGTGCCGGGATCGGTTGAGAACACGGGCCATGGAATGAGCGGCGGTGAATGGCTTGCAGGGCCTCAGCTGATGACAATGCTTGGTCTGGTCGCGCTAACGATGGCGATCATCTGGGTCATGCCACGCATCACCAAAGTCATTCCGGCGCCTTTGGCGGGGATCGGTATTGTGGCGGTTCTGGTGATTGCACTGGGTCTGGATGTGCCACGCGTGGGGGATATGGCCTCAATTGAAGGCGGGCTTCCTCTGTTCCACATCCCAATGGTGCCGCTGAACTGGGAGACCTTCCAGATCATCCTGCCTTACGCTGTGATCCTCGCAGCAATCGGCCTGATCGAGAGCTTGCTGACTCTGAACCTTGTTGGAGAAATCACCGGCAAACGGGGTGGTGCAAGTCAGGAATGTATCGCGCAAGGCACCGCGAATGTGGTGACTGGTTTCTTCGGCGGCATGGGCGGGTGTGCGATGATTGGTCAGTCGATGATCAACGTGAAATCAGGTGGCCGCACACGGATCGCGGGCGTCTTTGCAGCCTTGTGCTTGTTGCTCTTTATCGTGGCCGCGAGCCCTTTGATTGAGCAGATCCCGCTGGCGGCGCTGGTTGGCGTGATGTTCATGGTCGTCATCGGTACCTTCGCGTGGAACTCGTTGAAAATCATGCGCAAAGTACCGTTGACCGATGCTTTCGTGATCGTGCTTGTGACCGTTGTGACCGTGATGACTGACCTTGCGATTGCGGTCGTGGTGGGCGTTATTGTCTCGGCGCTTGCTTACGCTTGGGGCAACGCGACGCGGATTACTGCGACCACCCGCGAGTCTGTGACCGACAAAGGCGCGAAGGTTTATGAGATCCAAGGGCCTTTGTTCTTTGGCTCCTCAGACGGGTTTGTCGAACTCTTCGACGTGCAAAACGATCCTGAAAGTGTGATCGTCGATTTTGCCAAAAGCCGCGTGGCCGACCAATCCGCGCTGCAAGCAATTGAGGCCATGGCGGGTAAATATGAGGCGGCGGGCAAGAAACTGACCCTGCGCCACCTCAGCCGCGATTGCCACCAGCTGTTGACCCGCGCGGGCCACCTTGTGATCGACAGCGATGATGACCCCGATTATCAGGTCGCCGCGGATTATTCCGTGCGCACCGGGATCTTGGGTGGTCATTAAGATCTGATCCGTTATCAATAGGGCGTGCGTTTCGCGCGCCCTTTTTTGTTGGAGCAGTCGGTGGTCTTTGTCACGATCCTCAGCGGGTTGGTCCCGTCGTTTTTGATGGTCATTCTGGGCGGTCTCGTACGCAAACGCCTGTCCGAGAATGCGTGGCAGGGGCTCGATAAGCTCAACTTTGAAATCCTCTTTCCCACGCTGCTGTTTGTCGCGGCCTCGGGGCGTCCGATTGCACTCTCGCAGGTCGCCTCTATTGCGCCATTGGCCTGGGGGATCTTGGTTGCGGGGCTGCTCTTTGGCTATCTGGCGCGGCCCTTTGGGCCTGAGCGGTTTCTTGATTTCGCGGGCTGCTGGCAGACCGCTTGGCGGTTTAACACCGCACTTGGTTTTGTCGCTATTGGAGCGCTGAGCGGTGGCGATGCGGCGATCTTTGCCGTGGTCGTAGGAATGGGCGTGCCCATGGCCAATGTCTTTGCGGTTTCAGGCCTGTCCCGCGATGGCCAGCTTGGCATCCTCGGCACCCTCAAACGCGTCGCGCTCAACCCGTTTCTGATCGCGAGCCTTGGCGGCGTGGTTGTGGCCCTGACAGGCGTTCAAATCCCTGGGCCGGTGCTTGCGCCATTGGAAATGCTCGCGCAAGCCGCGATCCCTGTCGCGCTCATTTCTATCGGAGCCACGATGAACTGGGGTGCTTTGGCTCGGTTGGATCGATTTACGGGAATCTTGAACGGCACAAAACTGATGATCCTGCCCGCGCTGGTCTGCGTCGTCGCGCTTGCCGCCGGAGCCTCTGGTCCCTTGGTGCAAGTTCTGATCGTATTCGCAGCCCTGCCGACCGCATCCGCCGCGCACGTGTTGGCCGCGGGCTTTGGTGCGGATCGCAAATTGGTGGCCACGCTGATTGCTCAGACAACATTGCTGTCGGCGGCAACGTTACCCGTGTGGATATTGATCGCGCAGACACTGTTTTAGTCGTCAGGTCGCGCCAGCGAAAAGAGCTCTGACACTTTGGCATAGTCCCGATAGCCCAGACGCGCCAAGGGTTCATAAGTGGTCACATCAAAGATGCCGTCCACAATGCATTCATCGCGCAGATGCACGCCGGTGACTTCGCCGATCACCATGAAGTTGCTCACGCCTTTCAGCGTCACGATCTGATCGAGTTTGCATTCCAAACTCGCAGGGGCCTCGAGCACGCGCGGGCATCCTATCGTGTTGCAATGGGCCGCCGTGAGGCCCGCTTTCTGGAATTCGTCCACGTCCTTTTCAAAGCCGGTGCTTGAGATGTTCATCGCAGTCTGCAGTGCATTTGAGACGATGTTGACGCAGAACTCTCCGGTGGCGCGGATATTGGCGACGGTGTCTTTTGTGTCGTCCTGATCCGGCTTGCTGGCGGTTGAGGCAAACATCACCTGCATTGGCGCATCAGCGATCCCGTTGAAGAAGGAATAGGGCGCGAGGTTTGCGTTACCCTGGGTATCAATCGTTGAGATCCACGCGATGGGGCGCGGCGAGATGATCGCCTTGAAAGGGTTGTGGGGCAGGGGATGGCCGTCTTCCACGCGATAAAACATCAGGGGATCCTTCTTCATGTTTGCCCAAGAGGTAACCTCGTGTTAGGGCGGTTTCCACCGAAATCGAAAGGCAGTCGTCGCGGTGTACCATCTGGCGCAAGAAACAGAGCAGGATTGGTGGGAGGTCGAAGCCCTCTATGATCTCTGTTTTGCGCCCGGGCGCGAGGCGCTGTCGTCCTATCGACTGCGCGATGGTGTAAAGAAAGTCTCGGATTTGGCGCTGCTTGCGCGGGATGATGATGGGATTTTGGCCGGTGCCATTCGCTATTGGCCGGTGCGGGTTGGTGGTGTCGATGCCTTGTTGCTAGGACCTGTCGCAGTGCACCCAACGCGGCAGGGTGAGGGGCTTGGTGGTTTTCTGATCCGCGAAAGCCTTGCCGTGGCAAAAAACCTGTCTTGGCAGAGGGTTATCCTTGTCGGCGACGCACCATATTATTCCCGTTTTGGCTTTGAGCTGCTGCCAGACGTGGTGATGCCGCCGCCCACCAACCCGGCGCGCGTTTTGGGATATGAGTTGGTTGCCGGAGCTTGGGGTGACGTCGCCGGACCGGTGAAATCCTGCGCAGAGGGTTGAAAACCGCGCGACCTTTGCCAACCTAGAGTGCAAAGGGAGCGTGAGATGAAAGACAATCACTTCAAAGCCAATGTAGATCGCGAGCTTTATCGGCTTGTTGAGCGTTATAATAACGCCGGTGGTTTGGTGATTGAGCTTTTGAACGCGCTTGGTCAGCAAGCCGACGGGCTTTTGGGGCAATTGCCCTTAAAAGCGCGCGATGGGCTGGAAGTGGCGACTGAAAAGGCCTTGGTGCAGGCTATGAAGGCCGCTGATCGGTCCCGCTCTATTCGTGGCAGCGAGACGGGGTGGTTGCAGACGACGTTTGCCACGGCTTTGGGCGCGGCTGGAGGCGCGGGCGGTGTAGGAACCGCTTTGGCCGAGCTTCCCGTGACCACCACGGTCTTCTTACGCGCCATTCAGGATGTGGCCGAACAATATGAGTTTGATGCAACTTCTGAAAACGTGAAGTTCGACTGTGTTCAGGTCTTTGCGGCTGGCGGGCCTTTGTCAGAGGACGATGCAGCCGATCTGGCGTTTCTGTCGTCTCGTATGGCGCTGAGCAGTGGAGGGACGCAGAAGCTGATCGCCTGGGTCACGCCGCGTTTGGCGGTGGTTTTAGGGCAGAAGCTGGCGGCGCAGATGGTGCCGGTGATTGGGGCCACGACGGGGGCTCTGACGAACTATGCCTATATGAATTACTACCGCGAAATGGCGCATGTGCATTTTGGGCTGCGGCGTCTGTCAATAGACGGCGATGTGCCGCATCCAGAGCTGGTCACGATGTTTCGCGACGCGGCATCGCCTCAGGTGCAGGACCTGCGCAAGGGGTGAGCTTTGCGCAGTGAGTATTTCTGGCAAGATGAAGGCTTAGCCCTGGTTTGACAGGTAGTCCATGACAGCTGGCCGCACGCTTTGGTCGCCGCGGTTGCGGGCCTCGTTGATGACATCGCGCACCTCAGAGAGGTTGCTGCGTCGCAAGAGGCTTTTGACCGGGCCGATGGAGGCAGGGCGCATCGATAGCGCGCGCAGGCCCATGGCGGCGAGGCAGAGAGCCTCGACCGGGCGGCCCGCGTCTTCTCCGCAGAAGCTGAGCGGGGTTTTTGTTGTATTACAACGGTTTGCGATGCCTTCGATAAAGCTGAGGAAGCTGACGTTGAGCGTGTCATAGCGCTTGCGCACGCGCTCGTTCTCGCGGTCTGCGGCAAAGAAGAACTGTTTGAGGTCATTGCCGCCGATGGAAATGAATTCGACCTCTTCGAAGAACTTTTGCGGGGCGAAGCCAAGCGAGGGTGTTTCCAGCATGGCGCCGGTTTTCAAATCAGACGGCAGCCTGTGGCCCAAACGTTTTTCGCGTTCGATGGCTTTGTCCATCTCGGCGCGGGCCGCTTTATATTCGTCATATTGCGCAATGAAGGGGAACATGACCTTAAGTGGCCGCCCATTGGCCGCGCGCAAGAGCGCCTGAAGCTGCATCCGCAACACGCCGGGTTTGTCGAGGCCCACGCGGATCGCACGCCAGCCAAGTGCCGGGTTGGGCTCGTCCGTTGGGGTCATGAAGGGCAGAACTTTGTCCGACCCGATATCGAGCGTGCGGAAGACAACGGATTTGTCGCCCGCGGAATCCATCACGTGACTGTAAAGTTCCGCCAGCTCGGTGCGTCCGGGCATTTGATTGCGGATCAGGAATTGGAGTTCCGTGCGGAAGAGGCCCACACCTTCGGCTCCAGAACTTGGAAGCGAAGGCAGGTCGGCCATGAGGCCGGCGTTCATCAAAAGGCTGACGGTTTCTCCATCCAATGTGGTCGCAGGTTTCTCGCGGATCGAAGCGTAGCGTTCCTGCGCATTGGCGCGCATGGCGGTCTTGTCGCGAAAGGCAGTGACGACGGTGTCATCGGGTCTGAGGTGCACATGGCCTTCATCGCCGTCCACGAGGATCATGTCGCCATTCAGTGCTTCGGTGGTGATCTTGTCAGCGTGGATCACCAAGGGGATCGCCAAGGCCCGCGCAACAATGGTGGCGTGAGAGCCGACAGAGCCTTCCTCCAGCACGATGCCTTTCAATTTCCGGCCATAGTCCAGCAATTCGGCAGGGCCGATGTTGCGTGCAATCAGGATGGGGTTTTCCGGCATGTCAGCACCGGTGTCTGACCCTTGGCCTGTAAGATTGCGCAAGAGGCGATTGGAAAGGTCATCCAGATCATGCAGACGGTCACGCAGATAGGCGTCGGTGGCCTGTGCCATACGTGCGCGTGCGGTGGATTGTTCTTTTTCCACAGCGGCTTCGGCCGTCAGACCCTGATCAATGTCTTGCTCCATCCGGCGCAGCCAGCCTTTGGAGTTGGCAAACATCCGATAGGCTTCCAGAACCTGCACCTGATCTTTGTCGCCGCCCTGAGCCCCCGCGAGCAGTTCATCGACGCTGACGCGCAGGTCTTCGATCGCTTTGGTAAGGCGTTGTTTCTCGACCTCGGGATCATCTGCGATCGGGTTGGTGACAACAACGCGCGGCTCATGCAGCCACACATGACCCTCGGCGGCGCCTTCTTGTGCGGTGCCACCTTTGAACATTGCGGGACGCTGGTGCAGAGGCGACAGGGCCGCGCCTTCGCCCACAAAGGCACCGAGTTCGGTCATTTCGGCCAGCACCATGGCGACGACCTCAAGTGCATAGACTTCATCCGAGGAATAATCGCGGCTGGCTTTGGATTGAACGACCAAGACGCCCAGTTGCTCGCCCAGTCGCTGGATCGGGACGCCGCAGAAGGACGAGTAAATTTCCTCGCCAGTTTCCGGCATATAGCGGAAGCCTTTTTCGCTGGGGGCGTCAGCAGTATTCACGATGCGCGCGGATTTGGCGACGCGACCGACAAGGCCTTCGCCCAGACGCATGCGGGTTTGGTGGACGGCTTCGGCTTTCAGGCCTTCGGTCGCGCAAAGCTCCAGCGTTTCAGCGTCGCGGAACAGATAGATCGAGCACACTTCGGTGCCGATGGAGGACGCAATCAGCTTGGTGATTTTATCCAGCCGCGCCTGACCGGCGCTGTCCTCGGCCAAGGCCTCGCGCAGACGTCCGAGGAGCTTGCGGCTCTCGCTGTCAGATCTTTCCGGCATGTAACTTCAGTCCCAACGCATCCTTTACGACCTGTCTATGCCGAAAACGTCAGAGGGCAAAGCGGGGAAATCACTTAGTTGCGCTTGGGTCGGCTGTGCGTCGACAAATCCATTGACCCTGCCTGTTTTCTAGCGCTTTCGTTTTTGCGCGCGCAGAAAAACAAGGGGTGAGACGCAAAGCGCGGCCCCATTTGGCGCCGCGCTGCAGAAATTTTCGTGCCGGCTGGCTAGGCCGCTTTGTCCAACTCAAACGCATCATGCAGCGCTTGAACGGCCAGCTCCATGTACTTGCGTTCGATCAGGACAGAGATCTTGATCTCGGATGTTGTGATGACCTTGATGTTGATGCCTTCGTCTGACAGCACTTTGAACATCTTGGCCGCGACGCCGGATTGGCTGCGCATGCCGATGCCTACCACGGATACTTTGGCCACGTCTTCGGCGATGATCAGGTTTTCAAAGTTCAGTTCGGTGCCACGGATCGCTTCAACGGCTTTTTCGGCACGTGCAATCTGATCGATAGGCAGCGAGTAGGTCATATTGGTGCGACCGTCTTCCGAAATGTCCTGAACGATCATATCCACATTGACGCCCGCATCGGACAGAGCCCCAAAGATGATGGCCGCGATGCCCGGGCGGTCGGCCACAGACAGAAGGGTCATTTGAGCTTCGTCGCGGGAATAGGCGACGCCGTTGACGATATTGGATTCCATGATTTCATCCTCATCACAGACGAGCGTTCCGGCCTCGTCAGATTGTTCTTCAAAAGAGCTGAGTACGCGCAGTTTCACCTTATAGCGCATCGCTAGTTCGACCGAGCGGGTTTGCAAGACTTTCGCGCCAAGGGACGCCAGTTCCAGCATTTCCTCAAAGGCGATTTTGTCGAGCTTGCGCGCCTTTTCACAGATGCGCGGGTCGGTGGTGTAGACGCCATCCACATCCGTATAGATGTCGCAACGTTCGGCACCAAAGGCGGCGGCAAAGGCCACAGCGGTCGTGTCAGATCCGCCACGTCCCAATGTGGTGATGCGTCCTTCTGGGCTGATGCCTTGGAAGCCCGCGACAACGGCGACCTTCATGCCTTCGGCGAACTTCGCATTGATATTGTCGTTCGGGATCTCTTCGATCCGGGCTGCCGAATGCGCCGAGGTGGTTTTGACCGGAACCTGCCAGCCTTGCCAGCTGCGCGCCGGAATATCCATCTCCTGCAGTGTCAGAGCCATAAGGCCCGCGGTCACATTCTCGCCCGAGCTGACGATCGCATCGTATTCACGCGCGTCATAAAGCGCCGAGGTCTCATTGACCCAGCCCACCAACTCGTTGGTTTTGCCAGACATGGCCGAGACGATGACGATGACGTCATAGCCCTTTGCCACCTCAACGCCCACGCGCTTGGCGGCGCGGCGGATGCGATCCAGGTTCGCGACCGAGGTGCCGCCGAATTTCATTACCAAAGTGGGCATCGCCGTTTGGTCCTAACTTTTGTCTTTCAGATTGCAGCGCGGTTTACGCAATCGCGCCTGCGAAAACAACCGGCAGGGGTGCGGTTTTCTGGCGCTGTTGGGGCTTGGTTTCGCAAAAAGTACCGCCGAGGCGGGGCGCTTGCCGCTATAGGCTGCGACAAGTCCAATTTAGCAGAATTTTCTTGCGCGGTTGGTCGCGAAGCAGAATCGCCTAGTAGGGGTGATCCGCACCGTCAAAGGTTCGGAAACACCCGGTCGAGCTCATGTCGAGCTCATCAAATCGCGCCACCAGACCGTCGGCGGATTGATCCACGGTCGTGGGGGCGGTTGCCCCACCCATATCCGTGCTGACCCAGCCGGGGTGGTAAATGCCGACGGCGATGCCTTCGGGCTGCAATTCCGTGCTGAGGTTGCGACCGACATTGAGGACGGCCGCCTTGGAAGCGCGGTAGATATAGCTGCCACCGGGCGCGCGTTCGTGGCTGGCCATTTGGCTGGAAATGATTGCGATCTTGGCGCTTTCGGCCAGACGCAGGTTCGGCAAGAGGGATTGAACGGTGAGAAAGACGCCCGTGACATTGGCAGCGAACGTGTCGGCCCACATCTGAGCAGGGTAGCCCGCGTCCAAATCATGTCCCTTGTCCAGATAAACGCCCGCGTTGCAGACCAATAGGTCGACAGGCTGATCAGTCATCTGCTCGGCAAAGGCCTTTTGAGCAGCTACATCTGTGACGTCCAGCGTCGCATAATCTCCGCCTGCGCGGGACGTACCGGTGACCTGATCCCCTCGAGATTGATAGCGTGACAAAAGAGCCTGACCAATTCCTCGATTGGCCCCGGTGATGACGACATGCATGGCAATATCCCTAGATGAATTGAAAATTAGTTGGATTTTCGCCCAGGCGTAAAGGGCAGCGGCACAACGGGCACGCCGTCTTCGATCAAGCTCTTGGCCTCTTCGAGTTTGGCCTCGCCGTAAATGGCACGTTCTGGCGTATCGCCCATATGCATAGAGCGCGCCTCTTGCGCGAAATTCGCGCCCACATAGTCCGAATTCTTTTCGACCTGCTTCTTCAACTCAGCCAAAGCCTGTTCCGCCGGATTGGCCGGTGCGGACAAGGGGGTTTCTGTCTCTTTCACAGGTGCTGCGGCAGAGCGAGCAGGGCGCACGCGCGGGGCCATGATGGCTTTTTCGACCTGCGTGTCACCACAGATCGCGCAAGTGACCATGCCCGCCGCCTTCAGCTTGTCAAAGCCTTCGGCGGATTGAAACCAGCTGTCAAAGCGGTGGTCATTGGAGCATTTGAGCGTGTATTGGATCATGGTCGCGCGTCTATCGTAGGTAGAATTTACTTAGGCCGCTGCGCGCAAAGGATCAAGCGTGTCGCGATCACGATCTGACGTGGATGTGTCAATGCACCTGACGCGGGTCAAACGAGGCAATGATGTGGGAGAGTTCTGGTTCCGTGACCAGCTTGGCCGCCTTTTTCAGGGAAAACCATTTGCGGCGCCGTTGATCATGCTCTGGATACTCGGCCGCAAGCTTTTTGGCTTTGACCGGATAGACCATGACCAGACAGGGTAAGTCTCGGCCGCCGCCGCGCGTTTTGTAATAAGAGTAAACGCCCAAGCAGCGATCAAAGGTCTTGCCCTTTACGCCTGCTTCTTCCCAAGCTTCTGTCGCTGCTGCATCAGACGGGGTCTCGCCCAGCATGGGCCAGCCCTTGGGAATGATCCAGCGCCCACTATTGCGGCTGGTGACCAAAAGCACCTGCACTTTGTCATTCTTGACGCGATAGACCAACGCAGCAAACTGGCTGCGCATGTCCTTTTTGCGCGCCTTTTGCATTTGAATAGGAAGTTGCACGGGGCTGTGTACCGTCACTTGAAACTGCTTCACTCGTCGTTTTTGGTTAAGCCAACATAGCGGGTTACGACCTGTGGATAAAGTGGCTCAAAATTAAATTTGCTCAAGTGCGATAATTTGATCCTAACAAAAAAGAGCCGAGGGAAAAACCTCGGCTCATTATGTGTTGGTTTGGGGAGGCGCTAGAACGTCATCTCATAGCGTAGGCTGACGCCTACATCGCGTGTACCGCTGCCCACCTTACCAGCGTCGAGGTCAAAGCCGAGCTGGCCGTTGCCAAGATCCGTGGTGAAACCAACCGCGACCCGAGGCGCGACAAAATCCTCGCCACCCGCAGCCGTCGATGTGGATCTTCCAAAGTCAGCCGCGAGGCTTGCGTAGGGTAGAAAGCCATTGGCCATAGGCGCAGCCGCATCAACTCGCAGCCCCAAGGATCCGACTGCGGAGGTCGCGACGTTTCTTGCAATTGTAGTGGCTCCGCTGGTGTAGCTCGGCTGCACTTCTCTGGAAGCGGTGAGGGTGAAGAATGGGCTCCAAACCGCAGCGCCACGAGGTACATCGCCGCTAATGGTCAGGCCACCGAATACGCGCGACGCGGTGAACTGATCCCCATTGACGTCATAGCGTGGTCGTCCAAATCCAAGGTTCGCATCCAGCATAACTCCGTCAGACAACGGGGTAGAGACATAAGCGCCTATTGCAGGTGAGCGTGTGGTCGTCTGGCCCGTGCCGTTTGACAGCTCCATGCGTCCAAAACTGAAATACCCACCAATCAAGGTGTCGCCACCCATGTCTCGATCAACACCAAAGGTGAAAGATGCGTCAGAGCCGTCGCCGGTGCCGGTAAATCTGCGACCTTGAATGTCAAACCATGCGTTGAATTCAGGTGCAGCCAATTCGGACCGGCTGACGTCGAGCCCATGCGTCGACACAAAGAGGTGGTTCTGAGATACGCTGACACCAGATTGGTTGGCGCGACGAGAGCGCAGGGACCAAAGGAGCGATCTTTGGATTTGTTGCGCTTGCGATCTCATGAAGAAGATAGCGCGAATTCCGTCCAGGCTGCTCGCGGGGCGTTGGCAGGAAATCGAGGCACCGCCTGCTTCCTGACTGATAATAATGGTCCCGTTTTGGATTGCCGCGAAAGAATTCGGGACGTTAACAGACTGGCTTGCGGCACCGTAGAACGAGACACCCACGGTTCCGGCTGAGTCAAATGGATCGGTTGGAGGGTTGATGGTCACAAGGTCCCCGGTCTCGACGGTGATCGACAGCGGTGTCGTTAATCTAAGATTTACATTGGTGACCGCAGTACACGACAGAGGCGCGGCTTGGGCCTGTGCTGTTGTGCCTGTCAAAACCGTCCCCAAAAGCATTGACACGCATACCATAACGCGGCGCGCTGCCGCGTTCGCAAAGAAATTAATCATAAGCCCTCCCCAGAGGCAAAATTATATCAGCCGATCAAGGTTAAGCGGCTTAGTCCCATTGGGTCAATAAATATGAATGTGCCCAGTGCTGAGGCTGCAGAGCGCATGTGGGCTTTGGGAAATCATGGGTATTGCTATGGGAAACCATGGGCGATCTTGGGGATGCACCTCGAATCACTCAACAGCTTGCCTCAAATTTCTCCAAATTTGTTTGATGTGTCGTCCGTTTGTGCGGGATTTGTTTGATTTTCTGGGAAATTACGGGATATCGGAGGTGTTGTGCAATTTTGAGCTTATTTTGTGTCGTGTAGGCGTTTGTGTCGCACATTTTGTGTGTGGTGTCCGGTTTTTTAGGGTGAATAACGTGATGGGGTAGCCCAATTCGCACCGCCTTTCCCTGTAATGCCCAAAATTCCTATTGATTTCCATGAATTCCCATGGCATCCCTATATTCACGATGAGGACGGGAATAGGGGCGGCAAGACCCCGACAATAAAAATCCCAAGACAGGTTTCATACAGGCTCCGCTTTCATCGAACGAAGAGATCCGGCGCGCGAGCGAGCAGACATCCCCCCAGGTGGCGCGCGCAGCTGGACATCCCCGCAAGGCGGGACGAGGGCGGCGAATTGGGCAGTGGCAGCAGCTCAATTCGCCGTTTCCATTTCAGGCCACCGAGGTGGCAAAGACAGTGAGAGGCGCGTCAGGCAGTGGCACGCAGATTTAGAGGCGAAAGCCACCACAAGGTGGACAGCAAGGGCAGGGTGTCGATCCCGGCCTCGTTTCGTCGTGTGCTAGAGGCCTCTGATCCCAACTGGAAATCCGGAGACACCCCCGAGCTTGTAATCGTCTATGGCGACCACCGTCGGAACTATCTGGAATGCTACACGATGGAAGCCATCGAAGAGGTCGACGAAAAGATCGACGCTCTGCCCCGTGGCTCGATGGAGCGTAAGATGCTGCAACGCCTGTTTCATGGACAGTCTTTCCCGACGACTGTCGATGAAACAGGCCGTTTGGTACTGCCGGCTAAGCTGCGGCAGAAGATCAATCTGGAAAACGAAGCCTTCTTTATTGCGGCAGGGGATACGTTCCAGATTTGGAAAACGGAAACCTACGAGGAAGAAGAGCTCGCCAAGACCGAAGAATGGCTGGATGAGCTGCCAGATGATTTTGATCCTCTGGCCTTCCTGGACAAGCGGCCCGAGGATTGATCGATGTCTAAGGCTGCCACCGAGACGACATCTCCTCACATCCCAGTTTTGTTGAAACCTTTGCTGGCGGCGGTTGCGCCTGTGTCTGGCCGTTGGCTGGATGGCACCTTTGGGGCGGGCGGCTATACGCGCGGGTTGCTCGAGGCGGGGGCGGATAAGGTTTATGGCGTGGATCGTGATCCATTGGCGTTTGCAATGGCCGAGGATTGGATTGGCGATTTCGCCGGTCGGATCGAGTTCATCGCCGACGTGTTTTCCAACATGGACGCCCATGCGCAGGATCTGGACGGGGTGGTCTTGGATCTGGGTGTCAGTTCGATGCAGTTGGATCTTGCCGAGCGCGGCTTTTCCTTCATGAAAGACGGCCCTCTAGATATGCGCATGAGCCAGTCGGGGCCTTCGGCGGCTGATCTGGTCAATGAATCCTCTGAAGAAGAGATCGCGGATATTCTGTTTCACTACGGCGAAGAACGCGCTAGCCGCCGAATTGCCCGTGCAATCGTCAAGGCGCGCGCGGATCGGCCGTTTAGGACCACGTTGGAACTCGCAGATATCATTGAGAAAAACCTGCCGCGCCCCAAGCCCGGGCAAAGCCATCCGGCGACCCGCAGCTTTCAGGGTTTGCGCATTGCGGTGAACAATGAATACGGCGAATTGCTAAATGGTCTGATGGCCGCAGAACGGGCCCTCAAGCCCGGCGGATTGCTGGCCGTTGTGACCTTTCATTCCATTGAAGACCGCATGGTCAAGAAATTCATGGCCGAACGTGCGGGCCGCACCGGCGGGGGCAATCGTTACGCTCCTGAGGTGGCTCAGGACGCGCCGGGTTTTGAGCTGCTCACCCGCAAAGCGGTTGGGCCCGATGACGAAGAACTCGCCATCAACCCACGGTCGCGCTCTGCAAAGTTGCGCGTGGCCCGCCGCACCGATGCGCCTGCGGGCTTGGTCGATGGGGCCAAGATCGGGATGCCCATGTTGGGCGGCCAAAAGAGGGGACGAAAGTAATGCGTAGCCTGCTTTATGTGATGACAGCCCTATCGGTGATCGCCTTGGCCTTCTGGGCCTATCGCGAGAATTATGCCACGCAACAGGCGCTCGGGAATGTCGAAGAACTGCGCTACGAGATCAGCGAGGCGCGTGATCGTCTGGCGATCCTTAAAGCGGAATGGGCCTATCTGAACCGCCCGGATCGCCTGCTGGATCTTGCGGATCTGAACTTTGACCGCCTGCAGCTTTTGCCATTGCAAGCCGATCAATTCGGCATGGTCGAGCAAGTCAGCTATCCCCCTGTGAATATTGATATTATCGACGACGTTGTCGAGGTCTCCAATCAGGAAGCAAGCCAATGACCCGTACACCTTTACGTCCTTTGGCCACGATCCTTCAAGCACGCCAAAACGGCGCGGACCACAAGGCGATTGAAAAAGAGAACATCCGCCAGCGTCACGAAGAAATGCGCGGTGCGGCGCGTCAGCGGGCTGAGGGGCGTCTTTTGGTCCTTGGCGTCATGTTCCTTGCAGCCTTCAGCATCATCGGCATCCGCATGGGCACGCTTTCGCAAAGCGAAGTGGTCGAGCCGCGCTCGAGCACCGGCGGCGCACGCATCATGGCGCAGCGCGCGGATATCGTAGATCGTAACGGGCGTATTCTGGCGACCAATATCGAGACCCACAGCCTTTATGCGCAGCCTCAGCAGATGATCGACAAAGAGCGGGTCGCCCAAGAGCTGGTGCGCATTTTCCCGGATATGAACGAGCAGCGCTTGCTTAAGGATTTCACCGGCAAACGCAAATTCCTTTGGGTGCGCAAAAAGCTGAGTCCCGAGCAGAAACAAGCCGTGCACGATATCGGTGATCCCGGTCTGTTGTTTGGCCCGCGCGAGATGCGTCTTTACCCCAACGGTAAACTGGCCGCGCATATTCTGGGCGGAGCAGGTTTTGGGCGTGAGGGTGTGAGTGCTGCCGAAGTGATCGGAGTCGCTGGGGTTGAGAAAACCTTTGATGACATCCTGCGTGATCCGGCCAATGGCGGCAAAGCGCTGACGCTCTCTTTGGACCTCACCATCCAAGCGGCCATGGAGCGGGTGCTTTTTGGCGGTATGAAGCTCTTGAACGCCAAGGGTGCCGCGGCTGTCCTAATGGACGCGCATTCGGGCGAAGTCATCGCGCTGAGCTCAATGCCCGACTTTGATCCTAACGATCGTCCACGCCCAATTCCGACAGAGGCTGGGTCGGAAAGTCCTTTGTTTAACAGGGCGTTGCAGGGCGTTTATGAACTTGGATCGACCTTCAAGATCTTCACAACCGCTCAGGCGCTTGAGTTGGGCCTTGTGACGCCAGAGACCGTGATCGAGACCAAAGGTCCGATGAAGGTGCATGGCTACACAATTGGCGAATTTGAGAACAAGAATTACGGTAAGATCTCGGTCACAGACATCATCGTCAAAAGCTCAAACCGTGGGACGGGGCGCATCGCGCTAGACGTTGGCGCAGAACGTCAGCAAGAGTTCCTGGAGTCTCTGGGCATGTTTGACCCGACGAAGATCGAGGTTGTCGAGGCGACCGGTGGCAAGCCGCTCAAGCCGTCCAAGTGGACAGATTTGTCTGCCGTGACAATCTCTTACGGTCATGGCCTGTCGGCAACGCCTTTGCATCTGGCCGCAGCCTATGCGGCGATTGCCAATGGTGGACACAAGATCGAGCCGACGATCCTGAGGCAAGACGGCGCGAAATATGGTCCGCGTGTTATGAGCCAAGCGGTAGCAGAGGCAAGCGTCGATATGTTGCGCAAGGTGGTCACAGAGGGCACCGCCTCGATGGGTGAGGTGCCGGGCTATCATGTGGCAGGCAAAACCGGCACGGCGGATAAACCCAAGCCGAACGGTGGTTACTATGAGGACAAGGTGATCAATACCTTTGCCTCGGTCTTCCCCGCGCATGATCCGAAATACGTCCTGGTGGTGACGCTGGATGAACCCGTTGAAACCATGGGCGAAGAGCCGCGCCGTACGGCCGGTTGGACGGCCGTGCCTGTGGCCTCTGAAATCATCGGCCGCGTCGCACCTTTGCTGGGCTTGCTGCCGCACGTTGAACCTGTGGAATTGACTGATATAACCTTGGCAGCAAACTAAGCTGGCAAGGGCAGATAAATGGCAGAGCAGGCAAGAACTGTTTCCGACCTTGGCCTGACGGCCCTACAGGGAAAAAATCCCGAAATTTCCGGATTGGCCGTGGACAGCCGCGACGTGAAGGACGGCTATTTGTTCGCAGCGCTTCCCGGCACACAGGTGCATGGCGCGACGTTCATCCAGTTTGCTCTGCGCATGGGCGCGGTTGCTGTGATGACCGACGCCGAAGGCGCGCGGATTGCGGAGGCGGAACTTGCGGCCTCAGACGCGGCTTTGATTATCTGCGAAGACCCAAGGCAGGCTCTGGCCTATACGGCCGCGCTCTGGTTTGAGCACCAGCCGCCGGTGATGGCGGCGGTGACGGGCACGAATGGCAAGACTTCGGTCTCGACGTTCTTGCGGATGATCTGGCAAGCGATGGGTTTGCCTGCGGTGAACCTTGGCACAACTGGGGTGGAGGGCGACTTTGAAGCGCCTTTGATGCACACTACGCCTGAGCCGATCACATTGCATCGCACCTTGGCGGCAGCCCATGCCGAGGGGATCGACTATGCCGCGATGGAAGCCAGTTCGCATGGGCTGGCTCAAAGGCGTCTGGATGGGGTTCAACTGACCGCTGCAGGCTTCACGAATTTCACGCAGGATCATCTGGATTACCACGCCACATTCGATGAGTATTTCGACGCCAAAGCCGCGCTTTTTGACCGCGTGCTGCCAGAGGATGGTGTGGCGGTCATCAACACAGACGATATGCGCGGGCCTGATATGGCCGCGATTGCGCGGGGTCGTGGGCAGGCGGTGATTACTGTGGGGCGCGAGGGCGCGGACCTGTGTTTGTTGAGCCAGCGTTTGGACAATGGGGGCCAAGACATCCGCTTTTCGTTTCGCGATGAGACCTATCAAGTACGTCTGAACCTGATTGGAGGCTTTCAGGCTGACAACGTCCTTTTGGCCTCGGGCCTTGCGATTGGCTGCGGGGCTGATCCGATGCGCGTGTTTGAGGTTCTGCATACTCTGACAACCGTGCGAGGTCGGATGCAACTTGCCGCAACCCGTCGCAACGGCGCGCCGGTGTTTGTGGATTATTCCCATACGCCGGATGCGGTTGAAACCGCGCTCAAGGCCATGCGCCCGCATGTGATGGGCAAGCTCGTGGTGATCGTTGGCGCCGGAGGGGATCGCGATCCGATTAAACGGCCTTTGATGGGCAAAGCTGCGCAAGAGAACGCGGATGTGGTGTTCGTGACGGACGACAACCCGCGCAGCGAAGATCCCGCGACCATCCGAGCCGCCGTCCTTGAAGGCGCGCCCGAGGCGATTGAGGTCGGCGACCGCGCCGAAGCGATCCTGCGCGGGGTGGATGCGTTGGGGCCAGGCGATGCCTTGTTGATCGCGGGCAAGGGGCATGAAACCGGACAGATCGTTGGCGATGATGTCTTGCCCTTTGACGATGTGGAGCAGGCGAGCGTCGCCGTGATGGCTTTGGACGGAGATCTGGCATGACATTGTGGACCGCATCTGAGGCCGCCAAAGCAACCGGCGGCAAAGCGCAGGGCGACTGGACTGTTAATGGCGTTTCTATCGATACGCGGACGATTCAGGTGGGCGACCTCTTCGTGGCCCTCAAGGCTGCGCGAGACGGCCATGACTTCGTCGCCCAAGCCTTGGAGAAAGGGGCCGGCGCGGCGCTGGTCAGCCATATCCCCGAAGGCCTCCCAGCCGATGCGCCGCTATTGATCGCTGAGGATGTGCTTGGGGCCCTAGAGGATCTGGGCCGTGCCTCCCGCGCGCGCATGGGTGGCAAAGTCGTCGCGGTGACGGGCTCAGTAGGCAAGACCTCGACCAAAGAGATGCTGCGTACGGTGCTTGGCGGGCAGGGGCGGGTGCATGCCTCGGTTGCGAGCTACAACAACCATTGGGGTGTACCACTGACTTTGGCGCGAATGCCGAAAGACACGGAATACGCGGTGATCGAGATCGGCATGAACCACCCCGGCGAAATCGCGCCTTTGGCTGCAATGGCACGTCCGCATGTGGCGGTGGTGACGACCGTTGCGCCCGCGCATCTTGAGGCTTTTGAGAATGTCGAAGGGATCGCGCTCGAGAAGGCTTCGATTTTCACGGGTCTCGAAGAAAACGGCACCGCGATTTTTAACGCAGACCTCACGGTCTCGCCCATCCTGCAAGACATCGCCGCGCAAAATGCGAAGACGCTTGTGGCTTTCGGCGAGAGTGATGCGACTTTCCGCCTGACAGACGTAAACGTCACTGACAGCGCCACCGTGGGCACCGGCACGGCCCATGGACAGCCCTTGCTCTATAAAGTTGCCGTGCCCGGTCGCCACTATGCCATGAACGGCCTCGCCGTTCTCGCGGTGGCGGACGCGCTGGCGCTTGATCCTGCCATCGCGATCACTGATCTCGGCCGTTGGGAACCCGGCGCAGGTCGCGGGTTGCGCGATATTATCCAGCTGGACCCGGCGGACAATCGTCGCATGATCGAGTTGATTGATGACGCATATAACGCCAATCCGGCCTCTGTGCGCGCCTCACTAGAAGTCTTGTCTGTTGCGGAATTGTCGGGCGAAACGGCAGGGCAAAGCGCCCGCAGGATTGCCTATCTTGGCGATATGAAAGAGCTGGGTCCGCGCGAAAAAGATCTGCACCGCGAGATCGCAGATCTGGCCTCGGTGGAAAAAATCGACCGAATTCATTGCATTGGCCCCCTGATGAAAGAGCTCTACGACGCGCTGCCCGTTGAAAAGCGCGGCCGTTGGACCGAGACCAGCGAGGAGATGGCTAAGGGCGTCGCCCGCGATCTGCATGCCGGGGATATTGTGGCGGCAAAAGGCTCACTCAGTATGGGTGTTGCGCGCGTGGTTGACGCTATTCGTAAATTGGGCCATCCCGCCATGAAATTAAGCAAAGGGACCGCGTAATGCTCTATTGGTTGACGCTTTTGTCAGATGGTGGCGATGTTTTTAACTTGTTTCGCTATATCACCTTCCGCGCTGGCGGAGCCTTTCTGACCGCGTTGCTCTTTGGGTTTATTTTTGGTCGTCCGTTGATCAACGTGCTGCGCAGGCGGCAAGGCAAAGGACAGCCGATCCGCGATGATGGTCCGGAAAGCCACTTTTCCAAGGCAGGTACACCGACCATGGGCGGCTTGCTGATCGTGGGGGCTCTGGTGACCTCGACGCTCTTGTGGGCGCGGCTTGATAATGGGTTTGTCTGGCTCGTTCTTTTTGTGACTTTGGCCTATGGGCTGATTGGCTTTGCCGATGATTACGCCAAGGTCAGCAAGCAGAACACTAAGGGTGTTTCTAGCCGGATCCGCCTGTTGTTGGGGCTCTTGATTGCGGCAATCGCTGGCTATTGGGCATCGACGCTGCATCCGGAAAATCTGCAATACCAACTGGCTCTGCCGATCTTTAAAGACGTTCTGCTGAACCTGGGTTACGTCTTTGTACCGTTTTCTGTGATCGTTATCGTAGGCTCTGCGAACTCGGTGAACCTGACCGATGGTCTGGACGGTCTGGCGATCATGCCTGTTATGATCGCAGGTGGCACATTGGGCATTATCGCTTATGCGGTTGGCCGCGTCGACTTTACCGAATATCTGGACGTGCACTACGTCCCGGGCACCGGTGAGATCTTGATTTTTACCGCAGCCCTCATCGGCGGAGGCCTTGGGTTCCTCTGGTACAACGCCCCTCCCGCAGCGGTCTTTATGGGTGACACTGGGTCTTTGGCTTTGGGCGGCGCATTGGGCGCGATTGCGGTTTCGACCAAACACGAGCTGGTGCTGGCGATTGTCGGCGGGCTTTTTGTGGTCGAGGCGCTCTCGGTTATTATTCAGGTCGTCTACTTTAAGGCCACGGGCAAGCGCGTGTTTCTTATGGCACCGATCCATCACCACTACGAGAAAAAGGGCTGGGCTGAACCTCAGATCGTGATCCGGTTCTGGATCATCTCCCTGATCCTCGCGATGATCGGTCTGGCGACGCTGAAGGTTCGGTGAGGGGCCCCGTGTCCACGCCCGTCAAAGACACCAGCGCCATGATTTCCGGCATGGCGCCTGTGTTGGATGACACGCTCTATCATTTTTGTTTGCTGCCAAACGGCGCTGAGGCGTTGGCATCTCAGGCTTTGGCGAGTTTTGCCGAAGACGAAGGCCTTTCGTTGATCTTAACCGATCAGGTTGCACAAGAAGCGGGCTTGGCGCGCGACCTACCCATGCGGCGCATCACTTTGACGGTGCATTCTGCCTTGGATGGCGTGGGGCTGACCGCGGCCGTCGCGCGCGCCTTGGCCGACGCGGGCATTGCCTGCAACATGGTTGCGGCCTATCACCATGATCATGCTTTTGTGCCCGCAGGTGACGCGGATCGCGCTTTGGTAATTTTACAGGCGCTCGCGGGCGCAGAGTGAGGGGACGCACCGATGATACCTGTTGTCGGATATAAGGGCCATCAGATCGCCGTTCTGGGTCTTGGCCGATCTGGCCTTGCGACGGCCCGCGCGCTGCGCGAGGGAGGAGCGACCCCGATCTGTTGGGACGACAACCCAGCCGCGCGCGCGGCGGCGGAGGGTGAAGGCTTTGCGATCAAGGAACTCGCAAAGCAGGGCGCGTTTGAGGGCATCACCAGCCTGATTGTCTCGCCCGGTATTCCGCATCTTTATCCGACGCCTAATCCGGTGGTGAAGGCCGCTTTGGCGGCAGGCGTTGCCGTGGACAATGACATCGGCCTGTTTTTTCGCAGCTTCGCGACACGGGACTGGGATAACTTCGACACGCTGCCCAAAGTGGTTGCAGTCACTGGCTCCAACGGCAAGTCCACCACCTCGGCCTTAATCCATCACGTTCTGGAGGCCGCCAACCGCCCCTGTCAGCTCGCAGGCAATATCGGGCGTGGTGTTTTGGATATAGATCCGGCCATCGATGGCGAGGTCGTGGTGCTGGAGCTGTCGAGCTATCAAACCGATCTCGCGCGGTCTTTGACGCCGGATATTGCAGTCTTCACGAACCTCTCGCCTGACCATCTGGATCGCCATGCTGGCATGGGCGGCTATTTCGCGGCCAAGCGTCGGCTCTTTGCCGAAGGCGGGCCGGATCGCGCTGTGATTGGGATTGACGAGGATGAGGGGCTCTATCTGGCCAATCAACTCTCTGAAGGCCTGTCCGATGACCGCGTGATCCGAATGTCGGTTGAGCAGAAACTGACGGGGCCGGGCTGGCAGGTCTTTGCCAAGAAGGGCTTTTTGTCTGAGTATCGCAAGGGCAAGCAGGTCGGGTCGATTGATCTGCGGTCTGTAAAAGGCTTGCCGGGAGTGCACAACCATCAGAACGCCTGCGCGGCCTATGCAGTCTGTCGTTCGCTTGGGCTTGCGCCGCGGGTGATTGAGCAGGCGTTTCATAGTTTCGCAGGCCTGCCGCATCGCTCTCAGATTATCGCTGAGGCGGATGGTGTGACCTATGTGAATGACAGTAAGGCGACCAATGTGGATGCGGCGGCCAAGGCGCTTGGGGCGTTCAAAAAGATCCGTTGGATCTGTGGCGGATTGCAGAAGGATGGTGGTCTTGAGGCGGTGCAGGCGGCCACTGGTGAAGTCGTTAAGGCCTATGTGATAGGCCGCGAGGCCGCGAATTTCGCTATGCAGCTTGGCGGGCTTGAGGCTGAGGTTTGCACGGATATGGAGACGGCTGTGTCGAAAGCAGTGGCTGAGGCGCAAGAAGGCGAGACGGTTTTGCTGGCGCCTGCCGCGGCAAGCTTTGATCAATACGACAGTTTCGAGAAACGTGGCGATCACTTTGCAGAGCTTGTGAAAGCCCAGCTGTCATAGGGTGTGGCCCGTGTGGGATGCCTCCGGCGGGGATATTTTTGGCAAGAGAAAAAGCCTAGCTGGCCGCGATTGCGGTGCCGGCGGCGTAGCCCGAGCTCCAGGCCCATTGGAAGTTGAAGCCACCAAGCCAGCCCGTGACGTCGACCGCTTCGCCGATGGCGTAGAGGCCGGGGACGGATTTGGCTTGCATGGTTTTTGACGACAGCGCGTCAGTGTCGATGCCGCCCAGCGTGACTTCGGCGGTGCGATAACCTTCGGTGCCGCTGGGGGTGAGGTGCCAGGTGTGGATGGCGTCCGTGAGAGCGCGTAGTTTGGCGTCAGATTGGTCGGCGATGTTGCCGGTGAGTGCGAGGTCAGTGGTGAGGAAATCAACGAGCTTCGCGGGCAGAAACTGCGCTAGAATGGTTGAGAGGTTTTTGCGACCATCTTCGGTGCGTTTTGCACGCAGCGCCTCGTAAAGACCGCCTAGGGGATAGAGGTCAAAGGCGACTTTCTGGCCTTCGCGCCAGTAAGAGCTGATCTGCAGAACCGAGGGGCCTGAAAGGCCGCGATGGGTGAAAAGCAAGGCTTCGTCAAACGAGGTGGATGGGAGCGATGCCCGCACGGGAAGAGCGACGCCCGCGAGGGCTTTGAAACGCCCGTCAGAGAATGTGAAAGGTACAAGGCCCGCGCGGGTCTCGGTGACGTTCAGGCCAAATTGGCGGGCAAGGTCGTAAGCCAAACCCGTCGCGCCCATTTTGGGGATGGATTTGCCGCCGGTTGCCAGAACCAGGTTTTGAGCCGTGACGGTGGTTTTTGTGCCGTCTTTATCGAGTGAAACCTCAAAGGCACCGTCTTTTCGTGTCACCGACAGAATTGACGTCTTCAGCCACAGATCCGCGCCCGCTTTGCGCAGCTCAGACAGCAACATTTGGATGATGTCTTTCGAGGATTCATCGCAAAACAGCTGCCCCAGAGTTTTCTCGTGATAGGCGATCCCGTGGCGCGCGACGAGGTCGATGAAATCCCATTGCGTATACCGGCTGAGCGCGCTTTTGCAGAAATGCGGATTGCCGCTCAGGAAATTTTCGGGCCCTGCGTACATATTGGTGAAATTGCAGCGACCGCCCCCCGAGATACGAATTTTTTCGCCCGGCGCTTTGGCGTGATCGACCACCAAAGTGTCACCGCCCGCATGGGCTGCGCACATCATTCCGGCGGCTCCGGCACCAAGGATCATGGTTTTGACTTGCATGAGACGCCCATGCCTGAGCCGAGAGGCGAAGGTCAAGTCGTAAGCAATATGTTAACCAATTTGCCCGAATTTTTGGCGTCACAAAACGGCAAACAAACCGTCATCTAGATCATACAAATCTGCAACGAATTCGTTGCCTACCGCGCGCTAGGGAGGGGCCCTCACTATCCAGCAAACGACAAGGATTTCCCAATGCGTGAGCACGACATCGACGAGCTTTCCTTTGATGACTATGACGAACTGCGCGACCCGCGCCCAGAGGACAACGGTTTTGATGCCGTAGTCGACGCGGCGATGTCTCGCCGTGGGTTCCTGGGCGGCGTTGTGGCCTTTGGCTCTGGCGCAGCTGTTATGGGCACGACGTTCCTCGCCTCTGAGGCGCAGGCGGCGAACCGCTTTGGCTTTAACCCGATCCCAACGTCCACCGCGAATACCATCACTCTGCCAGAGGGTTATGAGTGGGAAGTTCTGGTCAAATGGGGTCAGCCTTTGTGGTCTGGCACCGCTGACGTCGATCAAGCGACCGGCGGCACCGCCGAAACCCAAGCGCGCGCGTTTGGCGACAACACCGATGGTATGGCGATCTTTGCCAAGGGCGACAAACAGATCCTTGCGGTGAACAACGAGTATATTCAGAACAAAGTTCTGCTGAGCAACCGCAAAGACGGCAAGGCGATCAATGCCGATGACGTTCAAAAAATGAAGAACGCTCATGGTATTTCGATCATCGAAATCGAAGAGGGCGCGACTGGCTGGGACGTGGTGCTGGATTCGGAATTCAACCGCCGCATCACCATTGACACGCCGATGGAGCTGACCGGTCCTGCGGCAGGCCACGATCTGCTGAAAACCGACGCAGATCCAATGGCGAAAACCGTTCTGGGCACCTGGAACAACTGCGGCAATGGCGAGACCCCTTGGGGCACCTACCTGACCTGCGAAGAAAACTTTAACGGCTATTTCGGGTCGGCAGATGCAGAGCAAGAGTTGCCAGCAGAGTTCAAGCGCTATGGCATCAAAACCAAATCCCGCTACGGGTTTGAAAAGTTCGACGATCGTTTCGATCTGAGCAAGAACATCAACGAGCCTAACCGTCATGGTTACATTGTTGAGATTGATGCGACGGATCCAACCTCAACGCCAAAGAAACGCACCGCTCTGGGTCGTTTCAAGCATGAGAACGCGGAAACCGTTCTGGCGGCGGATGGTCGCGTGGTTGTCTATATGGGCGACGATGAACGCGGCGAGTTCCTTTATAAATTCGTCTCCAAGGACGCTTATGTCGAAGGCGGCAGCACCGAGGGTCTGCTGAGCGACGGTCAGCTTTATGTGGCGAAATTCAACGACGATCTGAGCGGTGAATGGATTGCCCTGACCCCAGAAGCGACTGGCATGACAGCCGAGGAAATCTGCATTCACACCCGTGTGGCGGGCTCCAAAGTGGGTGCGACCACGATGGATCGTCCTGAATGGGTGGCGGTGAACCCTCTGAAAGTCGAAGCCTATTGCGCGCTGACCAATAATAAGAACCGTGGTCTGAAGACCAACGCAGGTGGGGATGAGACACCTGTGGGCGGTCCAAACCCACGCGAAGCAAATAAGTTTGGTCAAATCGTGCGCTGGCGTCCGGTGAATGGTGATCACACCGACACTGCATTCACATGGGATCTCTATGTGATGGCGGGCAACCCGACTGTGTTTGACGATGACCGCTCAGGCTCCGCGAACGTCAATGCGGGCAATATGTTCAACAGCCCTGACGGGATGCAGTTTGACAGCAAAGGCCTGCTGTGGATCCAGACCGACGGTGACTATAAGAACGAAGGCGATTTTTCGGGTCAGGGCAACAACCAGATGCTGATCGGTGATCCTGCGACGGGCGAGATCGTGCGTTTCATGACCGGTCCGAACCGTTGTGAAGTTACGGGTCTGTGCTGGTCCTTGGACCGTCGCACCGCTTTTGTTGGTATCCAGCACCCAGCGGCTGACTTCCCAGATGGCCCAGGCACGCTGCCGCGCTCTTGCGTGGTTGCCGTGAAGCGCACCGACGGTGGCGTCATCGGCTAAGGCCCTTTTTCTAAGCGAAAAGAAAGCCCCGCTTTGGCGGGGCTTTGTCATAGATCGCCCATATGGGTGTGTTTGAAGCCTTTGGTGGATTTCAACCCATAGCCAAGCGCACGGTCAAAGCCGGTGTGGGCCAACATCAAGGCCCCAATGGCTGTCAACAAAACATTGGCCGTCAAAAGGCCGGCAACGATTAAGACGGCCCCGAGTGCGTACACGTGGACGAGGTTATAGGCGAAGGCGCCGACCTTGGGGCCCGCCGCATAGGCCGCAAAGGACAGATCCGGCGCGAAGAAGATCAGCACCGCTGCCCAGATCGGCAAGCCGCTGTCGAGGTTTGCGAAATATACCACGGAGGCGACGAAGACCACGAGGCCTTCGAGCCTTTGCCATAAGATTGTATCTGTCATCGCGTCCCCCTTGATCTGCAAAAGATATGGACAGGGGGCACGTGCGTTTCAATCCCTAGCCAAAGGTCTCGCCATAGGCCTGGGTCAAGGCACCCTCAAGCGAGACCCCGGCAGAATAGAGGTCCAGATCCGCACAGCGCGCGGCCTCGCTATGGCTGCGCGGGCAGGGTTCTGGTGTGCCGAGTGTTGTGTGGATTGGAATGACTTCGGCGTGGATGGGCAGGGCGTAGTCTTCTTCGTCGTCTTTGACGGTGCCCGTCCGCACTTTGGCTGCGGCACTTTCGATGTCCATGTAGATAAAAGACGTTGCCTTAAGTTCCTGATCCGTGACTTTGCGCAAGCCTTCTGTCCGACCCGGGAACAGCCGATCCACCATGGCAATTTGCGCTGCGTATTTTTCATCGGGATCGTCAAGCAGGCGCGCTGTTCCAAAGGCCATGACCGTCCGGTAGTTCGCAGAATGATGGAAACCAGACCGCGCAATCACCAGCCCGTCAAAATGGGTCACCGTCACGCAGGCCTTCACGCCCTTACGGATGGTCTTGATCATCCGGCTCGCAGCACTTCCGTGCCAGTAAAGCCGAGACCCTTCGCGCCAGAACATGGTCGGCGTGGCATAGGGTTGGTCGTCAATCACATAGGCAACATGACAAAGCGCGGCGGCGTCCAGAATGGCGTGCACGCTCGCGTGATCATAGGCCGCGCGCTCATGGGCGCGTTTGATGCGATTGGTCTGGGTGATGGGATAGCTTGGCTGATCAGTCATGAGGGGCTCCGGTAGGTCTTGGCCCATAGCTACCGGAAATAGGTTTTCATAAAAGTTCCAATTTTGTGTAAAATATCCATACCAATATGGGAGTCGCCACGGCGCGATTTTACTACGAGGACTCCGCCGCAATACTTCCCTTAAAGCGTAACTCGTGGTAAACTTCACCTCAGATCCGGAGAACCGGGCGCAAACAGGCAAATCGGCAGGTCTTTGATGACAGAAATGGTCTACGGCGGAGTCCCAGTTCGGGACGTGGAGCCGATTCTTCCGAAATGGTGGCGGACAGTTGATAAAATCACCCTGACTTGTGTCTTGGGGTTGATGGGGATCGGCATGCTATTGGGGTTGGCCGCAAGCCCGCCTTTGGCTGAGAAAAACGGCTTTCCATATTTCCACTACGTCTTGCGCCAAGGCATTTTCGTAGGTGGGGCGATGGTCACGATGGTTATCGTCTCGATGCTATCTCCGCGCGAGATCCGGCGATTGGCCGTATTGGGCTTCCTCATGGCCTTTGTGGCGCTGTTGTTGTTGCCGGTCTTTGGGACTGACTACGGCAAAGGCGCAGTGCGCTGGTATTCGCTGGGCTTTGCGGCGCTGCAACCCTCTGAGTTTCTGAAACCTGTCTATGTAGTCGTCATGGCCTGGCTCTTTGCCGCGAGCCAAGAGATCAACGGACCTCCGGGCAAAAGCTGGTCGATTTTTTTGACGCTGATCATTGTGGGCGCGCTGGTGATGCAACCCGACTTTGGGCAGGCCTGTCTGATTTTGTTCGGTTGGGGCGTCATGTACTTCGTCGCCGGAGCCCCGATGACCCTGCTGGTCGCTATGGCGGGCTTTGTCTGTATTGGCGGTTTTATCGCTTATAACGCATCCGAGCACTTCGCGCGCCGGATTGATGGGTTTCTGACCGCAGATGTCGATCCGACCACGCAGCTGGGGTATGCCACGAACGCGATCCGCGAGGGTGGATTTTTCGGCGTCGGCGTGGGCGAGGGGCAGGTGAAATGGTCTCTGCCCGATGCGCATACGGATTTCATCATTGCGGTGGCCGCCGAGGAATATGGCCTCGTGCTGGTCCTTTGTATCATCGCGCTTTACGCCACCATCGTGGCGCGCTCTTTGCTGCGTCTGATGCGGGAACGTGATCCGTTTATCCGCCTTGCGGGTACCGGCTTGGTCTCTCTGTTTGGTATCCAGGCAATGATCAATCTGGGGGTCGCCGTCAGATTGTTGCCCGCCAAAGGCATGACTTTGCCGTTTGTCAGCTATGGCGGCTCTTCTCTTATTGCAGGTGGCATCGCAGTCGGTATGTTGCTGGCGCTGACCCGGAGCCGGGCTCAGGGTGAATTTGGCGATATACTTCGAGGCCACATTAGATGACAAAACAACCGCTGCTCCTGATGGCAGCAGGAGGCACCGGGGGCCATATGTTTCCGGCGCAAGCTTTAGCCGAAGCGATGTTGGCGCAGGGATGGCGCGTGAAGCTGTCCACAGATGCCCGTGGCGCGCGCTATACCGGAGCCTTTCCCGAAGCCGTGGAGATCGAACAGGTCTCTTCCGCCACTTTTGCGCGGGGCGGGGTTGTGGCCAAGCTTGCCGCGCCATTTCGGATTTTGGGCGGTGTACTGAGTGCGGTGGTCAAGCTGCGTCGTGATCGGCCTGACGTGGTTGTGGGCTTTGGAGGCTATCCGACCATTCCAGCCATGGGCGCTGCAGTTTTGTTGAAGCTGCCTCGGATGATCCATGAGCAAAACGGTGTTTTGGGGCGTGTGAACAAGGCTTTTGCGAAACGCGTCAACATGATTGCATGTGGAACATGGCCGACGATTTTGCCCGAGGGGATTACCGGCATTCACACCGGCAACCCTGTGCGCCAAACTGTTCTGGACCGCGCGGGCGCGGGCTATATCCCACCCGGAGACTACCCGATGTCGATCCTCGTCATTGGTGGCAGCCAGGGCGCGCGCATACTATCCGAGGTCGTGCCGCCTGCGATTGCGATGCTGCCGGACGAGATCAAATCCCACCTGCGTGTCAGCCATCAGGCGCGCGGCGAGGACCATGCGAATGTTGCCGCCTTCTATGCCGAGCAGGGCATCACGGCCGACGTGCAGGAATTCTTCACTGATATCCCAGAGCGGATGAGTGAAGCGCAACTGGTGATTTCGCGGGCAGGGGCCTCTTCCGTCGCTGATATCTCCGTCATCGGTCGGCCGTCGATTCTGATCCCTCTGGCGATTGCGACGGGCGATCATCAAAGCGCCAATGCGCGCGGGCTTGAGGAAGCGGATGGGGCGGTTGTGATCCCAGAGACCGCGTTTAATGTAGAAACCCTGACGGCCCAGATCGCCGCGATCCTAAGCGACGCGGATGCGGCTGTTGAAATGAGTGCGGGGGCGCTTGCGATGGGCATGCCGGACGCGACGGCCAATCTGGTCGCGATGGTCCGGGACCTGGCCCAAGAGGACGTTTGATATGAATGCAGCAACCAAACTCCCCGGAGACGTTGGCCCGATCCATTTTGTCGGCATTGGCGGCATTGGCATGTCGGGCATTGCCGAGGTGCTGTTGAACCATGGCTATGTAGTGCAGGGCTCTGACCTCAAGGACAGCAAGATCACCCAGCGGCTGGCCGAGATGGGCGCGACGATCTTTATTGGGCAAAAGGCCGAGAACCTTGAGGCCGCTGAAGTTGTTGTGATTTCCTCTGCGATCAAACCCGGGAATGCAGAGCTGGATGAAGCTCGTCGGCAGGGCTTGCCAGTGGTGCGCCGCGCGGAAATGCTGGCCGAATTGATGCGGCTGAAGTCCAATATCGCGGTCGCAGGGACGCATGGGAAAACCACGACGACCACAATGGTCGCGGCACTTCTGGATCATGGCAAATTCGACCCGACGGTGATCAATGGCGGGATCATCCACGCCTATGGCTCCAATGCGCGGGTTGGCGATGGCGAATGGATGGTGGTTGAGGCCGATGAGTCTGACGGCACGTTCAACCGCCTCCCAGCGACCATTGCGATTGTCACCAATATTGACCCCGAGCATATGGAGCATTGGGGCGATTTCGACACGCTGCGTGCAGGCTTCAATGAGTTTGTGTCCAACATCCCCTTCTATGGTCTTGCGGTCTGTTGCACCGATCATAACGAAGTTCAGGCGTTGGTTGGGAAGATCACCGACCGGCGCGTTGTGACCTATGGGTTCAATTCGCAAGCGGATGTGCGGGCCACCAAGCCGACCTATAAGGCAGGCGTCGCGCATTTCGACATTCACCTGCAAAACGAAGGGCTTGTCATCGAGGGCTGCACTCTGCCAATGCCCGGAGATCACAATGTTTCCAATGCCTTAAGTGCCGTTGCTGTGGCGCGTCATCTGGGTATGAAGCTCGATGAGATCCGTGAGGCTCTTGCGAAATTCGGTGGGGTAAACCGTCGTTTTACCAAAGTGGGTGAGGTTGATGGCATCACGATCATCGACGACTATGGTCACCATCCCGTGGAAATCGCTGCCGTGCTGAAAGCCGCGCGTCAGGCCAGCGAAGGCCGCGTGATCGCGGTGCATCAGCCGCACCGCTACACGCGTCTGCACAGCCTGTTTGAGGATTTCTGCACCTGTTTTAACGAGGCCGATGTGGTCGCCATCGCCGAAGTCTTTGCCGCGGGCGAAGATCTGATCGAAGGCGCAACCCGCGATGATCTGGTCGACGGCTTGATCGCCCATGGCCACCGCCACGCCCGTGCGATCGTCAGCGAGGATGATCTGGTGCGCCTCGTGAAAGAACAGGCACAACCGGGCGATATGGTCGTGTGTCTTGGCGCTGGTACGATCAGCGCCTGGGCCAATGCGCTTCCGAAACGATTGGCAGACTAACATGAGCCTCAGCGTCATCGCAGCCCTTATCTGGATGGTCGTGGTCAACATGCGCGCCATGTTTCCCAGTCGGGATAAACACTGGCGCTTTGCCTATGTCATGATCGCCATTGCCGTGCCGATTTTGATTGGCATTTTCCTGCAGCATGGCATCCTTTTGGCTTGTGTTTTCCTGCTGGCCGGCATGTGGATCATGCGCTGGCCGGTGATCTATTTGGGCCGCTGGGTAAAGAGGGTTGTCGGGCATGGTGCCAGCTGAAATTCTGCTGCTGATCGGAGGCACTTTGATGATCCTTTTGGGGATCACGGGTTTCGTTCTGACACAGCGGGATTCCTGGCGGGTCATCCTGTTGCTCTCAACCCTTCTGGGCGGTCTGAATATCGGTGTTTTCATCTGGGCCGAACTGCTTGAGGGCTGGGACAGCTTCCGTCTTTTCCTGTTCTGGTTAACCGCCTGTTTACCTCCGCTCGTCGGTCTTGGCCTTGGGGCCTTGCTCGGCTATGCGGTGAATTGGCGAATAGAGCGGATCAAACCGAGGGGGTCAGAGCGATGAGCGGCTTGCCAAGCGTTCGTGGAAAAATCACAGAAAACCGCCTTTTGGCGGATCTGACGTGGCTTCGGGTCGGTGGGCCAGCGGATTATCTTTTTCAACCTCAGGATGTATCGGATTTGCAGGATTTTCTGCGTGATCTGGACCCAGAGGTTGCGGTTTTCCCAATGGGCGTGGGCAGCAATCTGATCATTCGCGACGGTGGGCTTCGGGCCGTCGTCATCCGCATGGGGCGCGGGTTTAACCAGATAGAGGTCGAGGGCAATCGCGTGACCGCAGGCGTCGCGGCGCTTGATGCGCATGTGGCGCGTAAAACAGCAGAGCAGGGCGTGGATCTGACCTTCCTGCGCACCATTCCGGGCGCTATCGGTGGTGCGGTTTGCATGAACGCCGGCTGCTATGGCTCTTATATTGCTGATGTTTTTGTCTCGGCCAAAGCTGTGACCCGGGGCGGAGAACTGGTGACGCTCACCGCCGATGACTTGAACTTTCAATACCGCCAATCGGATTTGCCAGAAGGCTGGGTTCTTGTGGAAGCCACGTTTAAGGCCCCCAGCGGCGACCCTGAGGAGCTGAGCGCTCGCATGCAGTCGCAACTGGAAAAACGCGACGCCACGCAGCCGACCAAAGACCGCAGCGCAGGCAGTACGTTCCGCAATCCAGCCGGTTTTTCCAGCACAGGGCGCGCAGATGACGTACACGACCTAAAGGCGTGGAAGGTGATTGATGACGCGGGCATGCGTGGGGCCAGGGTGGGCGGCGCGCAAATGAGCCAGAAACACAGCAATTTTATGATCAATACCGGCGACGCCACGGCGGCTGATCTCGAAAATCTTGGCGAAGAGGTGCGAAAAAAGGTTTTCGAAAACAGCGGAATAGAGCTACAATGGGAAATTAAGCGAATTGGCGAGTATGACTGATTTGCAATCAATGATCCGGGCATAAGATCTGGACATGAAATATCAGTCGGTGCCGGAGAACCGGGCTGGCGCGTACATGAGACCCTAAGAGTCGGCGGAGATCGCCTTAAAAAGGGCAATAAACAAGGGCCGAAAAAGGCTCGGAAAATTGAGGCTGTTAACGTGGGTAGTTCGAGCAGAACACCCCAAAAGGTAGCGGTAGTGATGGGTGGCCCCTCGGCCGAACGCGAGGTGTCTCTGTCGACGGGTAAAGAATGTGCCGCTGCGTTGAGGGAAGCAGGTTTTGAGGTTGTCGAGGTCGTAGCCGACCGCGACTTGGCTCAGGACTTGATGAGAATAAAGCCGGATGTTGTCTTTAACGCCCTGCATGGTCGCTGGGGCGAGGATGGCTGTGTGCAGGGTCTGCTGGAATGGATGCAGATCCCCTATACCCATTCCGGTGTCATGAGTTCCGCCGTTGCCATGGACAAGGAAAAGTCCAAAGAGGCCTATCGCGCTGCTGGACTTCCTGTGGCCGCAAGCCTCTTGGCGCAGCGTGACGAGATTGAATCCCACCATGTGATGGAGCCGCCCTATGTGGTGAAGCCTTATAATGAGGGCTCCTCTGTTGGTGTCTATATTGTTCAAGAGGCCGCCAATGGCCCTCCCACGCTTGCGCCGGATATGCCGGATGAGCTGATGGTCGAGGACTATGTGGATGGCCGCGAGTTGACCTGTACTGTCATGGGGGACCGCGCTTTGACGGTCACGGATATTATCACCGACAGTTGGTATGACTATCACGCGAAATATGCGGAAGGGGGCTCTCGTCACGAGGTGCCCGCCAATGTGCCCTCCGAAATTTTTGACGCCTGTATGGAGATGTCTCTGAAAGCCCATCAGGTTCTGGGCTGTCGTGGCATTTCCCGTACCGATTTCCGCTGGGATGAAAGCAAAGGCCTCGCAGGGCTCATTCTGCTTGAAACCAACACTCAGCCCGGCATGACCCCAACAAGCCTCAGCCCAGAGCAGGCGCAGGCCGTCGGTATTTCGTTTCCAGAGTTGTGTAAGTGGTTGGTGGAGGATGCATCATGCAACAGATAACTGCGACGCGTCCCAGCTATTATCGTCCGGCTCCTAAACCACAGCCGCGCGCGGCCAAGTCGGATCCCGCGCCGTCTCGTTTCTGGTATCGCTATGAACGGATGATGCTCACGCCGCTGTTTCGCTTTGCTCTGCGCGTTGTTGCGCCTTTTGTATTCGCCGTCTTGGCAGTCAATGCCTATTTCGCGGATCAAGAGCGCTCGGATAACTTCTTCCTAATGCTGCAAGATCTGCGCACCAGTTTTGTGGAGCGGCCCGAGTTCATGGTTGGCGCGATGACCATCGATGGGGCGGGCCCGATCCTGGCTGGCGACATTCGAGAAGTTCTGCATACAGATTTTCCCATCAGCAGCTTTGATATCGATGTGGCCGCGATGCGTGAGACACTTTTGGGGCTGTCTCCGGTCAAGTCGGCTCAGATCAAGATCGATGGCAATGTGCTGCAGATCGCGATTGAAGAACGGACGCCGGTCCTCTTGTGGCGCACGCAGGATGGCCTGCAGCTGGTGGATGCCGAAGGGTTTGTGGTTTCGGCTGCAAAAGGGCGTCTGGCGCATGGCGATCTGCCGTTGATGGCGGGCGTTGGGGCTGATGTGCATGCTAAAGAAGCACTGCAATTGCTGAAAGTTGCAGCGCCTTTGGGCGATCGGGTGCGCGGCTTGGCTTGGGTCGGAAATCGGCGCTGGGACATCGTGCTGGATCGAGATCAACGCATCATGCTGCCTGAAAACGGAGCGGTCGGCGCGCTGGAGCGCATCGTAGCGATGGCGCAGGTGCAGGACTTATTAGAAAGAGACGTGTCGGTGGTCGATCTGCGGATCGGCAATAGGCCGACGTTGAGGGTTGCGGAGAATTCTGTCGAGAACTGGTGGGATGTGCGCAAAACGAGCTTGGGGGTAAAAGAATAATGGGCGACCTCTATCAATCACAACGCGCGATGCGCGCCATGCGAAAAGCCGCGATGCAACGTGGTGTTGTTGCGATTTTGGACGTTGGGTCTTCGAAAATCGCCTGTTTGGTTCTGCGCTTTGATGGCGTGGACCAAGTCGGAGACATGGATGGTATCGGACCTTTGGCGGGGCAAAGCGGGTTTAGGGTGATCGGAGCCGCGTCGACACGGTCGCGTGGCGTACGCTTTGGCGAGATCTCGGCGATGCAGGAAACGGAACGCGCGATCCGGACGGCGGTGCAAGCGGCCCAAAAGATGGCGCAGATCCGCGTTGATCATGTGATTGCCTGTTTCTCGGGCGCGTCTCCTCGCTCTTACGGTCTGGATGGCCGCGTCGAGGTGATGGCGCAGGAAGTTACTGAACATGACGTCGCCCACGTGCTCTCTAGGTGCGAAACTCCCGACATCGGGGCAGGGCGCGAGGTTCTGCATGCCCATCCGGTGAACTTTGCGCTGGATCACCGCAGTGGTCTTGGCGATCCACGCGGCCAGGTGGGGCAGAACCTCAGCTGTGATATGCATATGCTGACTGTGGACGCTTCGGTCGTCGCGAACCTTGCCCATTGTGTAAAGCGCTGCGATCTGGAGCTCGCGGGCATCGCGAATTCGGCCTATGTGTCGGGGCTCGCGGCTCTCGTTGAAGACGAGCAAGAACTGGGCGCGGCCTGTATCGACCTTGGCGGCGGTTCAACCAGCATTTCGATCTTTATGAAGAAACACATGATTTATGCCGATGCGGTGCGTATGGGCGGGGATCACGTGACCAGCGATATCTCGATGGGCCTTCAGGTGCCCGCCGCGACGGCTGAACGGATAAAAACTTTCTACGGCGGCGTTCAGGCCACCGGCATGGATGATCGCGAGATGATCGAGATCAATGGCGAGACCGGCGATTGGGAACATGACCGCCGTCAGGTCAGCCGCGCGGAACTTATTGGGATCATCCGTCCTCGCGTCGAAGAAATCCTCGAAGAAGCCCGCAAACGTCTCGATGCCGCCGGGTTCGAGCATCTGCCAAGCCAGAAAATCGTTCTGACCGGCGGCGCGAGCCAGATGCCGGGTCTTGATGGACTCGCAAGCCGTATCCTCGGGCAGCAAGTGCGTCTGGGTCGTCCGATCCGCGTCCATGGCCTGCCACAGGCCACGACAGGGCCGGGGTTCAGCTCTTCGGTTGGTATGTGTCTCTTTGCGACCCGCCCGCAAGATGAATGCT
The DNA here is from genome assembly GCF_017798205.1 of Cognatishimia activa. NCBI lineage: Bacteria > Pseudomonadati > Pseudomonadota > Alphaproteobacteria > Rhodobacterales > Paracoccaceae > Cognatishimia > Cognatishimia activa. Next base: position 3,203,485 of record NZ_CP060010.1, on the reverse strand, counting down.
GGGATTTCGACCTGCCGGTTGAACATCACGGCGTCAAAAGTTTCCGCCGCGCCGTGCGGTGGTTTAAAGCGAATTGGTAGGCCCATCATGAATAGTCTACCCCATCAGAAGGACTGACCGTCGACAGCAAGGATAGATTCGGCTAAGGTGAGTCTTACAAAGGCACAAAACGTGCCACTGGCAGGCAGAGCAGCTTCGCCAAACCTGTGAATCACCACACGCCGACTGCCCTTAAGGGGCCGTCCAATCCCTCTTTTTGTGTCCTAACCCTCAGATTCCCACTGTATTTTGCATTTTGGGCGAAATCACGCGGGTCTAAGTCGTATTTTGGCCATATTTTGTGGCTGATACCGCTTTTGGGCGTGACGTAGCGCGTTGTGAACGCTATGACTATTAGAGAGTAGATGAAAAACACCCGTAAATTCGGGGCAAGACAGGCGGACATTCTGATGGCATTGAATCTGACCTTCCAGGAGCAGGAAGACCTCAAACCACGTATCACCGTGTTCGGTGTTGGCGGGGCAGGCGGCAACGCGGTCAACAATATGATCGCCAAAGAGCTTGAGGGTGTCGATTTCGTCGTCGCGAACACAGACGCACAGGCGCTTCAACAGAATGATGCCAAGGCGCGGGTTCAACTGGGTGTCAAAGCCACCGAGGGCCTTGGCGCAGGGGCACGCCCAACCGTGGGTGCGGCCGCAGCAGAAGAGAGCATCGAACAGATCGTCGATCACCTCGCTGGCTCTCATATGTGTTTCATCACCGCAGGCATGGGCGGCGGCACCGGTACCGGCGCGGCCCCAATCATCGCACAAGCGGCCCGCGAGCTGGGTGTTTTGACCGTTGGGGTCGTCACCAAGCCATTCCAATTCGAAGGCGCCAAGCGCATGCGTCAGGCGGAAGCCGGCGTTGAAGCGCTTCAGAAAGTCGTCGACACTCTTATCATCATTCCAAACCAGAACCTGTTCCGTCTGGCGAATGAGAAAACCACCTTCACCGAAGCCTTCTCGATGGCCGATGATGTTCTTTACCAAGGCGTCAAAGGCGTGACCGACCTGATGGTGCGTCCGGGCCTTATCAACCTCGACTTTGCAGACGTTCGTGCCGTGATGGACGAGATGGGCAAAGCCATGATGGGCACCGGCGAAGCAACCGGCGAGGATCGTGCGATCCAGGCGGCGGAAAAAGCCATCGCCAACCCACTCTTGGACGAAATCAGCCTGCGTGGCGCGCGTGGTGTGCTTATCAACATCACCGGCGGCGAAGACCTTACCCTGTTTGAACTGGACGAAGCAGCCAACCGCATCCGCGAAGAAGTTGATCCAGAAGCAAATATCATCGTTGGATCCACCATGGACACGTCCTTGGATGGTGGCATGCGCGTGTCCGTCGTCGCGACCGGCATCGATGCAAGCGAAGTTATCATGGACACCCCAGTGGCGCGCCGCAAACTGTCCGAGCCGCTGAAGCAAGCCGAACCAGAGCCAGCGCCAGCACCTGTTGCTGCCGCGCCGGCAACTGCACCAGAAGAGCCTGCACTGTTCAGCGAGTTTGATGCAGAACAAGCGGCCTCTGAGGATCAGATGGAAGATCTGTTCGAAGAGCAGACCCCAGCGGCAACAGATGACCTGCCACCTCCGGCCTATCAGCCGCAGGTCGCGCAATTCCAGCCGCAAACAGACTATGTGGACGATGAGCCAGAGGCTTTTGTCGCGCCAAAAGCACCAGCACCGGGCACGCCGTCTCCAGAGGCACTCGCACGTCTGCGCACCGCGGTTTCCAAGGTGCCGTCCGCACCACAGGAACGCGAAAAGATCGTTGCAGTTGAGCCAGCGCCTCAGCCAGAAGAGCGTAAATTCGGTATCAACTCTTTGATCGGTCGCATGACAGGTCATTCCAAGGACGCAGGTGCTCAGGTCGCGCGCCAAGAGCCGCAAATGCAGCCGGCACCAATGGAAGAAGAAGAGCAGGATCGTATCGAAATCCCAGCCTTCCTGCGGCGTCAAGCCAACTAAAGATTACAGTTTGTAACAAAGTAAGGCCGCCTTGTTAGGCGGCTTTATTTGTTTTAAATCAGATGCTTATGCATGTTTTGGCGAAAATATGCCGATCTGTGCATGTCATGTTTCGACCCGTCGCAATCTTTGAATTGTTTCACCGGCCCGCGCCCTTTAGAGCTTTCCCTACGGTTGGGGAGCCGTAAAACTGGGGACTGCCTGTGCAAAATACTTTGCGTTCTACAATTCGTTTCACCGGGGTCGGGCTACATTCTGGTAAGCCTGTGCGTATGGTGATTGAACCCGCCTCCGCCGACTATGGTATCTGGTTCCGCCGCGTTGACGTGCTGGACGGGGATCCGATGATCGCGGCGCGTTGGGACAATGTGGAACAATCTCCTCTCTGCACTCTAATCAAGAATTCTTCTGGCGTTTCTGTTTCGACCATCGAGCATATCATGGCGGCCCTTGCAGGCTGTGGCGTGCATAATGCTCTGATCGAAATTGATGGGCCTGAAGTTCCAATCATGGATGGCTCAAGCGCGCCCTTCGTGAAAACCATTCTGTCCCGCGGCCTGCAAGAGCAGGCCTCTCCGATCCGCGCGATCAAGGTTGAAAAGCCGATCCGTGTAGACGTGGGCGATGCTTGGGCGGAACTGACCCCAGCGGACAATCTGGAAATCGACTTCCACATCGATTTTGAAGACGCGGCCATCGGCGTTCAGCAACATACGCTGAATATGGCGAACGGCACCTTTGTGCGCGAGCTGTGCGACAGCCGCACCTTCTGTCGCCGCTCTGACGTGATTGCGATGCAATCCAACGGTTTGGCCCTTGGCGGTGTTCCGGGTGAAAATGCGATTGTTTTTGACGGGTCCAAGATCGAAGCCGGCAGCCTGCGTCGCGACAATGAGCCTGTGCGCCACAAGATGCTGGATGCTTTGGGCGACCTTTATACAGCGGGCGCGCCGATCCTTGGGGCCTATAAAGGCCACCGTGCCGGGCACGCACTGACCAACGCCTTGCTGCGCAAGCTGTTCGCGGATCCTATGGCCTATAGCTTTGTGGAATGCTCTGAAAACACCTGCGCAAAACTGCCGGGCATGGGCGTACGACTGTCAGAGGTACCGGCGGTCGCGTGACTTTGATGTGGCAAGGGCAAATGCCCCGTCGCCAAAGTCTTTTTTCCTCGCTACATTCTATGCTAAACGCTTGGGACGCATTATGTCTTAAGCGATGCTCAAAAAGGTAAACAGAATGGCAGTCTCTATGTCACGCAAACTGGGATCAGTTCTTTTGGCCTCGACACTTTTGCTGTCGGCCTGTGGTGACCGAGGTGCAGGCCTCTTTGCCCCGGATCCAGAGCTTGAGAATTTCACCGCCCGCCAGATCTATGAGCGCGGCGAATATGAAATCGAAAACCGCGCGCCGGATGATGCGGCGTTCTATTTCTCGGAAGTGGAAAGGCTTTATCCATATTCCGACTACGCCAAACGCGCCTTGATCATGCAGGCCTATGCCTATCACCTTGATAAAGATTACGAAAACAGCCGCAGCGCTGCGCAGCGGTTCATCGATTTTTACCCAGTGGATGACGATGCGGCCTATGCGCAGTACCTCTTGGCGCTCAGCTATTACGATCAGATCGACGAAGTTGGCCGCGACCAGGGCCTCACGTTCCAAGCGTTGCAAGCCCTGCGTGCTGTGATCGAAACCTATCCGGACAGCGAATATGCGCGGTCTTCTGTGCTGAAGTTCGAGTTGGCCTTTGACCACCTCGCGGCCAAAGAGATGGAAATCGGGCGCTATTACCTCAAGCGCGACAATTATGCGGCCTCGATCAACCGGTTCCGCGTTGTGGTTGAGGACTTTGAAACCACGACTCACACGCCAGAGGCGCTGCATCGACTGGTTGAAGCTTATCTCTCGCTTGGTCTGACCGACGAAGCACAGACCGCGGGTGCCATTCTGGGGCATAACTTCCGCTCGACTGAATGGTATGAAGACAGCTATCGACTGTTGACGGGCCAGGGGCTGGAACCCAAAGCACGGGGCAACGGTTGGCTGGCGAGCATTTATCGTCAGACGGTCAAGGGCAAGTGGCTGTAACCGGCGCCGGAACGTAATTCGGGTGGGCTGATGCTTCGGGCGCTGGAAATTCGGGACATGTTGATCATCGACCGGTTGGAGTTGGATCTTCAACCCGGGTTGAATGTGCTGACCGGTGAAACCGGCGCGGGCAAGTCGATCCTGTTGGATTCCTTGGGCTTTGTGCTGGGCTGGCGCGGTCGCGCGGAATTGGTACGGGCAGGGGCCGAGCGTGGCGAGGTTGTCGCGGAATTCGATCTGCCTGACGCCCATCCCGCTCATGCGATCCTTGAAGAGGCTGGGCTGCCGGGTGGTGACACATTGTTGTTGCGCCGGGTGAATACGCAAGACGGACGCAAGACGGCGTGGGTCAATGACCGGCGCTGTTCTGGCGAAGTGCTGCGCCAGCTCTCGGATCATCTGGTGGAACTGCATGGTCAGCACGACGATCGCGGTTTGTTGGACCCAAAGGGCCACCGCGCTTTGCTGGATCAATTCGCCGATGTTGGTGATCTGAAAGCCGACGTGCGCGCCAAGTGGCAAGCTGCTCAAAAGGCTCAGAAATCTTTGCTGCAAGCTCAGTCTGCGCTGGCCGAGATGAAGTCCGAGGAAGAGTTCCTTCGCCATGCGGTCACAGAGCTGGATCAACTGGATCCTCAACCCGGCGAAGACGCCGACCTAGACGCGCGTCGTCGTCTGATGCAAGCCGCGGAGCGCGTGCGCGAAGACGTGACCAAGGCGTTTCATGCGCTTGGCTCTGACGGGGCAGAAGGGGCGATGGGTGACGCCAGCCGTTGGCTCGAGGGCGCTGTGGCTGAGGTGGGCGAGCCCTTGGAGGAACCTTTGGCAGCGCTTGCGCGGGCCATGGGAGAGCTCGGCGAGGCGGTCAATGGGGTTGAGCGCTGTCTGGATCAATTGAGCTTTGACCCGCATGAACTCGAACAGATCGAAGAGCGTCTTTTCGCGATCCGCGCCTTGGCGCGCAAACATGGCGTAACCGCTGACGAGCTGGGCGCATTTGCCAACGATATGCGCTCCAAGATGGAGGCGCTGGACGCAGGCGAAGGCAATATCGCAGCATTGGAAGCAGCGGCGAAGGCCGCGCGCGATGCCTTTGATAAAGCAGCAGAAAAACTCAGTGCGGCTCGCAAAACGGCCGCGAAGTCTCTGGACGCTGCGGTCATGAAAGAACTTGCGCCGCTGAAAATGGAACGCGCGGTTTTCACCACAGAGATCTCGGCCGATACGGCAGGCCCAGAGGGCATCGACGCCGTGTCCTTCCAAGTCGCCACGAACCCCGGTGCGCCCTCAGGGCCCCTGGCGAAAATCGCATCAGGTGGTGAGCTCAGCCGCTTCCTCTTGGCTTTGAAAGTCTGCCTCAGTGGCGATGACAGTCAGATCACCATGATCTTTGACGAGATCGACCGAGGCGTGGGCGGCGCTACTGCGGATGCTGTAGGCCGTCGTCTTTCATCCTTGGCGAAGGGCGGGCAGATCCTCGTGGTCACGCACTCACCGCAGGTGGCCGCTCTTGGCGCGCATCACTGGCGTGTCGAGAAGCGCGTCGAAGGGGATGTGACCCTCTCAACAGTCGTGCCACTAGACGAACAAGAGCGCGTCGACGAAATCGCACGGATGGTCTCGGGCGACGTGGTCACCGATCCCGCGCGCGAGGCGGCCAAGGCGCTTTTGGCGGGAGTTGCCTGATTGCTGGCCTTTTGCGCAGGCTTAAGACTATGTTTCGCAACAGTTGATAAATTCTGAGGCCTCAGGGCTTTCAACACCCGCTGCTCAGGCGTAAAGCTGGAGTGGATTAACTGGCCCTAGGCACCATGCCCAACCCGATTGGATCCTTCATAGCCGACTCTGTGCGCCACGCTGGGCGCAGCTGTCATGGTGGCTGGAAAGTCCTGCTAAAACGGGGGCCGAACCAAATCCAGTTCTGGCTTATTGCGTTGATGATCGGGATTGCCTCGGGTTTTGCGGCACTGTTTTTCCGCAAAGGCATCGAGGCGCTTCAGGCGTTTCTCTATGGCACGGATGATGTGTCTCAGCTGAGAACATTTGCAGAGTCCCTGCCTTGGTATTGGGTGCTGATCATTCCGATCATTGGTGGGCTGATTGTCGGTATCATTCTGGACCGGATGACACCTGATGCGCGAGCGCAGGGGCCTGCGGATGTGATTGAAGGCGCGGCGCTGCATGAAGGACGCGTGAACATCAAATCGGGCATCGCCTCCGCTCTTTCCTCATTCATAACGCTCAGCTCGGGCGGATCGACAGGCCGAGAGGGCCCCGTCGTGCATATGGCCGCGGTGATTTCCAGTTGGGTCAGCAACCGCATCAAAGCCGACGGGATCACAGGGCGGGATCTGTTGGGCTGCGCCGTGGCGGCTGCGGTTTCGGCCAGTTTCAACGCGCCAATCGCGGGCGCTCTTTTCGCGCTCGAAGTCGTCCTGCGCCATTTCGCAGTGCACGCCTTTGCGCCGATTGTCATCGCGTCAGCCGCAGGCACCGTCATCAACCGCCTCGAATTCGGAGACGTCACCGAATTCATGCTGCCGATGGAATCCACCTTGGCCTTCTATCAGGAGCTTCCGGCCTTTCTGATCCTCGGCGCGGTCTGCGGGATTGTTGCCGTGTCCCTGATGTGGACGATCTTTTGGGCTGATGACATGTCCACCCATGTGGTGGATCAGTTCAAAATCAAACGCTGGATGCGCCCGATGATTTCCGGAGCGCTCTTGGGCCTTATGGCGATCTGGTTCCCGCATATCATCGGTGTGGGTTATGAGACGACGTCGGATGCCTTGACAGGGCAGCTCTTGCTGCATGAGGCGATTGTCTTTGTGATCCTTAAAATCATAGCCGTCGCGATCACCTTAGCGGGACGCATGGGCGGCGGGGTGTTCTCTCCGGCGCTGATGTTGGGAGCGCTGACGGGATTGGCCTTTGGCCTGATCGCCACACCGATCTTTCCGGATTTCTCGGGCTCGATCACGCTTTATGCTTTGGCGGGCATGGGGGGCGTCGCCGCCGCCGTCCTCGGAGCGCCGATTTCGACCACGCTGATCGTTTTTGAACTGACCGGAGACTGGCAGACCGGCGTGGCCGTGATGGTGACGGTCTCGATCTCAACCGCTTTGGGATCGCGGCTTGTGGATGGGTCTTATTTCCTGACGCAGCTTGAAAGGCGCAATATTCACGTCGCCAAAGGGCCTCAGGCCTATCTCTTGGCGATGTTCAATGTAACGCGCGTGATGAAGCCGATTGATCCCGAACGCGGCGCCACGGAAGAGGCCTGTTGGCAGAAGATTGAGCAGGACATCTATCTAGGGGCAGGGGCGACGCTGGAGCAGGCGATGCCGATTTTTGACGCCACCAATATCGCCTTCATACCCGTCGTGCGTCTAAAGGGCGGCGGCGAAGCGCCGGAGCTGTTGGGGGCACTGCATCAGGTAGATGCGCTTAAGGCCTATAACCGCGCGCTGGCCGCGACGGCTGCGGAAGAGCATTCCTAAGGGCGTTGTCTTAACCGTTTCGCGATGGCATGCGACGTGAACCCGCCTGCAAAGATCAGCGCCAGAAACAGAGGGATCGCGCCTGTTCCCATGAGGCTTAGCAAAAACAACAAGATCGGCGTGCCTGACATAGTGCCAAGGTTGCCCATCTGCGCAATGCCACCCATGGCAAGGGCTTGATCTTGCGGGTCTTTGTTCAACTCTGGCACCAGCGCAAAGCCTGCCGATTGCAAAAGCCCCATGACCACAAAAATCGCCACGGCCAGTTCGGTCGAGACGCCAAAGACCGCCATCCAAAGCGCTGCGGCAATGCCGCCTGCAAAACCGATCTGCGCCACTGTGACCGCTGATAGAAACCGCATTAGCGTGGCGGCGAGCGTGAAGGAAGAGAGAATGCTAACGATGGGCAGCATGGTTGCGAGGGCGAGCCGATGCTCAGCCGGAAACAGAGGCGGCAGAACCGTCAGTAAGGCTAGATAGGTCAGCGTGTAGAATAACCAGCCTAGGGCCGCAGGCGACTGATAGGGGGACCTATAGACACGAAAGTGCCGCGCGATCACGTCATTCAACGTTGGAAGCGGCGCGCGTTCCAGCCCAAGACGCGGCAGGAACGCAAAGGACAGGCCAGCGAGTGCGAGCATATAGAACCCATGGCCCGCGAAAAGGGCAGGTGGCCCAGCCATTTCCAGAGCAAAAGGCGCGGCAGAGGCGCATAGGGCATATCCAACCCCGAAAAAACTGCTCCAGAGGGTCATCGACAGGTAGCGCTTGTTCGGGGCGGTCACTTGGGTCACCAACGTCGGCGCGGCGACGACGATTGCGAGGTGGGCGAGGCCTTCGATCATGCGACTTGCCAGAAACAGAGGCAAAGGCGGCAAAAACGCCTGCACAAAGGACATGGCCGCGCCCAAGAGCATGCCCGCGATCAACATCTTGCGGTATCCCAGCGAGGACACGATCTGCCCGACAAAGATGCCAAAGACCACGCCGAGAAATCCGATCACAGACATGATCAGACCCTGCGTCACGACCGAGGCCGGATAAAGCGCCTGAATCTCGGGAAAAATCGTCGCGATTTTGGCGAATTGCCCAGCGGCCCCCAGGCCACCCGCATAAAGTAGGAAAATCAGCCCTAGGGATGTTTTTTGCTGGGACATGGGGAAAACTCACAAACGATAGAGGATGAGTTAAACCACCCGAGCGGGCAAAAGAAAAGGCGCACGAGGCGCCCTTTTCATGATGATTTGTGATGTCGCGTTACAGCTGTTCGACCGTCAGCTCGTCGCTTGTGTAGAAGGCCAGATGGTCCTTGATGCGTGCAACGTCGTCTTTGGGATCCTCATAGCTCCAGACAGCATCCGCGATGGTCTTGCTCTTGGTCACAATCGAGAAATACCTCGCGTCGCCCTTATGCGGGCAATGGGAGGTCTTGTCGCTTTCGTCCAGAAACGCCATCGCAATGTCTTCGCGGGGGAAATAGATCACGGACGGGTAGTCGCCCTCGGTCAGCTCCAGCGCATTTGAGGATTCACCCAAAACAGCGCCACCAGCGCGCACGGTCCAGTTGCCGGGTGCTTTGCGGATCGTAATGTAAGGTGTCATGGGCCTCTCCTCAAAAACAGTCGTGGCCGTCAAAACAGCCAATTGTAACGCAAGTATGTCAGATGCGGGCCGTGGCCTTCCGCAGCCAGTCCTTGGTGCTTGCCTCAACAAGGGGGATCAAGGTGCGGTAACAGGCGTCATGGTAAGTGTTCAGCCAGTCCCGTTCAGATGAGGACAACATATCGGCGTTGACGAGGCTCAGGTCAATAGGGACGTAGGGAAGAGTCTTGAAACAGAGCATTTGACGGTGCGTATCGCCGTCCTCCAGTGCCTCGGCCTCTTGAACCACCAAGAGGTTTTCGATGCGGATGCCGTAGGCTCCTTCTTTGTAATACCCCGGCTCGTTTGAGACGATCATACCGGGTTCGAGCGCCACATGCCCCTTGGTCGAAAGGCTTTGAGGCCCCTCATGCACACTTAGATAGCTGCCCACACCGTGGCCCAAACCGTGGTCGAAATCGAGCCCCGCCGACCAAAGCGGCACCCGCGCGATGGATTGAATGTCACGCCCGGCATAGCCCTTGGGAAAGCGCAGCTCTGAGATGGCAATCATGCCCTTTAGAACAAGCGTAAAGGCGCGCTTTTCTTCGTCGCCAGCGTCTCCGATGGCGAGGGTGCGGGTGATGTCGGTGGTGCCGTCCTGATATTGGCCGCCGCTGTCTAAAACCAGCAACTCGCCGGGATTAAGCGTGCGGTTGGTTTCATGGGTCACGCGATAGTGGATCACGGCGCCGTTGCTGCCAGCCCCTGCGATGGTGTCAAAGCTCACATCCCGCAGCATATTAGTCGCGCCGCGCCGGGCCTCGAGTTCGGTAACGACGTCGATTTCCGTGATGCCCTTGGTTGCGTTTTCATCAAACCACGCGAGGAAATTCGCAACCGCCGCGCCGTCGCGCAGATGGGCGGCCTCGGCACCCGCGATCTCGGCGGCGTTTTTGCAGGCTTTGGGCAGGGCGCATGGGTCAGCGCCAAAGATTACGGGGATGTTTGCCGAGGTCAGCGCTGCTGCGATGGCTGTTGGCACAGAGTTTTTCTCTAGCAACACAGGGCCCGCGAGGGATTGCAGCGCCGGCAATAGATCCTCTTCTGGGCGTAGGGTGACGCCCTCACCAAGGTGATCAACGACTTCGGTGAATTTCTCGGGGTTGGCGATGAGGTCGCAGGTTCCGTCGGCGTGCAGGATCACAAAGCCATGCACGACGGGGTTATGCGCGATGTCCTCGCCGCGGATATTCAAGAGCCAACAGAGGCTGTCGGGTAGGGTGATGACTGCGGACCGCGCGCCTTTTTCGGCGATTGATTTCCCCAGGCGCGCGCGTTTATCGACGCTGCTTTCGCCTGCATATTCAATCGGTTGTGCGAAAGCCTTGGCGTTTGGCTTGCCCGGTTGATCGGCCCAGATTTCATCCACCAGATTGGGGCTTGGGGTCAGCGTGATATCCGTCCCTGCAAGGTCCGCCTGAAGCTGGTCGATCTGGCCAACCGTATGTAGCCAAGGATCAAAAGCGATCTTGCCCGCGCTCATGTTCTCTTTTAGCCAGCTCGCCAGGCCAACCTCTGGCCAATGCACGATGGTGAAATCCTCCGCGCATTGCTGGCGGCCTTGCACGCGATAGCGACCGTCCACAAAAAGTCCTGCGCGGTCCTTCAGCGCGACGCAGAAGCCGGCAGATCCCGTGAACCCCGTCAGCCAGGAAAGCCGCTCATCGCGCGGCGCGACATATTCGCCCTGATGCACATCCGCGCGTGGCACAAGGAAGCCGTCCACGCCGACACGCTCCAATTCAGCCCGCAGTCTCGCAAGGCGTGGCGGCCCTTGTTCGGGGGAACTGCTGGCATCAAAACTCTGAAACATGGGGCGCTCCAATTAGGGATCAACAGGCGCAGCATAGGCGGCGCGGCGGGCGTGGAACAGAGCAAAAACGAGGGCGCGTCCCCCGCCGATTTACCCCGCGCGGCGCATGCCCATCACACGCGCCCGGGCACGCGGATCGCTGTCAAAGAGGGCTGCCAGTTGCTCGGTCATCGCGCCTGCCAGTTGCTCGACATCGGTGATAGTGACGGCACGCTCGTAATAGCGGGTCACGTCGTGACCGATGCCGATGGCCAAGAGTTCCACCTGACGGCGTTTCTCTACCATCGCGATCACATCGCGTAGGTGTTTTTCCAAGTAATTCGCGGGGTTAACCGACAAAGTTGAGTCATCCACCGGCGCGCCATCGGAAATCACCATGAGGATTTTGCGCGCCTCGGGACGGCTCACCATGCGACGGTGGGCCCATTCAAGGGCCTCGCCGTCGATGTTTTCTTTCAGCAGGCCTTCTTTCATCATCAGACCCAAATTGGGCCGAGTCCGACGCCAAGGCGCGTCAGCAGATTTATAGATGATGTGGCGCAGGTCATTAAGACGACCGGGCTGTTGCGGACGCCCATCGGCCAGCCATTTCTCACGGCTTTGGCCGCCTTTCCACGCGCGGGTGGTAAAGCCAAGGATCTCGACCTTCACATTGCACCGTTCCAGCGTACGCGCCAGAACATCGGCGCAGATGGCCGCGATGGAAATCGGACGGCCGCGCATAGAGCCCGAGTTATCGAGCAAGAGCGTCACGACGGTATCGCGAAATTCAGTGTCCTTCTCGACTTTGAACGAAAGCGGCGTCGTCGGATTGGCCACAACCCGCGCCAGACGGCCTGCGTCCAGAATGCCTTCTTCCAGATCAAACAACCAAGACCGGTTCTGTTGCGCCTGAAGGCGGCGTTGCAACTTGTTGGCCAGACGGCTTACGGCGCCTTTTAGCGGCTCTAGCTGTTGGTCCAGATACGCGCGCAAACGTTCCAGTTCCGCAACCTCGGCCAGATCCTCGGCGCGGATCTCTTCGTCATATTCGGTCTCAAAGACCTGATAGTCCGGATCCGCATCAGAAATCGGCTGCGGCGCAGGTGGCTCGAGCGGAGCCTCGCCGTCCGGCATCTCGTTTTCTTCGGCCATCTCCTCATCAGACATATCGTCCATGGTGACTTGGGCCTGCTGGCTATCCTGTTGATCTTCCTGTGAAGATTCAGGATTTGCATCCATTTCCTCTTCGTCGGACTGATCGTCGCCGGTGCTATCTGGATCGGGCTCTTCATCGGGCTGTTCTTCCGCCTCAGACTCATCCTCATCGTCCAGCTCATCGGGATCTTCGCCGAGTTGATCCCCATAGCCCAGATCATCAATCATCTGCCGCGCGAATTTCGCGAATGCGGTCTGGTCGTGCAAAAGGTCCGAGAGATCGCCCAGCGTCTCGCCTGCGTTCTGCTCAATGAAAGGCTTCCACAGCTCCATCACATTCTGCGCAGGGGAAGGCAGGTCGCGGCCCGTGGCCAAATGGCGGATCAGATAGCCCGCCGCTGCCGACAAAGGCGCATCGGCTGGTTGGGTGACATTCTCATAGCCACGAATGCGGGCCTCGGACGCGATCTTGGCGTCGATGTTGCCCGCCGAGCCCGGCATATCCCGCGCGCCCATGGCTTCGCAGCGGGCGGTCTCCATCGCTTGATAAAGCTCGCGCGCCATGCCTTCGGTTGGGGCGTAGCGGGCATGGGTGTCGGCGTTGTGATAGCGGCGGTTGAACGCGAGAGCATCGGCTGTGCCGCGCGCCATGAGCACCTCTTCGCGGCTCATCCGGCGGCTGACCTGCGGCAGGCGCATCGCGTCGCCTGAGACGCCCGAGGGGTCTACGGTATAGGTGACCGAGAGCTCTGGGTCATGGGCAAGCGTTTTGGTGGCCTCAGCAAGGGCTTTCTTAAACGGATCTGCTGGGTTGTCAGATGGTTTTGACATTCCGCATTTCTCCTAAGTGCCACAGCGCCTCCACATCCCCGACATGCAGAAGGCCAACCAAGTAGCGGTGAGGGCAGCGCCCGTCCCGCGGGTGGGTGCAAAGCGCGCGGCCCATGGGGGGCGGGTCGGGCGCAGCCCGGCGTTCCGCCGGGCGAAGGGTTTAGCCGAGGCTCATGCTCGCCGCAGATTCCGGCAGTTCTTCGTCAAACAGGCGCTGATAGAACTCGGCCACGGTCTGGCGTTCCAACTCGTCACATTTGTTGAGGAAGGTCAGACGGAAGGCATAGCCCACATCTCGGAAAATCTCCGAGTTCTGCGCCCAGTTGATCACAGTCCGCGGGGACATCACGGTGGAAAGGTCTCCATTCATGAAGGCCGTGCGGGTGAGATCGGCGACAGTCACCATCTGCTTGATGGTCTTGCGGCCAGCCTCGGTGTTGTAATGCGGTGCTTTGGACAGAACGATGTTGGTTTCTGCGTCAATCGACAGATAGTTCAGCGTGCTGACCAGCGACCAGCGGTCCATCTGCGCTTGGTTGATCTGTTGGGTGCCGTGATAAAGGCCGGTGGTGTCACCCAGACCGACGGTGTTTGCGGTCGCAAACAGACGGAAATGCGGGTGAGGGCGCAGGATTTTGTTTTGATCCAGCAGGGTCAGAGCACCGTCGTGTTCCAGAACCCGCTGGATCACAAACATCACATCCGCGCGGCCTGCGTCATATTCATCAAAGACAATCGCAACAGGGTTGCGCAGCGCCCATGGCAGGATGCCTTCGTGGAATTCGGTGACCTGTTTGCCGTCTTTCAGCTTAATCGCGTCTTTACCAATGAGGTCGATCCGGCTGATGTGGCTGTCGAGGTTCACACGCACCGCTGGCCAGTTCAGGCGCGCTGCGACTTGTTCGATATGCGTAGATTTGCCCGTGCCGTGATAGCCCTGGATCATCACACGCCGGTTGTGGGAAAAGCCCGCCAGGATCGCCAGCGTGGTGTCTGGGTCGAATTTGTAGGTGCTGTCCAGCTCTGGCACACGGTCAGAGCCATCCGCAAAGCCTTTGACCGTCATATCACTGTCGATGCCAAATACGTCGCGCACCGAGATATCTTCGGTTGGTTTCGCGTCGATGTCAGTCATGCCGTCGGCCATGGGTCTCGTCCTCTGTGTCACGGTGAAAATACACCGGATAATCATTCCGCATCGCAACATATCGCTGGATGTGGCAAGGGAAAGGGCAAAAGCGACGCATCATCGAAAAACCCCGCGGAAAAAGTGCGATTGTATGCATAGGCGCCGCGGATTGTTGCAGCCTGTCACGGGTTTTTGACCAAGTGTTGGTTTGAAAATGCGCCGGGGCGTGGTGAACTTGCGCAACCGTAAAGGAAAGGGGACGCCTATGAACCGTCGTGATGCACTGCTAGGGACCACTGCTTTTGCCCTGTTTGGAAGCCTCTCGGGCACCGGCGCGATCGCTGCAGAGTTTGAGATCACCCGCAGCGAGGCCGAATGGCGCGCGATGTTGACGCCCCTTCAGTATAAAGTGATGCGTCAGGAAGGGACGGAACGGGCCGGGAGCTCTCCGCTGGACAAGAATTATTCTGACGGGGTCTATCACTGCCGGGGCTGTGATCTGGCGATATATTCGTCCAAGCACAAATATGACAGCGGCACCGGCTGGCCGAGTTTTTATAAATCGCTGCGCAATGCTGTGCGAACCAAACCTGACCGCAAGCTGCTGCGCCTGCGTACAGAGGTGCATTGCCGCCGTTGTGGTAGCCACTTGGGGCATATCTTTGATGATGGGCCAAAACCAACCGGCAAACGCCATTGCCTGAACGGTGTGTCGCTGGTGTTCAAAGCCGCGTAGCGTCCGATTTCTTTGAAAGAAATCGCCGACGGAAACTTTTAAAGTTTCCGATTCCAACTTTTTGAAAGCCCCGAGACTGATGTCTGGGGGCTTTGTTATTTCGAGCTTTCCTGATCCATACCGCAAAACCCGCCGTAGACTCTTGAAAAGGGGCCGGCGACATGAAGCTAATTTTGATACTGGGTGATCAGCTCAGCCGGAACATATCCAGTCTGCAAGCCGCATCAGGTGAAGACATTGTTTTGATGTGCGAAGTGCGCAGCGAAGCGACCTACGTCAAACACCACAAGAAAAAGATCGCCTTTGTGTTTTCGGCCATGCGTCATTTCGCAGAAAGCCTTCGGCAAGGCGGGCACATTGTTCGCTATACAAAATACACCGATCCTGAAAATGCAGGCAGCCTATATGACGAGGTGGCCCGCGCCATTGCGGATCTGAATGCCACCGAAGTGATTGTCACAGAGCCCGGCGAGTATCGGTTGTTGTCAGAGATGCAGGGTTGGACGGAAAGGCTTGGCGTTCCGGTTCAGATCCTGGATGACACCAGATTTCTTGTGTCACACCAAGAGTTCAAGGATTGGGCGCAGGGGCGAAAACAGCTGCGGATGGAGTATTTTTACCGCGAAATGCGTCGCAAATACTCTGTGCTGATGGACCATAGCGGGCCCATAGGAGGCGCGTGGAATTATGACAGCGAGAACCGGAGCCCTCCGAAAGAAGGGCTGCAGGTACCTGCGCCTTTTCAGGACAGGTTGGATCTGGTCACAACTGAGGTGCTCGCGCTTGTCGCCAGCAATTTCCCAAGCCATTTCGGCGATTTAGAGCCGTTTCCCTATGCGGTCACTCGAGCGGGGGCTTTGACGGCGTTGCGCCAGTTCATCAGCAAAAGGCTCGCCCTCTTTGGCACCTATCAGGATGCGATGATCGCAGGAGAACCGTGGATGTTCCACAGTCACATCGCGCTCTATCTGAACGTGGGGCTGCTTGATCCACTGGAGTGTGTCCGCGCAGCGGAGCAGGCCTATCACGACGGGCTCGCCCCTTTGAACGCCGTCGAAGGGTTTATCCGCCAAATCCTTGGCTGGCGGGAATATGTGCGCGGGATCTATTGGCTGAAGATGCCATCCTACAAAGAAGAAAACTATTTCGGCGCATCGCGGGCCTTGCCTGATTTCTATTGGGACGGCGTCACCCAGATGAACTGCCTGAGGCAATGCGTGTTGGAAACCAAAGAGAACGCCTATGCCCACCACATTCAACGATTGATGGTGCTTGGCAATTTTGCCCTGCTCGCGGGGATCGATCCGCAAGAGGTCAACGAGTGGTATCTCTTGGTCTATGTCGATGCCTATGAGTGGGTCGAACTGCCCAATGTCCACGGCATGGTTTTATTTGCCGATGGCGGCGTTCTGGGGTCCAAGCCATATGCGGCCAGCGGCACCTATATCAAGAAAATGTCCAATTATTGCGACTCTTGTTCCTACAAGGTCAGCCTGAAAAACGGCCCCAAAGCCTGTCCGTTCAACTACCTTTACTGGGATTTCATGATGCGAAATGAGGGCAAACTACGGGGCAATCCGCGGCTAGGCTTCGTCTATAAGACGCTGGATCGCATGTCTGACGAGAAGCGGGATGCCGTGTCAGTTGACAGTGCGCGCTTCTTTAAGGCACTGGAAAACCATGAAAAAGTCTGAACTTCCTCAGAAAGCCTGCCCGGTTTGCAAACGACCGTTCTTATGGCGCAAGAAATGGAAGAAAGACTGGGAAAACGTGCGCTATTGCTCTGAGAGATGCCGGCGTCAGCGGTCTTCGCATATTGGGGATGACGAATGACCATGGCGCACAGTAGATGCGCGCGCATGGGCTTCTTACTTCACTTAAAGCTCGCGCTGTCCTTGACCTGATCCCAGGCCCAGACGACTTCTTGCAACTGCTCTTCCTGGCTGCGGTCGCCGCCATTCATGTCCGGGTGCAGAACCTTGATCAGCTTTTTATAGGCCTTGCGGATGTCCGCCTTTGACCAGTTGGCCTCGGCCTCTAGGATATCAATTGCGCGCTGCTCGGTGGGTGGCAGGCGACGCCCGGTCGAACGACCAGGGTTTTGCGTGGCATTACCGCCCAAAACCTGATGTGGATCCTCGATACCCAGACGGGCCCAGGCGCGGGTCTCAGGGTCGGTGAATTTCTTGGTTTCCCGCTCCCAAACTTTGTCTTTGGACTTCTGCGCGTTGGTTTCCGCCTCGGTCTTGCCGTCAAAGAAGCTCCACTTGGCGTTATATTCGCGCACGTGGTCCTTGCAGAACCAGCGGTACTCATCCAGCACATCCGGTGCTTTGGGCGCGCGATACTGGCCTGCTTCTTGGCAGTCCGGGTGTTCGCAAACCCGTGTCGAGGTTTCAGACGCGCCAGACATCCCCCGCCGCCCACGCGGGTTCTTTTTCTTGGCAGAAGAGACGGACATATCGAATCCGAAGGGATCTGATTTTGACATGGAACATACCTATTCGACTCGGGTTCGAGAGTTTAAAGTAACTGGCGCTAGATTGAAGGGGGCAGGCCAAAAAAATGTTGGTAAAAGACGAAATTCATGAGCGGTTGTCTGCCGCCTTTAACCCGCGGGAGCTAACAGTTGTAGATGACAGCGAAAGCCATCGGGGGCATGCTGGCTATCAAGAAGGTGGGCAGAGCCATTTTAACGTCAGGATGCGCGCGCAAGCCTTTGAAACCATGGGAAGAGTCGCGCGCCACAGGGCCGTTCACAAGGCGCTAGGGGCAGAGCTGGTAGGGCGCATTCACGCCCTAGCTTTGGACTTGGACAGCTAGGCCTTTTTGCCTTCTTGCGCCTGAGATGCGCGACTGCGCAGCGCTGCGGGTAGAGCATTCGCTTTTGAAGTCTTCGCAGGCTTCACGGTATCTTTCGTGTAGAGCGCCTGAGACTCGGGTTGCTGCGGCTCCATAGGGCGCGGATCTGGAAAGCTTTCGGTTTCAACAGCCGCCAGTTTCTTTGGAGCTGCTGGGGCAGGGTCTTCCGTGGGTGCTTGCTCCGCGACCAAGGGTTTGTTCATAGGAACAACGGTTTGCGCATCGTCACGAGCGGTGATTGGCGCGGCCGCGACCTCAGGCACTTCAGGCTCTGTGACCTCAGTGGTGGGCGACTCAGTGACCGGCGCTGCTGCGACAGGCTTGGGTTTTTCGACCTCGCGCAGCGTCGCTTCCAGAGAGCTTTTGGGCTCTTGTGCGATCTCGCGACGAAACACCAAAACGCTGCGCTCGGTGGTGGTGCGGCGCGTGAGCCCAGTGCGTTCCGTGTTGGGCAATGTTTCGCTGCGCAGAAATTCCCAGCCAAGCTGAGCCATTTCGTTCATGCTCTCTTGAACCGCCAAGGCAAACTTGTCCTCAGGCTTGCGGACCCCGCGCGCCTTGCGTCCTTTAACCGGTGCTGGAATGACTTTGTATTCGTAAACCATGGAACTCTGCTCTATTGCCGAAAATATAGCATTTCTTGACTTAAATGTCTTTTAGAAAGGGCGCCACGGGGAAATTGCCGCAGGAATTCCCGACCTTCCTGCGGCTTTTGGTTGTGCAATTTTGAGCGAAATAACCCAGAGGTGGCGGATCAGCCGTTGAGCTTCTGAGCCACCAACTGGTTGACCGCCTTCGGATTGGCCTTGCCGCCGGTGGCTTTCATCACCTGACCGACAAACCAGCCCGCGAGCTTTGGATTGACCTTGGCTTTTTCCACCTGCTCTGGGTTGGCGGCGATGATCTCGTCCAGTGCGGCTTCAATCGCGCCGGTGTCGGTCACCTGCTTCATGCCGCGTTCTTCAACGATCTTCGCCGGATCGCCGCCTTCGGTGTAGACGATCTCAAAGAGGTCCTTGGCGATCTTGCCGGAAATCGCGTCCGAGCTGATCAGGTCGATGACGCCGCCCAGTTGTTCTGGCGAGATCGGGCTTTCGGTAATGCCCTTGTCGTCCTTCTTGAGACGCCCAAAGAGTTCGTTGATCACCCAGTTTGCCGACAGCTTTCCGTTGCGGCCTTCGGCGACGGCTTCGAAATAGGCGGCGTTCTCAGCTTCTGCGGTCAGAACTGAGGCGTCATATTCAGACAGGCCGAAGTCATTGACGAAACGGGACTTTTTCTCGTCCGGCAGTTCAGGCAGGGACTTTGCGATGTCATCGACCCAGCCCTGCTCGATCTCCAGAGGCAGCAGATCTGGATCCGGGAAGTAGCGGTAATCATGCGCTTCTTCCTTGGAACGCATGGAGCGTGTCTCGTTCTTGTCCGGATCATAGAGGCGGGTTTCCTGATCCACGGTGCCACCGGCCTCAACAATTGCGATCTGACGTTTGGCTTCATAGTCAATCGCCGCTTGGATGAAGCGCATGGAGTTCATGTTCTTGATCTCACAGCGTGTGCCGAGATGCGAGAAATCCTGCGTTTCCATATATTTTTCATACTGTCCCGGACGACAGACCGACACGTTTACGTCCGCGCGCAGGTTGCCGTTTTGCATGTTGCCATCGCAGGTACCCAAATAGCGCAGCAACTGGCGCAGTTTGGTGACATAGGCTGCGGCTTCTTCGGGGCCGCGAATGTCGGGGCGGGAGACGATCTCCATCAGCGCAACGCCGGTGCGGTTATAGTCCACGAATGACATATTCGGATCCATGTCATGCACGGATTTGCCGGCGTCTTGCTCTAGGTGGATGCGTTCGATACGTACCTTGCGCGCAATGCCAGGCTCCATATCGACGATGATTTCGCCTTCGCCCACGATTGGGTGATAGAGTTGGGAAATCTGATAGCCTTGGGGCAGGTCAGGGTAGAAATAGTTCTTGCGGTCAAAGGCCGATTTCAGGTTGATTTCTGCCTTCAGACCCAGACCGGTGCGCACCGCCTGTTCAACACAGAACTCATTGATAACAGGCAACATTCCGGGCATCGCCGCATCAACGAACGACACGTTGGCGTTCGGCTCTGCGCCAAACTGCGTGGAGGCCCCAGAGAAGAGTTTCGCGTTCGAGCTTACCTGCGCATGGACTTCCATCCCGATCACGAGTTCCCAGTCGTATTTCGCGCCCGCGATGACTTTGGGTTTCGGGGTTTCATATGTCAGGTCCAGCATCGGCTGAGGCTCCAAAAAACTTGTGCTAGACGGCGTTCTAGGACAGGGCGCGGGCAGGGGCAAGAGGGCTTGCGGATCATGGGCCTTTTGGGCAAGCTCGGCGGTCTGATTTTGCCTGAATAAGAGGCCCACTATGATTGAAACCGACCGTTTGATCCTGCGCCCGTTTGAACCGCGCGATTTAGACGCCTATGCCGCGATGAATGCGGATCCTCAGGTGATGCGGTTTTACCCGATGACCTATTCGCGCGAAAAATCGGCGGACTCCATGGCGAAGTGTCAGGAGAGCTGGGAGACGCAAGGCTTTGGGTTCTCGGCGGTGACGGACAAAGAGGGCGTGTTTCTCGGGCTGTGTGGTCTGTCGCTTTTTAGTGCCGCGTCGCCCTTTTCGCCGCAGGTCGAGATTGGATGGCGATTGACGCCTGCGGCCTGGGGCAAAGGTTATGCCAGCGAAGCCGCGAAGGGATGGTTGAAATTTGGATTTGAAGAGAAAGGTTTAGATCAGATCGTGTCCTTTACGGCCGTGCCTAATGAACCCTCTGCCAAGGTCATGAAGCGTATCGGCATGACGCGCCATGAGGCTTGGGATTTCGACATGCCATTTCTGCCCAAAGAGCATTGGCTTGCGGCCCATATCGTCTATCGCATGACGCGCGAGGACTATTTTAAGGGTGAATCTCGGTAATACCTTCAGGGCCGATGTGAATGGTCAGACCCTGCTCAATCATCTTGCGAAACGGCTGAGCCACCGCGTTCAGCGCCAGATCGGTACCTTTGCGTGCCAGGCGTTCCAACGAAATTGAACGATTGCGGTTGTCAAAACCGTATTCTGCATGGCCCCAAATCAGCGGATGCACTTCGCGCAGATGTTTGTGAACGATATCCTCAAACCCTTTGCGCAGAACGGTCGCTTGTGCTCCAGAGGTGCCTCCCTCCATGTAATTCTGGCGGCTCGCCTGCCATGCGCAATAGACCTGCGCGGCCATGAGGTTTGCGGTGTTCTGATCAGTTTGGCGCTCTAGAATGTCAAAGACGCCGTCCAGGAAATAGTCCGGGTCCATGTGGGCCAGACATTCCGGATCACTGAGGATTGCGTCAAACCACACCCAGGCATAGCCTCCGGCGCCCCAAAGATCGTAAGTGCGGGCCGCCGTTCGACGCGCCTCGAGGTCGAGCTTTTCATAGCCTCCATACCATTGTGGCAAGAGATAATTGCCCAAAGCACGCATATGGCGTGGGTTTTGCGGGTCCAGATCGATGAGATCTTCGAAATCGTCCGATACGCAGTCACCCGGATGATCCTGTGCTGGCAAAAGCGCGCAGCGCGCGGCACTCAGGGCAGGGGAATCCATTTCATGAGCGCAGAAGGCATCCATGATTTCTTCGGCACGGTGGAAATGCGCTTTAAACGCCTCGCGGTTTTCATGCGGTAGGGTAGCCAAAGCACCATGGCCACGCCAGGCCCAGCCAATGTCGATATGCATATGGGCAACTGTCAGGGCGAGCGCATAGTCATTTGGGTGCTCGCTGAGCATCAGTTCCATATCTTCGATACCGGCAACGAAGTTCGCGTCTTTCTCTGGCGTTCCATGCAACAGCGCGTGCTCGGCAGCCGCAACGACGTCTGCGCGGCCTCCGAAAAGCAAAAGTTCAGCAATAGACGTACCTGAAGCGCTTTTCGCGCGGGCGCGATCGGCCTCTTGGATGCGGGTGGACAGATCCTCCCACCGTTCCTGACGGGCCAGAAACTGACCTTCTTCGCGGAACTTCGCGTCATCGCATTTGCGCACTGATGCGTTGTTTACAGGAATTTTCACGCCTTCCGCGACATTCTGATCCGTATAAACCGTCGGCAGAAACGCCAAAGGCGCGTCTTCACGCGGCTTGGTGAACTTGCGAACGACAGCGCGCAAGACTTCTGGCATTTGCGGCATGAGCGTATGGCGGGTTTTCAACATTCAGTTGCTCCTGTGAGTTGAGAGCAAATTCACCTGAAAATCGGGCCGAAAAGGGGCAAAGCCGCGGAAGTTCGCGGGCCATTGCGTGAGAGAATGGTGGTATTGGTTAGGCGACACGTCGCAATTACAGGTTGCGCGAGGTATTGTTCTTTCGCCGCGAACAATACTGCCCGTCAGGGGCGAGACCGCTTGATCCTAAAACACCGTAAAGGCGTGCCGCTCGGTCCTGACGTCCCGCGCTTGCAACGCGGCTTCCAGCTCTTTGTGGGGCGGCATGGCATCATAAGGCATGCGCAATTTGCGTCCATCATTCAGCACAACGCTCACGCGGACAGACATATCCATACGCCCGTCAAACCGGATTTTCTCGATTTCATGCAGGGGGATCGTGACCTCTTGGCTGCGGTTTTTCCAGAACAGCTGGGAGTCGTTCAGGTCAAGCCGCGCAGTGGCGTTGACGAAGACATCAATCGCAGCGGGCAGGGTGATCATCGCGACAATCACGATGATCCACCACACCGTGCCGATATAATCGAGGCCGATCAGGATAAATACCATCGCGACCAGAGCTGCGATGGATTTCGGCGTGCGCCCTTGGCTTTCGTAGCTGTACTCCATTTACCCTAGAATCCGCGTGATCATTTCCGAAGTATCTCGGCTGAGGCCCTCTTTCGCAAGGATCCGTTCGAGCTGAGCCTTGATCAGCGCCTGACGGTCTGAGTCATAGTTTTTCCAGGTCTGGAACGCGGAACACATGCGCGCGGTGGTTTGCGGGTTCAGATCATCCAATTTGATCAGCCAATCGGTGAGCGCCTTATATCCCGCGCCTGATTTATGGTGGAAGCCTGCATGATTGCCCGCCAGAGCACCCAACGTGGCGCGGAAGCGGTTTGGGTTCTTCATGTCGAAATCTGGGTGGTGGGTGAGGGCGGTCGCGACCTTGGCGGCGTCATCTGGGTCCGCCAAGGCCACCTGCAGCGAGAACCATTTGTCGATGACCAAACGATCCTCTTGCCATTGTTCATAGAACGCGGCGATGGCCTTTGAACCTTTGCCGGCCGTCACCAACTGGCTAAGCGCTGCAAGCTGTTGGGTCATGTTGTCGGCAGTTTCAAACTGCGATTGTGCCAAGGCACCGCCGTCCAGTTTGGTGATCAGAGACAAAACACCGTTCGCCAATGCGCGTTTTCCAGAACCTTCCGCATCCGGTACAAATGGCCCGTCGATCTGGTTGTCCTCATAGATCGGGCGCAAAAGGTCTTTGAGAGCGTCTGCCTTTGCCTGTTTGAACGCCTTGGACGCCGCGTGGATTTTATCCGGATCGGGCGTCACGCCTTTCGCGGCCAAGGTGCGGGCAAGATCGGACTCTGCGGGCTGCGCCTGCAGATAGGCGCGATAGGCGGGGTCCAATGTGTCATCGGCAAAGACTTTGCGCAGGCTGTCGAGGTAAAGCGCGCTTGGGGCTGCATCGTTTTCGATCATGTCCAAAAGCGCGTCGCGTGCCAGATCGCGGCCCGCTTCCCAGCGGTTAAAGCTGTCAGTGTCATGGGCAAAGAGGAAGGCCCGGCGGGCGTTGTCGATGTCTTGTTCCAGGATCACAGGGGCCGAGAAGCCGCGCAGGATCGACGGGACGGGACGGACCGAGAGCCCTTTGGCCTGATAGGTCTGGGTTGCCTCGGTCATCTCAAAGATCTCGGTGGCTTGGATCTCTTCGCCTTCTGGGCTGAGGAGGCCAATGGCGATTGGGATGACCTTTGGGTCTTTGACGTCTTGGCCCGGGGTAGGGGCCGTGGATTGCGTGAATGTCAGAGAGAAAGTGCCGCTTTCCGCGTCCCACTCTTCGCTAACCGAGACCTTCGGCGTACCCGACTGGCTATACCAGAACTTGAACTGGGTCAGATCGCGTCCGGTGGCGTCCTCAAACACCTTCAGCCAGTCCTCAATCGTGGCCGCGTCGCCGTCGTGGCGTTCGAAATAGAGATCGAGCGCCTTGGCATAGGCCTCATCCCCCACGAGCGTCTTGAGCATGCCGATGACTTCAGCGCCTTTCTCATAGACGGTGGCCGTATAGAAATTGTTGATCTCTTGGAATTCCTCAGGGCGCACCGGATGGCTGAGCGGGCCTTGGTCCTCAGGGAACTGCCGCGCGCGCAGGGCAAGCACGTTTTCAATCCGCGCCACATCGCCAGACCGCATATCCGCAGTGAACTGTTGGTCGCGATAGACGGTGAGGCCTTCTTTCAGGCACAGCTGGAACCAATCGCGGCAGGTGATGCGGTTGCCGGTCCAGTTGTGGAAATACTCATGGGCGATGATCGCTTCGATACGTTCGAAATTCGCGTCCGTGCTAGTTTCGGGCGAGGCCAGAACCGCAGAGCTGTTGAAGATGTTCAGCCCCTTGTTCTCCATCGCGCCCATGTTGAAGTCATCGACCGCGACGATGTTAAAGATATCGAGGTCATATTCGCGGCCATAGACGTCCTCGTCCCATTTCATCGAGTCTTTCAGCGCCTGCATGCCAAAGGCGCATTTGTGCTCATCCCCTGGGCGCACCCAGATGTTGAGCTCAACGTCCTTACCGGACCTCGTGGTGAAGCTGCCGGGATGGTTGATAAGATCGCCTGCGACCAAAGCAAAGAGATAGGCGGGCTTTTTCCAGGGGTCGGACCATTCCGCAAAACCTTTGCCCGCAGCGCCGAGATTACCGTTGGACAGCAGGATCGGTTCCTCCCCTTCGATACGCACATCAAAGGTGGCCATCACATCTGGGCGGTCAGGATAATAGGTGATCTTGCGAAACCCTTCCGCCTCACATTGGGTGCAATACATGCCGTTTGACATATACAGCCCTTCAAGCGCGGTGTTGGTCGACGGAGAGATCTCGACCTCGGCCTCCCAGATAAAGGCGCGCGCGGGTCCGTCGGCCTCTAGGCCTCCGTCCTCATGGCGTACCGTGACGTCTTGGCCGTCGATCTTGGCCGAGATCAGCGTCAGCTCTTCGCCATGGAGGAAGAAACGCGTGTCGGTGGCCTCAGGATTGGGGCGAAACGCGATCTTGGACAGAACGCGCGTCTTGGTGGGGTGCAATTTGAACGTAAGCTCGACGCTGTCGATCAGATAGCCAAAGGGGGTGTAGTCCTTGAGGTAGATCGTCTGAGGGGCCGCATCGCGCATCATCGCACTCCGTAAATTGTGGTGCGATAGATGTATCCTGTCAGGCGGGGGCTGCAAGGCTTTCTGCTGCTGCCTTCTTCAGCGCCGAAACAGTTTCTTGGAAATTTTGGTAAAATAATTTTACCAAAACGGTTGATGGTGTTCGGAAATCAGACTAGGTAAATGGAAAATCGGACCGAATTTCGGGTCTTAAGACGCATTTTGGAGGGACACGCCATGACACGCATCAACAAAAACGGCCTGCAGGTTGCTGCGGAATATGTTGATTTCATTGAGAATGAGGCGCTTCCCGGCTCTGGAGTGACGGCTGACGCCTTTTGGGCGGGCCTCAGCACGCTGGTGCATGACTTTGGTCCCGAAAATCGCGCGCTTTTGCAAAAGCGTGAGGATATTCAGTCGAAAATTGACGCTTGGCACATGTCTAACAAGGGCCAGGCTTTTGATTTCGACACCTATAAAGCCTTCCTCGAAGAGATCGGCTACCTGCTGCCTGAAGGCGAAGATTTCCAGATCGACACCGCGAATGTCGATCCCGAGATCGCTTGGGTGCCGGGGCCTCAGCTTGTGGTGCCGATCACCAACGCCCGCTATGCGCTGAACGCGGCAAACGCGCGTTGGGGGTCTTTGTATGATGCGCTCTATGGCACGGATGCGATGGGCACGACGCCGTCGGCGGGTGGCTATGACGCGGCACGCGGGGCCGAGGTGGTTGCTTTTGCCAAGGCACATCTGGATGAGGCCGTGCCATTGAAAGACGCCAAATGGGCCGATGTCACCGGTTTCGATTTCCAAGACGGTCAGTTTGTTGTGCGTCTTGGCGACACGATCGCCAATCTGGAAAGGGTGCAGCAGTTTGTCGGCATCACCGAGGATCTGACAGAGCTGCTTTTCGTCAAAAACGGCCTGCATATCCGTGTCATCATCAATCCAAGCCACCCAATTGGCAAAGACGATCCCGCGGGCATTGCCGATGTGATTGTCGAGGCCGCTATGTCTGCGATCATGGACTGTGAGGACTCGGTCGCCTGCGTGGATGCAGAGGACAAGGTGCTGGCCTATCGCAACTGGCTGGGCCTCATGAAGGGCGATCTGCAAGAGAGCTTTGAGAAGGGCGGCAAGACGGTCACGCGGAAGCTGAACGAGGATGTGACGTTCAAAACGCCTGCAGGCAAAGAGCGTGTTCTGAAGGGTCGCGCGCTTTTGTGGATCCGCAACGTGGGACATTTGATGAGCAACCCCACGATCCTGGACAAAGACGGCAATGAGATCATGGAAGGCCTGATGGACGCCATGACCACGGTTCTGGTGTCTAAGCACGATTTGGCGCGGGAAAGCGGCAACTCGGTGCATGGCTCTGTTTATATCGTGAAGCCCAAGATGCACGGCCCCGAAGAGGTCGCTTTCACCAACCGCATCTTTAACCACGTCGAAGAGGCGCTGGGCTTGCCCGCCAATACTGTCAAGATCGGTATCATGGATGAAGAGCGTCGCACATCGCTGAACCTTAAGGAATGTATCCGCGCCGCGAAATCGCGTGTGGCCTTTATCAACACTGGCTTCCTTGATCGCACAGGCGACGAGATCCACACCTCGATGGAGGCAGGCGCCTTCCTGCGTAAGGATGATATCAAGAAAGAAGGCTGGATCGCGGCCTATGAGGCGCTGAACGTCGATATCGGTCTGGAATGCGGCCTGCAGGGCAAAGCGCAGATCGGTAAGGGCATGTGGGCCATGCCTGACATGATGGAGGCGATGCTCGATCAAAAGATCGGCCACCCGCAGTCCGGTGCGACTTGCGCTTGGGTGCCAAGCCCGACAGCGGCGACGCTCCATGCGCTGCATTACCATAAGGTCGACGTCATGAGCGTTCAGAACGGCCTCAAAGAGGGCGGTCGCCGCGCCGCGCGTGAGGACATCATGCAGATCCCTCTGGCCAAAGGCGCGAATTGGTCGCCCGAGGAAATCGCCAATGAGGTTGATAACAACTGTCAGGGCATCCTTGGCTATGTGGTGCGCTGGGTGGATCAGGGGGTTGGCTGTTCCAAAGTGCCTGACATCAATGACATCGGTCTGATGGAAGACCGCGCGACCTGCCGGATCTCGGCGCAGCATCTGGCGAACTGGATCCACAATGGCGTTGTGTCTGAGGCCGAGGTCATGGCGTCCATGCAAAAGATGGCTGCCGTCGTGGATGGTCAGAACGCAGGCGACCCGCTTTACGCGCCAATGGCTCCGAGTTTCGCTGGCATTGCCTTCCAGGCCGCCTGTGATCTGGTCTTCAAAGGCCGTGTGCAGCCGTCAGGCTATACCGAGCCTGTCCTGCATGCCCGTCGACTCGAGCTGAAAGCTTCGGCATAAAGGGGCATATTGTATCTCGGAGGCTGTATGCGCTCACGTCGAGACTTTATGAAATTGACAGCCGGGGGGCTTGCGCTGACTGGAACCCATGCACTCGCGACCCAAGGCCTCTATGTTCCGCCCGAAGAGGGGCCACATGAGCTGACCTTTATGCAATGGCCCAACAGTCGTGCGGTCTATGATGATCGCTGGTGGCTGGCAGATGTGCAGAGCACCATCGCGCGGATTGCCAATGCAATTGCCGATTTCGAACCGGTGGTGATGCTGGCCGACAAAAGCCAGCACCGCGCGGCGCGTAAACTGTTGTCGGATCGGGTGGAGCTCTGGGATATCCCGACCGAAGACCTCTGGGCACGGGACTCAGGCCCTCTGACGGCCTTTCGCGGCACTCAGCGTGTGGTCAGCCATATTCAGTTCAACGGCTGGGGCGGTAAACAACGTGATCGCCATGATGCGCGGGTGGCGGAACGTGTGGCCGACGCGCTGGGCTTTGATCTTGTCCCCTCGGGTATTGTCGGCGAATGCGGAGGCGTGGAACACGATGGCCATGGGCTGCTCATGGCGCATGAAAGCTCTTGGGTGAATAGGAATCGCAATCCGGGCCTGTCGCGTCAAGAGATCGAAAATGGATTGCTCGATGCCTATGGCGCGGACCGCATGATCTGGTCCGAGGGTGTCTATGGCGAGGACATCACCGATTATCACATCGACAGCCTCGCGCGATTCACTGGCGCTGGGCGCGTGCTTGTGAACATGCCGCAAGAGGTTGATCCGGCGGATCCTTTTCATCTTGCGGCTGAAGAAACGCTCGCAGCGCTCCGCTCAGCAGGCCTTAGGGTTGACGTCATCCCCGAGCCAATTCGCCGCCGGGTTGAAGCACTGGACTTTGTGGCGTCTTACGCCAATTACTATGCATGCAATGGTGCGGTGATCATGGCGCAATTCGGAGATAGGGCGGCCGACAAAGAGGCCGCAAAAGCCATGGCACGGCACTATCCGGGGCGCGAGATTGTCGCTCTGAATGTGGATGCGCTTGGCGAAATCGGCGGCGGCATTCACTGCGCCACACAACAGCTGCCAGCGGTTTAACCGTTGGTTTACGAAATCGAGTAAGACTGGACCTAGGGGGCTTAAATGGCTGAAATCTCATTGCGCAAGGCGCGCACGATCATTCGCAAATCCTTGGAAAAAGGCCGCGAGATGGAGCTTAAGCCTCTGTCCGTCGTCGTGCTGGACGCGGGCGGCCATGTGATCGCCTTTGAAAAAGAAGACGGCGCGGCACCCGGCCGTTTCGCAATCGCCCATGGCAAGGCCTATGGCGCGGTTATGTTGGGGATGTCCGGGTCTGCCCAGATGGCGCGGGCCGAACAGCAGGCCTATTTCATGGCCGCTGTAAACGGTGTCTATGGTGGTCAGGTTGTGCCCGTGCCTGGTGGCATTCTGGTGCGTGACAAAAAAGGCAGCGTGATTGGCGCGGTCGGTGTGACCGGAGACACCTCGGACAATGATGCCGAGGCTGGATTGGCGGGTATCGCGTCAGCGGGCCTCACCGGCGAAGGCTAACGCCCAAAAGTGCGCCATTTGGCTTCTGTGTGCTGATGCACAGCCACGTTATGTGAATCGAGACGTTGGGTTTCGGAAAATTTCGTGTAGCGTATCTTTTCAGAAGCAATAAGAGGCTGAACATGGCGCGCCCCATCGTTGGTATCATTGGCAATGCCTATCTGATGAACGATCAATATCCCGTCCATGCCGCGGGAACGATGAATTCGACAGCCGTCACGGATGTGGCGGGCTGCATGCCACTGATCATCCCGTCAGACCCTCGATTTGTCAGCGTGCCCGAGTTGATGGACGCCTGTGACGGGTTTCTGTTCACGGGTGGACGCCCTAACGTGCATCCCGAAGAATATGGCGAAGCCGCTACCGAAGCACATGGCGAATTTGACCGTGCGCGTGACGAAGTTGCGTTAGAGTTGATCCGCTCTTGCGTCGAAGCAGGGCAGCCGATCCTTGGCATCTGCCGTGGCTTCCAAGAGGTGAATGTCGCCATGGGCGGATCGCTTTATCCCGAAATCCGAGACCTCCCCGGGCGCGACAATCACCGCATGCCCCCTGACGGCACGCTCGAAGAGAAATTCGCGTTGCGCCATGAAGTCACCTTCCAGGAAGGCGGCGTGTTTCATCGGGTGATGGGCGCGCAGAAGGTCATGACGAATACGCTGCACGGGCAGGGGATCAAAACCGCTGGTCCGCGTTTGGTGATCGACGGCCATGCGCCAGATGGGACGCCCGAGGCGATCTATGTCTCTGATGCGCCGGGCTTTACGCTCGCCGTGCAGTGGCACCCCGAGTACAACGCCGCAGCGGATCCGGTCAGTCGGCCGTTGTTTGAGGCCTTTGGGCAAGCCGTTCATGCCTGGTCAAACGATAAGCAAGCGACGACATTGCTAAAATCTGCCTAGTTTGGCATCTGCGGTCACTTGAATTTAATCAAATAGGCTGTAGATTTGTGTCATATGTATGAATAACATTATCTGACAGAAATGTCAGGGGCAGCCAGTGGCCGATACAGTGACACAAAAAGACAGCAAGACCGAGGCCATCATGATGGCGGCCTTCGAAACCTTTCGCGCCTATGGGTTCCGGCGAACCTCTATGGAGGATATCGCCAAAGCCGCCGGCATGTCGCGCGCCGCGCTTTATCTGCATTTTCGCAATAAAGAAGACATCCAAAGGTCCATGACCGTGGCTTACTACGACAGCGTCGCCAGCAAGGTCGAAGAGGCGTTTTCGCAAGAAGGGTCGGTTGCTGATCTTTTAACCGCGGCTTTTGCTGAACATGCTGGTGAGACGTTTAAACTCTTGCTGGAATCCCCGCATGGCGACGAATTGTTGGATACACATAATTCAGCCAGCCATGCCGAAGCAAAAACCGGACAGGAAAAAGTCGCCAAAGTTTATGCGGATTGGTTGCAGCGCGAAGCGAGCGCTAAACGTCTTAGTTTGGAAGCCTATGGCAGCGATGCGGCGGTTGTGGCCGACATCATGGGCCTTGCTCTTTATGGGTTGAAGGCCGGTCAATCTGATTATGCAGGTTTTGACAACCGCCGCGACGTGCTTGCGCGTATGTTGGCAGCATCGCTGACGGCATAGCCCAACAATTCCTCACGCAATCCCAAGTTTACGTTGGGTGAATATGCTAGAAAATTGCTGCATCGCAGCGTAATTGCCGTGACGTCGTTCTGCAAGTGCAAATATTACGCTATGTGGCCTAAAGATTTTCATATATTAGCAATCGAAGTGGGAACGTGACCCTGAAACCTTAGATTTTTGTCGTGTCCTGCGGGTGAAATGTCGCATGCGTAGTTTAGCGCTCACATGCGTATTACTCCCTATAGGTCCGTCAAAGCCTTGTGAGACAGGGGTTTTGCAAGTAAACGGATCTCGGTTCTTGGGTTGAGAAGCATAAACACCGTTAGGTGAGGAGACATTAGACGTGAAAATCGGAACTCCGAAGGAGATCTTTGCGGGGGAGTCGCGTGTTGCGATGACGCCGGCGTCAGCTTTGCAGCTGATCAAATTGGGTTATGAGTGCGCGATTGAGAAAGGGGCCGGCGCTGCGGCTGGTTTTTCCGATGACGCTTATAAAGAGGCAGGTGTCGAGGTCATCGGCACTGCAGCGGCACTGTGGAAGGCCTGCGATATCGTCGCCAAAGTCCGCCAGCCTGAAGAAGTAGAGCTTAAGCGTCTGACCAAAGGCAAGACGCTGATTTCCTTCTTTAATCCTGCCGCCAATGAAGCGGGTATGGAGCTGGCGAAATCCAAAGGCGCGAATGTGATCGCCATGGAAATGGTACCACGGATTTCGCGTGCTCAGAAGATGGACGCGCTGTCTTCGATGGCAAATATCGCGGGCTACCGTGCTGTTATCGAAGCGGGGAACAACTTTGGTCGTTTCTTCACAGGTCAGATCACCGCGGCGGGCAAAGTGCCTCCGGCGAAGGTTCTGGTTGTGGGTGCGGGTGTTGCGGGCCTTGCCGCGATCGGCACATCTACATCGCTGGGTGCGATCACCTATGCGTTTGACGTGCGTCCAGAAGTGGCCGAGCAGGTTGAATCCATGGGCGCTGAGTTCGTCTATCTGGATTTCGAAGAAGAACAGCAGGACGGCGCGGCCACTGGCGGTTATGCCTCTGTGTCCTCTCCTGAATTCCGCGAAGCGCAGCTGGCGAAGTTCCGCGAACTCGCGCCAGAAGTTGACATCGTGATCACCACCGCGCTGATCCCGAACCGTGAAGCCCCAGAGCTGTGGACCGAAGACATGGTTGCCGCGATGAAGCCCGGCTCTGTGATCGTCGACCTAGCAGCCGAGAAGGGCGGCAACTGTAAGCTGACCGTCGCTGACGAGAAGATCGTAACCGACAATGGCGTGACCATCATCGGCTATACCGACTTCCCATCGCGCATGGCGGCTCAGTCCTCGACTTTGTACGCGACCAACATCCGTCACATGATGGCTGACCTGACCCCTGAGAAGGACGGTCAAGTCAATCACAACATGGAAGACGACGTGATCCGCGGCGCGACCGTGACCTTTGAAGGCGAGATCACCTTCCCGCCGCCACCGCCAAAAGTGGCTGCGATTGCGGCGCAGAAGAAGCCTGAGGTCAAAGAAAAGACCCCAGAAGAGATCAAAGCCGAAGAGGCGGCTGCGTTTAAAGCGCAGACCAAACAGCAGGTCACACTGTTGGCTGTCGGTGGCGCGCTGATGCTGGGCGTGGGCCTTGTGGCGCCTGCAAGCTTTATGCAGCACTTCATCGTCTTTGTTCTGGCGGTCTTTGTCGGCTTTCAGGTCATCTGGAACGTCTCGCATTCCCTGCACACGCCTCTGATGGCTGTGACCAACGCGATCTCTTCGATCATCATTCTGGGTGCGCTGATGCAAATCGGCTCAAGCTCGGGGTTGGTGATCATCCTTGCCGCCGCTTCGGTCTTTATGGCCGGGATCAACATCTTTGGCGGCTTCCTCGTGACACGGCGCATGCTCGCCATGTTCCAGAAATCCTAAGGAGTAGAGATCAATGGAATTCGGTTTCACTACAGCGGCTTACGTGGTCGCAGCCGTTCTCTTCATCCTGTCCTTGGGTGGTCTGAGCGGACAAGAAAGCGCGAAACGCGCGGTATGGTATGGCATTGTCGGCATGGCGCTGGCGGTCTTCGCAACACTGATCGGCCCGGGCGCAGGCCTTTGGTGGCTGTCGGTCGTTCTGATCGCGGCGGGTGGTCTGATTGGCTATCAGCTGGCGTCCAAGGTCGAGATGACCCAGATGCCAGAACTGGTGGCGGGTATGCACGCGCTGGTCGGTCTGGCGGCAGTCTTTGTGGGCTTTAACGCGCATTTCGAGCTGATCAATGTCATGGGCATGGATGCGGCTGAAAAGAAATCCCTTGAGGGGTTTGCCGCGCTGCTGGCCAAGAAAGACGCGGTCGAGATCAATATCCTGCGGGTCGAAGCAGCCTTGGGGATCTGGATCGGTGCTGTGACCTTTACGGGCTCGGTGATTGCCTATGGTAAGCTCTCTGGTCGTGTGACCTCTGCTGCAACAAAACTGCCCGGTGGTCATATCCTAAATGCAGCGGCGGCGGCGATCTCTGTGATCGCGCTGATCATGTATCTGAACTCCGGCAACGTTCTGCCGCTTTATATCCTGACCCTGATGGCGCTGTTTATCGGCTATCACCTGATCATGGGCATCGGTGGCGCGGATATGCCGGTCGTTGTGTCTATGCTGAACAGCTACTCTGGTTGGGCAGCCGCAGCGATTGGCTTCTCCCTTGGCAACGACCTTCTGATCGTTGTGGGCGCGCTGGTGGGCTCCTCTGGTGCGATCCTCAGCTATATCATGTGTAAGGCGATGAACCGTTCTTTCGTGAGCGTGATCCTCGGCGGCTTTGGTGGCGCGGCCGGTCCTGCGATGGAAGTCGAAGGCGAGCAGATCGCGATAGACGCCGAAGGCGTGGCGACCGCGCTGGATGAAGCAGACTCTGTGATTATCATCCCGGGCTACGGCATGGCGGTGGCGCAAGCTCAGCAGAACGTGGCGGAGCTGACCCGTCGACTGCGTGCTAAGGGCAAAGAGGTGCGCTTTGCGATCCACCCTGTTGCGGGGCGTCTGCCGGGCCACATGAACGTGCTCTTAGCCGAAGCGAAGGTTCCTTATGACATCGTGATGGAGATGGACGAGATCAATGATGATTTCCCAGAGACCGACGTGGCGATTGTCATTGGTTCCAACGACATCGTGAACCCAGCGGCGCAAGAGGATCCAAACTCGCCAATCGCAGGCATGCCGGTTCTGGAATGCTGGAAAGCCAAGCAGGTGTTTGTCTCCAAGCGTGGTCAGGGCACCGGGTATTCCGGTATCGAAAACCCGCTGTTCTACAAGGAAAACACACGCATGTTCTATGGCGACGCGAAAGCGTCCCTCGACACGCTGCTGACTATGATCCAGTAAGCGATCAAAGATAACTTAGAAAAGGGCGTCCAACGGGGCGCCCTTTTTGCTGCAAGTGACCGATTTCTTTCAAAGAAATCGATTCCGGAAACTTTGAAAGTTTCCGGCTGCGGGGCATGTGTATACCATTGCATTCTGGTAAGCTATTGAATTAAAACAAAATATTGACCTTTTGGGGCATTTCAGCCATGTTGCGTTCAAACGGAGACCGCGCATGACCCCAATCACTGATCACCCCCTGCGATTTAAGCTCGCCAACGAGCTGCATGCGCGCCCGTTCCCGTCTTTCAACGCTCCGGCGACCGTTGCGTTCCTGGCGATCAAGAAAGAAGATCAAGCCGCAGGGCGGGATCGCGATGGGGATCTGGCGCATTTGATCGCTCTGCTGGACCGCTATGGCGCGCCACATCCGCAACCGGGGGCCACGCATTATTCCGGCACCATCGGCAAGCATAATATAAAGTGGGAGCAACATACTGAGTTCGTCACTTATACGATCTTTTCCGAAGGCCTGACGGATCGCCCATTTGACCCTGCTGCCTTTGAGGTGTTCCCGCATGACTGGCTGCAAGAGGCACCCGGCGTGCGCGTGACCTCTGCGCTTATTCGCGTTGAGGAAAAGGGCAAGGATGAGGATGTTCTGAATAACATGCGTGAATGGTTCGTGCCGGAAAGCATGGCCTGCAGCTTTGTTCTGGATGAATCCGCCGTCGTTGCTGGCGATTTCCGTGTCGATCCCGCCGGCCACTTGCGCTTTGCGATCTTTCCCAAAAAGGACTGCGGTCCTGGACGGATCGGGCGGGTCACCCAGCGGATCTGCGAGATCGAGACCTACAAAGCCATGTCGATGCTCGGGTTCTTTCGTGCGCGGGATATGGCAGGGCGGACAGGCCAGATTGAGGTCGAGCTGACGCGGCTCATGGATGACATGACAGGCAATGCCGAGGCGGAGAAGACGCTGGATGGCCTGCTCAGTATCTCTCAGGAGCTTGAGGCCGCGATTGCCCGCTCGTCCTATCGGTTTGGTGCGACCAAGGCCTATTCCGCGATTGTGAAGCAGCGGATCGACGTCCTGCGCGAGACGCCTTTCATGGCGCGTCAGAGCTTTGGTGAGTTCATGATGCGCCGCTTTGATCCTGCGATGCGCACGATTGAAGCCTCGCAAGACCGGCTTAATCAACTGGCAGACCGATCCATCCGCGCCAGTGAGTTGTTGCGGACAAAGGTCGATGTGGCGCGCTCGGAGCAGAACCAAGAGCTTTTAGCCAGCATGGACAAACGCGCGCATCTTGCGTTGCGCCTGCAAGAAACGGTTGAGGGGCTCTCGGTGGTCGCCATCAGTTACTACGCGGTGTCACTCGCGGGCTATTTGTTCATGCCGCTGGCTGGCGTCTTTGGGGTATCTAAAAGCGTGCTGATCGCGGGGCTGACCCTGCCGGTGATCGGCTTGGTCTGGTATCTTATCCGCCGGATCAAATCACGGCTGCACTAGGTATCAATCAGCGCCAGCAGATGGCCTGCCACATCCTTGCGGATATTGCGGCTTGCTTCGATGTAGAACTTGGCATTGGCCTGCAAAAGCTCGACTTCATCATCGCCCCAGAGGTCACAGAGCGCTTGGCCTAGAGCGTCCGCATCCGCGACCTCAAGGCTCGCTTCTTGCTCGGCCATATCCGCATAGGCCTGTGCGAAATTCGCATAAAGCGGGCCGTGCAGGATGGCGCAGCCCATATGGGCGGGCTCGTAAGGGTTATGCCCGCCGACAGGCACAAAAGAGCCACCCACGAAAACCAGATCCGTGAGGCTGTAAAACAGACCCGTCTCGCCTAACGTATCGGCCAGATAGATCTGAGTATCGTCAGTAATGGGCTCGCCCTTGCTGCGTTGCGCGAGGGGCCAGCCTTCTGCGCGTAGCATTTCAGCCAGTTCTGGGCCGCGTTCAGGATGGCGAGGCAGAAGGATCATCAAACCGTTTTCATGCTGCGACACGAACTGCCGATGGGCCTCGCTCATCAATTCTTCTTCACCCTCATGGGTGGAGCTAGCGAGCCAAAACGGGCGGTCGCCAATTGCGCGGGCCAGTCGGGCCTTTTCCAGATCATCAACGGGCAGGGGATCTGAGGATTTCTTGAGGTCTCCTGAAGTCACCACTTTCCACGGCTCTTGCACAAAGACCCGCAGGCCGTCGCGCACCGGATCGGTCTGACAGAGCATCAAAGTAAACCGCCCAAACAGCGCCCGCGCGAGGTCGCTCCGTTTGGCCCATGACGCAAGGGATTTTGCCGAGAGCCGTGCATTGATCAGCGCCAGAGGAATTTCGGCGTCGTGCACGCTCACGATCTGATGCGGCCAGATTTCGCTTTCGACAAATGTCACGAGGTCAGGCTGCCAATGTTCCAGAAAGCGTTTGGTGGCCGCTGGAGTGTCGAGCGGCGCGAATTGGTGGATGCAGCCTTCAGGCAGCCGTTTTGCCGCGAGTTCGGCCGCGGTGGTGGTCGTGGTCGTCAAAAGCACGGTCATCCGAGGCGCCTGTGCGCGCAGCTCTTTTAGAACGTCCAAAATCGACAGGGTTTCCCCGACGGACACCGCGTGGATCCACAAAAGCCGACCCAATGGGCGTTCGATGCTGGCAAAGCCCGCGCGCTCGTTCAGGCGGGCATTCGGAATACCTGCCTTCTGCAGCTTCTTGCGCTGCATACGATCCAGGATCGGTGACGCCATTTGCGCGCCCACCGTGTAGAGCCGGTAGAGCGTCGGGAGCGGCGCGGCCTCTTGGTCCGTCTTCATCCGCCGGTGTGGCTCATGTGGCGCGACATCTGACCGTCGATGCGTTGACGGGAATAGTCGAAATCATGGCCCTTTGGCTTTTTGCTGATCGCATCACGGATGGCCTCGCTGACCGGACCGTTGCTTTCCGACGCTCGCAGCGGTGCGCGCAGATCGACCATGTCTTCTTGACCGAGGCACATATAGAGCTGACCCGTACAGGTCAGGCGCACGCGATTGCAGCTTTCGCAGAAATTATGGGTCAGAGGAGTGATAAAGCCGATCTTTTGGCCAGTTTCTTCAAGGCGCACATAGCGGGCAGGGCCTCCGGTGCGTTCCGAGAGCTCTGTCAGCGAATATTGCTGGGCAAGCTGGCCACGTAGGTCTTCGAGTGACCAATATTGGCCCAGACGGTCTTCATTGCCGAGGTCGCCCATTGGCATGACTTCGATCCAGGTCAGATCCATATCGCGGCTCTTGCACCATTCGGTGATCGTGAAAAGCTCGCTGTCGTTGAAATCCTTCAGAGCGACGGCGTTGATCTTGACCCGCATGCCCGCATTCTGTGCCGCATCGATGCCGCGCAACACGTTGTCGAGCTTGCCCCAGCGGGTGATGGCCGCGAATTTATCGGGCACGATGGTATCAAGCGAGATGTTGATCCGTTTGACGCCATAAGACGCCAGCTTATCCGCAAAACGGTGCAACTGGCTGCCGTTCGTGGTCAGCGTCAGCTCTTTCAGAGCGCCGTTGTCCAGATGGCGCGACATGCCCTTAAAGAACGTCATGATATCGCGGCGCACCAAAGGCTCGCCACCGGTGATCCGCAGTTTCTCGACCCCCAGATCGACAAAGGCCGAACACATGCGGTCCAACTCCTCAAGCGTCAGCAAGTCGCGCTTGGGCAGAAAGGTCATGTCCTCGGCCATGCAATAGACACAGCGG
Organism: Cognatishimia activa; assembly: GCF_017798205.1. NCBI lineage: Bacteria > Pseudomonadati > Pseudomonadota > Alphaproteobacteria > Rhodobacterales > Paracoccaceae > Cognatishimia > Cognatishimia activa. The sequence continues at coordinate 3,165,742 of NZ_CP060010.1, read as the reverse complement.
AAATCACATCTGTCGGTCACAGAGACACGCAGATAGGTGATCGGGCGCATGAATGGGTCAATAAGCGGAGCTATCATGCCTGCAAACTATGCCTAAGCCCTTGGCGCTGCAAGGGGCTTCACCGACGCGTGACGCGTGATTTAGGACATATGACGTGCGGCTTCTTTGCGCGCCCAGGGTTTCATTTTCTCGCCATGGGTGTCGAGGAAGGCGCGGCTGCGGGCGGCATCGTGTCTTGAGAGGTCACGGACCCACCAGGCCACCGCCTTTTGGATGAACCAATCATGGTCGGAGGCGTAGCCTGCGGCCCAGCCAAGCACGCGGTCGCGGGTCTCTAGTTCGGCAGGTTTCGGGAAGTTCTGTTTGGTCCAGGGTAGGGTGATCACCAGCGCCGCGCGGCGGGTCCACATGTGGTCTGACTGCGTCCAGGCCTCGACCTGATCCACGCGGGTGGGGTCGGCCACAAGGCGCTTTTGGCCGGCCATACAGGCGTGATCGGCGATGGCCCAGCTGTCAAAATCGGGCACCCAGCTTTGGATCAGATCCCACGCGCCCGTGTCATCAGGTTTGATGCGCGCTTGGGTCAGGACTTTGGCGGCGGCAAGCCGTGCTTCAAAGATATCGGTCTGCCAAAGATCCGAGGCGAGCTGCACCCGTTCCTCGACCGTCAATCGCTGTCGCCAGCCTTTGGTGACGTCATTGGTCGCGGGGTTTGGGATGCCCCAGACCTCGCGGGTCTGTTTGTGATAGGCGGCCATGCCCTCGGCGCGACCGGGTTCGATATGCGCGCGTAGCTCGGCGATTGCCTCGTCTATGGTCACGTGATGATCCCTGTGGGTTTGCCATCGATGGTCTGCTGATTGCGCTTTTCCCAATAGGTTTGAACGCCGTCTGGGCCTTTGTCCTCGGCCCATTTTTTCAAGACATCTCGATCGCCCGCAAAGTTCATGAAGGGCACCGCGTAACCGCATGATTTCTGTACCATTTCTATGGTCACATCATAGATTTGACGTGCGCCGGGAGAGGGCGGGAAATCGGCGTTGAAACCGTCAAACTCTGCATCCCTTGGGTGCAAGGTCCGCGCCGTACCATAGGCCCGCAGGATCATCGGCAGTTTCTCAAATCCGCACCACATGAGCGTGATCCGATTGACCTCAGCCAGATGACCTGCGGTTTCATTGCCGCTTCCGGTCATGTTGCGCCAGATGATGTGGTTTGGGGTCAAAACGCGCAGGCTGTCCATGCCTTTGGGAGAAATATTCACCCGCCCATCTGTGGCAGCGGAACCGACAAAGAAAATGTGCTGCTGGCCGATGAACTTGATATGCGCATCGCTGAGTTCTGGATACTGCGTGCCCATGGCTAGGTCTCTTTCAACTGCGCCATGACCCAATCCGGGTCAGAGTGGCTGGGGAATACCGGATAGTGAACGGCGGTGATATTGCCGCCATCGATGATGAACGTCACACGTTTGGTGAGGCGTTTACCGTCGGCTTCGAAGGTCGGCAGGTTCAACGCTTCTATCAAAGCGAACCCAGCGTCGCTGATCACGGGGAAGGGCAGGTGGAGCCGTTCCGCCATTTCTTCCTGATAGGCCTTGTCCTGCGTGCTGAGACCAAAGACATCGGCCCCAAGCGCGTTTATTTCAGCGTTGTGATCGCGAAAAGAACAGGATTGCGGCGTGCAGCCCCGCGCGCCAGGGATCTCGTCCCAGCCGTCAGGCAGTGCGACGCCGGGCACGCCGGTCATGGGATAGCAATAGACCACTGTTTTGCGCGGCAGTTTAGAGAGGTTGACCGATCCGCCGCCGGTGGTCGGCAAGTCCAGATCAGGCAAGGGCATGCCTTCCAGATGCGCGCAGGCGCCGTCATCCTCGGGCGTGGGAAGATTGTCTGGCAAGGTTTCGTAAGAGGACATCAAGCTCTCCTTGGTCATGTCCTCGCCAGACTACGCATTGCCTGCGCGCCGTAAAGCCTATTCCACCGTCACCGATTTCGCCAAGTTGCGCGGCTGGTCCACGTCGGTGCCTTTGGACACGGCCGTGTGATAGGCCAAAAGCTGGGCCGGGATCGCATAGAGGATCGGGGTCAGGACAGGATCTGCATCGGGCATGGCGATGGCCTCCCATGTGCCTTCGCCACCTTCCATCAGGCCTTTGGAATCCGACACCAAGAGCACTTTCCCGTTACGGGCCATGACCTCTTGCATATTGGAGACCGTCTTATCAAAGAGCCCGTCGCGCGGGGCTAAAACCACCACGGGAACCTTCTTGTCGATTAGGGCGATGGGGCCGTGTTTCAGCTCTCCGGATGCATAAGCTTCGGCGTGTATATAGCTGATTTCTTTCAGTTTAAGCGCGCCTTCGTGCGCGAGTGGATACATCACGCCACGGCCCAAAAACAGGATGTCGCGGGCCTCGGCCAGCTTGCGCGAGATCTTTTCTGTGACTGCTTCGATGGTCAGCGCATGGTTCATGATGCCGGGCAAGGCGCGCAGTTCGGTCAAGAGTTCTTGGTAGCGCGCGTCCTCGATGGTGCCGCGGTCCTTGGCGGCCTTCAGCGCGAGGATCAGCAGAACGGTCAATTGGCAGGTGAAGGCTTTGGTCGAGGCCACGCCGATTTCGGTGCCTGCAAGGATCGGTAGGGCAACGTCAGATTCCCGCGCGATCGAGCTGGTTGCGACGTTGACGACCGACAGAATCTGTTCGGCCTTGCCCTCGCAATAGCGCAGTGCTGCGAGCGTGTCGGCGGTCTCGCCGGATTGGCTGACGAAAAGGGCTGCGGTGCCCTTGGTGATCACCGGATCGCGGTAGCGGAATTCCGAGGCCACGTCGATCTCGACCGGCAACTGCGCCAATTGTTCAAACCAATATTTGGCGGTCATACAGGCATAGAATGCCGTGCCGCAGGCCACCATGGTCAGGCGGTCGATTTTGGTGAAGTCGATCTCTGCAGGCAGAGCGATATCCGTTCCGTCTTGCGTCAGGTAATGGCTGATCGCCTCGCCGATGACGGTCGGCTGCTCGGCGATCTCCTTGGCCATAAAGTGTTTATAGCCGCCCTTATCGACCTGGGCTGAGTCGATGGCGATTTTCTTTTTGGCGCGATTGGCAAGGTCTCCGGCTTCGTTGCGGATCTCTAACGAGGTGCGGGTGAGGACCGCGCTGTCGCCTTCTTCAAGGTAGGTGATTTCATCGGTCAGAGGCGCAAGTGCAATCGCGTCAGAGCCGACAAACATCTCTCCGTCGCCGTGACCGATGGCCAGGGGCGAGCCTTTGCGGGCCGCGACGATCAGATCCTCTTCGCCTTCGAAAAGGAAGGCAAGCGCGAAGGCACCATCCAGCTTCGCGAGCGTCTTGTGGGCTGCGTCTACAGGCGCGTCGCCTGCGTCCATGTACATCTGCGTCAGCAGGGCGATGGTTTCAGTGTCGGTTTCCGTGGTGAAGCCATAGCCTGCGGCGGAAAGCTCTTCGCGCAGCTCGCGAAAGTTCTCGATGATACCGTTGTGGACAACAGCGACGGGGCCCGCCTGATGCGGGTGACAGTTATAGACCGATGGCGCGCCGTGCGTGGCCCAACGGGTATGGCCGATGCCGGATTTACCCGCCAATGGTTCATGCACCAAAAGGTCCGAGAGGTTCACCAGCTTGCCCACCGCGCGACGGCGATCCAGCGCGCCATCTTTGACGGTTGCGATGCCTGCGCTGTCATAGCCGCGATATTCAAGGCGTTTCAGCGCCTCGACCAGAATTGGGGCGGCTTCGTGATGCCCCAGAACGCCAACGATCCCACACATTATGATTTGTCCTTAGAAAGTTTGGCTTTCTTGGCGCGCAGCATCTCAAAAAGCTTGCGGGCCATGCCGGGTTTTTCAATTTGTTCGGCGCGGGCCAGTGCCAAGGCGCCGTCGCCTACGTTTTTGGTGATAACGGATCCAGAGGCCGTCATTGCCTCGTCTCCGACAGTGACGGGGGCCACCAGCATCGTGTTTGATCCAATAAAGGCGTTTTTGCCGATGGTGGTTTTGTGCTTCATCACGCCATCGTAGTTGCAGGTGATCGTGCCCGCTCCGATATTGGCCTTTTCGCCCACATGGGCGTCACCCACATAAGAGAGGTGATTGACCTTCGCACCCTCATCGATCTGCGCGTTCTTGACCTCGACGAAGTTGCCGATCTTGACGTCTTCAGCGAGTTCCGCGCCGGGGCGCAAGCGCGCATAGGGGCCAATGACTCCGCCGCGCGAGACATGCGCGCCCTCAAGATGGCTGAAGGCGCGGATATGAGCGCCGGATTCCACGGTGACTTCGGGGCCGAAGAAGACATTGGGTTCAATGACTGTATCGCGCCCAATAACCGTATCATGGGCCAGAAAGACAGTTGAGGGGTCGACCAAAGTCACCCCGTCCTCCATGGCCTCGGCACGGGCGCGCGCTTGAAAAGCGGCTTCCGCCTCGGCCAGATGTGCGCGGGAATTGACGCCCATGGTTTCCGCGACATCACAAGAGATCGCGGTGGAGGTCAGGCCCTTGTCGCGGGCAACTTCAACGATATCGGTGAGGTAGTATTCGCCAGAGGCGTTTTCAGAATTCGTCTCATCCAGCAGATCAAACAGTACATCGCCTTTGATCAGCATCACACCGCTGTTCATAAAATCAATCGCGCGGGTGGCGTCATCTGCGTCTTTGTATTCGGTGATTGCGGTGAGCGTCTTGCCCTCCATGACCAGACGGCCGTATTTTTCAGAGGTATCGTCGTTGAACCCCAGTACGACAATCGCGTGGTCTCCGCGCGCATCGACCATGCGCTCCAGCGTCTCAGGCTGCACAAAGGGCGTATCGCCATAGAGCACCATGACGTCGCCATCAAAGCCCGCCAGTGCCGCGCGCGTGACCATGACGGCGTGGCCCGTGCCGTTCTGCTCTTCCTGATGCACGACCTCGGCGACTTCGTCCCAGTCTTGAGCGGCTTTCTTCACCGCCTCAAACCCGTGCCCCGCGACCACAACGGTTTTCTCAGGCGAGAGCGACGCCCCGGATTTCATGGCGTGCACCAGCAAGGGCGCGCCCGCAATCTGATGCAAGACTTTCGGGAGATCCGAGTTCATCCGAGTGCCTTTCCCAGCGGCAAGGATGACCAGTGCAATAGACATTAAGATTTCTCTTTGTATTTCTAACCCGCTCGTTTTATCCGAGTGCGGGGGTCGTGCAAGTGGGGAAAGCATCAAAGATGTTTGCGACTTGTAACAGGGCTTGGCAGAAAACCGCCGCGCTTTGGGCCGATTGAGGGGGCAGCTATGCGCAAAACCGTTGTTTTCGATCTGGATGGGACGCTGGCGGACACTAGCGGCGACCTTTTGGCTGCAGCGAATTATTGCTTTCGCGACATGGGGTTAGGGGATGTTCTTTCTGTAGGTCGCGATGCGGGTGTTGCGTTGCGGGGTGGTAAGCGGATGTTGACCGTGGGCCTTGAGCGCACGGATCGTTACAGCCTTGAAACGGTAGAGGCGTACTACCCAGTGCTGCTGAAAGCCTATGGTGAGACAATTTGCGAGCATAGCTGGATTTACCCCGGCGCGATGGAAACAATCGAAGCGCTGAAGTCGCAAGGCTATGGCGTCGGGATTTGCACCAATAAGCCCGAGGGTCTGGCGGATCAGTTGCTGAAAGAACTGGGCGTGCGGGATGCATTTGAGGCGCTTGTGGGAGCAGATACGCTGCCCGTGCGCAAGCCTGATCCGGCCCCCTTGGTGGAAACCGTTGCGCGGCTGGGTGGAGAGATGCCGCATACGGTATTGGTGGGCGACAGCGATACGGATCGAAATACAGCCAAGGCTGCGGGCGTGCCTTCGATCCTCGTGACTTTTGGGCCGAGCGGCGAGGATATGGCTGCACTTGCACCGGAGGCGCTGATGTCTGATTACGCAGAGCTGCCCGAGATCGTAGAGCGCTTGATCGGTACGGCGTAACGCCTCTTGCCAATCCGCGCATGCCTTGAAAAAGTGACGCCATGACAGAGATCTTTACCGGCAATTTCACCCAACAAGAACCGATCCCTCAAGAAGGGATCGACGCCGCGATGGCTGTGCTGCAAAGCGGGCGGCTGCATCGTTACAATGTGGCCGAGGGCGAGCTGGGTGAGGTTTCGCTGCTTGAGCAAGAATTCGCGGCGCAGCTTGGGGTGAGCTATTGTCTGGCGGTGGCCTCTGGTGGCTATGCCATGGGCGCAGCCTTACGCGCGATGGAGGTCGGTCCAGGCGATAAGGTTCTGACCAATGCCTTTACGCTGGCGCCTGTGCCGGGTGCGATTGCCTCTGTTGGGGCGGTGCCGGTCTTTGTGGGCGTCACCGAGGAATTGGTCATTGATCTTGAGGACTTAGCGGCGAAAGCAGATCAGGCTGATGTGCTGATGTTGAGCCACATGCGCGGGCATCTCTGTGACATGGATGCTTTGATGGAGATCTGCGCGGCCAAGAAGATCCGCGTCATTGAAGATTGCGCACATACGATGGGGGCCTCTTGGCGCGGTAAAGCGTCTGGGCTTTGGGGCGATATGGCGTGCTACTCCACGCAGACCTATAAGCACGCCAACTCCGGCGAGGGTGGTTTGCTGGTGTCAGATGATGCCGACCTGATGGCGCGGGCGACGATCCTGAGCGGGTCTTACATGCTCTATGAGCGCCACGGGGCGGTGCCGCCTGCTGAGGTCTTTGAAAAGGTCAAATACACGACGCCGAATGTTTCGGGCCGAATGGATCATCTGAGAGCTGCGATCTTGCGGCCTCAACTGCAGGCCTTGCCCGAGCAGGCCGAGCGCTGGAATGCGCGCTATAAGGTGGTTGAGGCGGGGCTGCGCGAGACTCCTGGGCTGACAATCGTAGAGCGGCCGGAAGAGGAATATTTCGTTGGCTCGTCGATCCAGTTTCTACTACTCGATTGGACGGCGGACAAAGTGAATGAGGTCATAGACCGCTGTAAGGCGCGTGGGGTTGAGCTCAAGTGGTTCGGTGGGCGTGAGCCTGTCGCCTTTACCTCGCGCTATGATTCCTGGCGATATGCGCCGTCAGAGCCGATGACGCGCACGGATCGGGTTTTGGATGGCATTATCGATATGCGTATTCCTTTGACCTTTAGCGAAGAGGATTGTGCCTTGATTGCGCGGATCATCAAGGCAGAGGTCAGCGCGGTGTTTCAGGCGGGATAAGCCTGCGGCGCAGATATTTTTGGCAAGAGAAAGACAAAGCGTTTCGCGATTAACCTCAGACTCAGGTTGATTGGGAAACGTTCACAAAATCAATAGGTTACGAGCGTTTCGCGTCAAACTTGAGCGCCAAGTTTATCGCGAAACGCTTTAGGACGTCGCGTCGCAACATTTGCGGCGCGCTTGTCAGAGTGTTTGTCTTGTGGTTATAAATGAACAAATGTTCAATAAATGGATCAGCCCATGTTTTTGCACACGATGAAGTTTGACATGCCCGAGGATATCGAGGCGATCCGCGAGGTGACCCACCGATGGGCGCAGGAGCGGGTGAAGCCTTTGGCTGCCGAGATTGATGCGAGCAACGCCTTTCCCAATGAACTCTGGCGCGAAATGGGCGAGCTTGGGTTGCTGGGCGTCACGGTGGATGAGCAATACGGCGGCGCTGGCATGAGTTATTTGGCGCATGTGATCGTGGTGGAAGAGATCGCGCGGGCCTCGGCCTCGGTGTCTTTGTCCTATGGGGCACATAGCAACCTCTGTGTGAATCAGATTAAGCTCAACGGCACCGATGAGCAGCGGACGAAGTATCTGCCACGGCTGATTTCCGGCGAGCATGTTGGCGCGTTGGCAATGTCAGAGACGAGCGCGGGTTCAGATGTGGTGTCGATGAAGCTGCGGGCCGAGAAGCGCAATGACCGCTATGTGCTGAATGGCAATAAGTTCTGGATCACCAATGGGCCGGACGCAGATACTCTGGTGGTTTACGCCAAGACGGACCCCGATGCCGGGTCGCGCGGGATGACCGCCTTTCTGATTGAGAAAGAGATGAAGGGCTTCTCGACCTCCAAGCATTTCGACAAGCTGGGGATGCGCGGGTCCAATACGGCCGAGCTGATCTTTGAGGACGTTGAGGTGCCCTTTGAGAATGTCCTGGGCGAAGAAGGTAAAGGCGTTCAGGTGCTGATGTCAGGGCTGGATTATGAACGGGTGGTGCTGTCGGGCATTGGCACAGGGATTATGGCGGCCTGTTTGGATGAGGTGATGCCCTATTTGAAAGAGCGCAAGCAGTTCGGGAAGTCTCTGGGCGACTTCCAACTAATGCAGGGCAAGATCGCCGATATGTACACGGCGATGAATTCCTCGCGCGCCTATGTCTATGAGGTCGCCAAGGCCTGCGATCGAGGCGAGGTCACGCGGCAGGATGCGGCGGCTTGTGTTCTCTATGCCTCTGAGGAGGCCATGAAGGTTGCGCATCAGGCGGTGCAGGCCATGGGCGGCATGGGGTTCATGAATGAAACGCCCGTGAGCCGGATATTCCGTGATGCGAAGCTGATGGAGATCGGGGCTGGCACGTCTGAAATCCGCCGGATGCTGATTGGCCGCGAGTTGATGGGGAAGATGTGATGAAGCTCTCGTCTTCTGCAATTCCAAGCTCTGAGGGCTTTAAGGCCAATGTCGAAGGGCATCTGGCGGCACTCAAAGAGATTAATGATGTAGCGGCAGCGGCGGCCTTGGGCGGTGGTGAGAAATCCCGTCAGCGTCATCTGAGCCGAGGCAAGATGCTGCCACGTGAGCGGGTTGCGAATTTGCTGGATCCGGGGTCTCCGTTTCTGGAGGTCGGGGCGACGGCGGCGCATGGGATGTATGATGGTGCGGCACCTTGCGCTGGAGCTATTGCCGGTGTGGGCCGCGTGATGGGCCATGAGGTCATGGTGGTCTGTAATGATGCCACTGTGAAGGGCGGCACCTATTATCCGATGACGGTTAAGAAACATCTGCGGGCGCAGGAGATTGCCGAGGAATGTCGTCTGCCTTGCATCTATTTGGTGGACAGTGGTGGGGCGAACCTGCCCAATCAGGATGAGGTTTTCCCCGACCGCGATCACTTTGGGCGGATCTTTTACAATCAGGCGCGGATGAGCGCTAAGGGGATTGCTCAGATTGCGGTCGTTATGGGCTCTTGTACGGCGGGCGGCGCTTATGTGCCTGCGATGTCGGATGTCTCGATCATTGTGAAAGAGCAGGGAACGATTTTCCTTGCGGGGCCGCCTTTGGTGAAAGCCGCGACGGGTGAGGTGGTGAGTGCCGAGGATCTGGGCGGCGGGGACGTGCATACACGGCTCTCTGGCGTTGCGGATTATCTGGCAGAGGATGATGCCCATGCTTTGGCTTTGGCGCGCAGGGCTGTGGGTAATCTGAATATTGAAAAGCCCAAGACCGTGGCTTGGCAGAGCTCAGAGGAGCCTGCTTATGATCCTGCTGAGATCTTGGGTGTGGTGCCCACCGACCTGCGTCAGCCCTATGACATTCGCGAAGTGATCGCGCGTCTGGTCGACGGCTCGCGCTTTGATGAGTTCAAGCCGCGCTTTGGCGAGACTTTGGTGACGGGCTTTGCGCATGTGAAAGGATGCCCTGTTGGGATTGTTGCCAATAATGGGGTGCTGTTTTCAGAAAGCGCGCAGAAGGGTGCGCATTTCGTCGAGCTGTGCAGCCAACGCAATATACCACTGGTGTTTCTGCAGAATATCACGGGCTTTATGGTCGGGCGGAAATACGAGAACGAAGGTATTGCGCGCCATGGGGCCAAGATGGTGACGGCTGTGGCGACCACCAACGTGCCTAAGGTGACGATGCTGGTTGGGGGCTCTTTTGGGGCTGGCAACTATGGGATGTCGGGGCGGGCGTATTCTCCGCGCTTCTTGTGGAGCTGGCCGAATTCGCGGATTTCCGTGATGGGTGGGCCTCAGGCGGCGGGGGTTCTGGCCACCGTGAAGCGAGAGGCTATTGAGCGGTCAGGCGGAAGCTGGTCTGAGGCAGAGGAAGCCGAATTCAAACAGCCTACGATTGATATGTTTGAGGCGCAGGGCCACCCGCTCTATGCCTCGGCGCGCATGTGGGATGATGGGATCATTGATCCGCGCAAGAGCCGCGATGTTTTGGCGATGAGCCTGTCGGCGGCGCTTTGTGCGCCGATTGAAGAGACGAAGTTTGGTGTGTTCCGGATGTAAGGGGCGCTGCCCCCTTGGCCTGGCGGCCAATTCCCCCGGGATATTTGATGCAAGAGAAACGAGGTTCAGGTGATGTTTCAAAAGATCCTGATTGCCAATCGCGGAGAGATCGCTTGCCGCGTGATAGAGACCGCTCAGTCGAAGGGTGTGGCCTGTGTGGCGGTGCATTCGGATGTGGATGCGCGCGCGAAGCATGTGGCGATGGCGGATGAGGCGGTGAGCCTTGGCGGAGCTGCGCCTGCAGAGAGCTATTTGCGTGGGGATGCCATTATTGAGGCGGCGCTGGCCACGGGGGCAGAGGCTATTCATCCGGGCTATGGGTTTTTGTCGGAAAATCCTGAGTTTGTTGATGCGGTAGAGGCTGCGGGACTGGTGTTCATTGGGCCAAGCTCTACTGCGATCCGGGCTATGGGGCTTAAGGATGCGGCGAAGGCTTTGATGGTTGAGGCGGGTGTTCCTGTTGTGCCGGGGTATCATGGGGACAATCAGGATGCGGCTTTCTTGGCCGAGGAAGCCGCGCGCATTGGATATCCGGTTATGATCAAGGCTGTTGCTGGAGGTGGTGGCAAAGGGATGCGGATCGTTGAAACCGCGTCTGATTTTGCGGAGGCCTTGGCGAGTGCGCAGGGCGAGGCCATGACGGGCTTTGGCAATGCAGATGTTCTCATCGAGAAGTTCATCCAGAACCCGCGTCATATTGAAATTCAGGTGTTTGGAGACGGGACGCGTGCCGTGCATCTCTTTGAACGCGACTGTTCCTTGCAACGTCGTCACCAGAAGGTGCTTGAGGAAGCGCCAGCGCCTGGCATGACCGAAGAAGTGCGTGAAGCTATGGGGCAGGCGGCCGTCAGGGCTGCGGAGGCGATTGGCTATAAGGGCGCGGGTACTGTTGAGTTTATCGTGGACGGCTCGGACGGTCTTAGGGCGGATCGTTTCTGGTTTATGGAGATGAACACGCGCTTGCAGGTGGAGCATCCTGTGACTGAGGCCATTACGGGCGTGGATCTGGTGGAATGGCAGCTGCGCGTGGCCAGCGGGGAGCCGATCCCTATGGCGCAAGAGGATCTGACGATCACGGGACACAGTTTTGAGGCGCGCCTTTATGCGGAGGATGCGAACAATAATTTCTTGCCAGCGATTGGCCGGATTTCGCACCTGAAGTTCTCGGACGGCTGTCGCGCGGACAGTGGTGTGCGGGCCGGAGATGAGATCTCGCCTTTCTATGATCCGATGGTGGCAAAGTTGATCACCCATGGGGCGACGCGCGAGATTGCGCTTGCCAAGATGCGCCGTGCGCTGGGCGAGACCGAGCTTGCTGGGACAGTGACGAACCTCGGGTTTTTGGCAAAACTGGCTGCTCATGAGGGGTTTTCCAAAGGTGAGGTCGACACGGGCCTGATCGCGCGGGACTATGACCAACTGATCGCAGCACAGGGTGTCACATCTTTGATTGTTGCGCAGGCCGGGTTGTTTGCGGTTCTGCCATCTTTGACCCCAGAAAGCGGGTTCTCGCTTTGGGGCGCTCTGCGCCAAAGCTTTGATCTGTCGCTTGAGGAAGAGGTCTATCCCGTTGCTGTCGAGGTACATAGCCCGTCCCATATTGCGGTCCAAGCGCTGGGCGACACCTTTGAGTTTGGCTGCGCGGCGGGAGTATGGACTTGTGACGGGCAGCCTGTTCATGCGCATGCGGCGGAGCGGCGTGTAATTACAGTCTTTGCGGGTCAAAGCGTGGCGTTTCAGGTCGTTGATCCTTTGGATTGTCAGACCGATGCCGATGCTGCAGGGAATTCTGTGGCCGCTCCGATGCCGGGCGTGGTCAAGGCGCTCTTCGTTAAGCCCGGCGATGTGGTCAAGAAAGGCGACCGGCTTGCGGTGCTCGAGGCCATGAAGATGGAGCACGCTTTGCTTGCTGGCATGGATAGTGTGGTGTCTGAAGTACCTTGTTCGGAAGGGGCTCAGGTCAATGCGGGCGATGTTCTGATCCTAATGGAAGAGGGCGCCGAATGATCACTCTGCATCATATTCCTTACTCGCGCTCGATGCGCATTATGTGGCTGCTGGAAGAAATGGGGCTCGACTATGATGTCGAGACCTACGCGATCACGGATGGATCCCTGCGCGATCCGGCCTATCTCGCAAAATCCCCGGGTGGTCGTGCGCCTGCGTTAGAGATCGACGGGCAGGTGATTTTTGAAAGCCCCGCTATCACCGAATACCTTTGTGAAACGCGGCCGGAGCACGCATTGGGACGTCTGGCCGGAGAGGCTGAGCGCATCGCCTTTCTTCAGTGGCTGTCTTATGCGGAAACCCAGGCCAGCACGATTGCGTCCTTGAATTTGCAGATGGTGTTCTTACGCCCGCCTGCCAAAGCTTCGCCAGTCGTTCTAAAGCTCGAAGTCGCTCGGCTAAAGGCGTCTGTGAAGGTTATTGAGGCAGCTTTGGATGGGCAGGACTGGCTGTTGCCAAGCGGCTTTTCGGCGGCGGATACTATGCTGGGGTTTAACCTTTTCGCTGTGCCATTCTTTGTCGACCTCGCGCCATTTCCAAACGTGCGCGCCTATATCGACCGCATTGAGGCGCGCCCCGCCTATCAATCCGTATTGGCCAAAGAAGGGCCGCAAAACTTCTATGCGCAGGATTTTTATCCTGTTCCCGAGGTTTAGATGTCTGAGTTTGTTGAGATATTCGAGGTGGGCCCGCGCGATGGTCTGCAGAACGAAAAACAACAGATCGCAACGGCGGACAAGATTGCGCTGGTCGATCGCCTAAGCTCTGCCGGGTTTCGTCGCATCGAAGTGGCGAGTTTTGTGTCCCCGAAATGGGTGCCTCAGATGGCGGATTCTGCGGATGTTTTGGCGGGTATCACGCGGGCAAATGGCGTGTCCTATGCGGCGCTGACTCCCAACATGCGCGGGTTTGACGGCGCGGTTGCGGCCAAAGCGGATGAAATCGCGATTTTTGGCTCGGCGTCTGAGGGGTTCTCAAAGGCCAATATCAACGCCAGCATCGAAGAAAGCCTCGCACGATTTGCACAAGTCGCTGAGGCGGCCAAAGCGCAGGGCATCCCGGTGCGCGGCTATGTAAGCTGCGTTTCGGATTGCCCCTATGACGGGCCCGTCGCGCCAGAGCAGGTTGCGAAGGTCGCGCGGGATCTGTTTGACATGGGCTGCTATGAGATCTCGCTGGGTGACACAATCGGACAAGCCACGCCCGAGCGGATTACCGCGATGCTGAAGGTGGTGAGCCAAGAGGTTCCGGTCGAAAAACTCGCAGGCCATTATCACGACACATCCGGTCGTGCGTTGGTCAATATCGAGGCGTCGCTGGATCAAGGCCTTCGCGTCTTTGATGCGGCGGTCGGTGGGCTAGGGGGCTGCCCTTATGCGCCGGGCGCCGCGGGTAATGTTGCTACCGAAGGGGTTCAGGCACGGCTTGAGGCTTTGGGGTATGACACCGGTTTAGATGCCGACGTTCTGGCAAAAGCGGCTGACATGGCACGGGCCATGCGCACAGGAGAATAAAATGAGCGCGTTTCAAACAATTCGGATGGAGACTGACTCGCGCGGCGTGGCGACGCTTTTGTTGAACCGAGCGGAAAAGCACAATGCGCTTTCGGCCCTGATGATCCAAGAGTTGACGGAAGCGGCAAGGCAATTGGGGCAGGACGCGGATGTTCGGGTCGTTGTGCTGAAGGGGGCCGGCAAGAGTTTCTGCGCAGGCGGTGATCTTGGCTGGATGCAAGAACAGATGGCGGCGGATGCCGAGACCCGTGCGCGCGAAGCCAAAGCGCTCGCAATGATGCTCAATGCTTTAAACACACTGCCCAAACCTTTGATCGGCTGTATTGAAGGCAATGCCTTTGGCGGCGGCGTTGGGATGGCCTCGGTCTGTGATGTGGCGATTGCGGTTGAGGGGATCAAAATGGGTCTCACTGAGACGCGACTTGGTTTGATCCCGGCCACCATCGGCCCCTATGTCCTCGCCCGTATGGGAGAGGCCAATGCGCGACGCGTGTTCATGTCGGCGCGTCTGTTTGATGCAGGCGAGGCAAAAGAGCTTGGGTTGCTCGCCAAGGTGGTGGCCAAAGACGAGATCGATGCGGCCGTTGAGGCCGAGATTTTGCCATACCTGAGCGCTGCACCTGAAGCCGTTGCGCGGGCCAAACGTCTGGCCCTCGCACTTGGGGGTAACATCACCGAAGAGACCATCGATCACAGCATTTCCGAGCTGGTTTCATGCTGGGAAACCGAGACCGCGAAGGAAGGCGTTTCTGCGTTTTTTGAAAAGCGGAAACCGCGTTGGGTTTCTTAGAAAATTAGTCAACAAGACCGTGGAAAAATAATTTACAATCCCGCTCTGATGACTGGCCTTTCAACGCGCGTTTTCTGCACCCGTAGAAATACTATGTTTTTAAGGCGATTTTGCTGGCTTCTTGAGGAAATCTGCCTTTCCCAAAGGCCGATCACCTCACCGCCGCCCGCAGGACGCTCAGCGCATATCTAGTGTGGGTTTACAAATGGTTCACAATTTAAGGTGAGAAAGCGCCCTTTTGGTTGACCACGCAAGAGGGCACAGGTAAACCCACGATGATTGATACAGCCATCTAGACTGCACGCTGCTGTGCATGAAAGGAGCCACCCTGTGGAAGAGATGCTGAGGGAGTACCTCCCGATCCTCGTGTTTCTGGCCATCGCCATTGCACTTGGCCTTGTTCTTATTCTCGCCGCTGTTGTTGTTGCCGTTCGAAATCCCGACCCTGAAAAAGTCAGCGCTTACGAGTGTGGTTTCAACGCGTTTGACGATGCGCGGATGAAGTTCGACGTCCGGTTCTATCTGGTCTCGATCCTCTTCATCATCTTCGATCTCGAGATCGCGATGCTCTTCCCTTGGGCTGTGGCCTTTAAGGACATCTCGATGGTCGGCTTCTGGTCGATGATGGTGTTCCTGGGCGTTCTGACAATTGGCTTTGCCTATGAGTGGAAGAAGGGGGCCTTGGAATGGGAGTAGTGACAGGTGCGAACTCTGCGGGTGCTGACAAAGAAGTCGCGACGCAGGCTCTGAATGCCGAGCTACAGGACAAGGGCTTTCTGCTGACCTCGACCGAGGACATTATCAACTGGGCCCGGACCGGCTCGCTGCACTGGATGACCTTTGGTCTGGCGTGCTGTGCTGTGGAAATGATCCAGCTGTCGATGCCGCGTTACGATCTGGAACGCTTTGGCACCGCGCCGCGCGCGTCTCCGCGTCAGTCGGATTTGATGATCGTGGCCGGAACCCTGACCAACAAAATGGCCCCTGCGCTGCGCAAGGTCTATGACCAGATGCCAGAGCCGCGTTATGTGATTTCCATGGGATCTTGCGCGAATGGTGGTGGCTACTATCACTATTCCTATTCGGTTGTGCGCGGCTGCGACCGGGTTGTTCCTGTCGACGTCTATGTACCAGGCTGCCCTCCGACAGCGGAAGCACTGCTTTACGGGATCCTGCAGTTGCAACGTAAGATCCGCCGCACAGGGACTTTGGTACGATGAGTGAAGCACTGAACGAACTGGGCGCTCTGATCGAGGCCAAACGTACCGATTGCGTCCTGGCGTGGGACGTCAGCTTCGGCGAGCTGAACATTGACGTGGCCCCAAGCAACCTCTTGGCCTTTGTCGAGTTCCTGAAAACCGAGCCGACCTGCAAATTCTCGACCCTGATCGACATTACCGCTGTGGACTATCCAGAGCGGGCGAAACGCTTTGACGTGGTCTATCACTTCCTGTCCATGCACCAGAACCAACGGGTGCGCTTGCGGGTCTCGATCCGCGAAGAGGATATGGTGCCGTCTATCGTACCTGTCCATGCAGGCGCGAATTGGTTTGAACGCGAAGTCTTTGATATGTTTGGGATTATCTTCACAGATCACCCAGACCTGCGCCGCCTGCTTACTGACTATGGGTTCCGTGGCCATCCGTTGCGCAAAGACTTCCCAACCACTGGATACACGGAAGTGCGTTACGACGAAGAGCTCAAGCGTGTTGTCTATGAGCCGGTGAGCCTGACGCAAGAATACCGTCAGTTTGATTTCATGTCCCCTTGGGAGGGCGCGAATTACATCCTGCCGGGTGACGAAAAGCAGGAGGAGGCGAAATGATGGACGGCTCCAAGTTTGACGACGGCAGCGTAGACGCGCTGCAGGGCGAACAGAAAATCCGCAACTTTAACATCAACTTCGGCCCGCAGCACCCTGCGGCGCACGGCGTGTTGCGTCTGGTTCTGGAACTGGACGGCGAGATCGTAGAACGCTGCGACCCGCACGTCGGCCTGCTGCACCGTGGCACCGAAAAGCTGATGGAAAGCCGCACCTATTTGCAGAACCTGCCGTATTTTGACCGGCTGGATTATGTGGCGCCGATGAATCAGGAACACGCCTGGTGTCTGGCCATTGAAAAGCTGACAGGTACCGAGGTGCCGCGTCGCGCCCAGCTGATCCGCGTTTTGTTCTGCGAAATCGGTCGTGTTCTCAACCACTTGATGAACGTCACCACCCAAGCGATGGACGTCGGCGCGCTGACCCCGCCGCTCTGGGGCTTTGAAGACCGCGAAGAGCTGATGATCTTTTACGAACGGGCCTGTGGCGCGCGTCTGCACGCGAACTACTTCCGTCCCGGCGGCGTGCATCAGGACATCACCGACAAGCTCTTGGACGATATCGAGGAATGGGCGATTACCTTCCCAGCGCGTCTGGACAATATCGATGGGCTGTTGACCGAAAACCGGATCTTTAAGCAGCGTAACGTTGATATCGCCGTCGTGGATCAGGAAACCGTGCTGCAATATGGCTTCTCTGGCGTCATGGCACGCTCTGCTGGCCTTGCGTGGGACCTGCGTCGTGCACAGCCTTATGAGTGCTACGACGAGTTCGAGTTCCAGATCCCTGTGGGCAAGAACGGCGACTGCTATGACCGTTACCTTATGCGTATGGAAGAAATGCGCCAGTCTGTATCGATCATCCGCCAAGCTATCGTGAAACTGCGCGAAGCCACCGGCGACGTGTTGGCGCGGGGCAAGCTGACGCCACCAAAACGGTCTGATATGAAGACCTCGATGGAGAGCCTCATCCATCACTTCAAGCTTTACACCGAAGGCTTCCACGTCCCTGCGGGCGAGGTCTATGCTGCGGTTGAAGCACCGAAAGGTGAGTTTGGCGTTTATCTGGTCGCCGACGGCACAAACCAGCCCTATCGCGCCAAGATCCGCGCGCCGGGATATGCGCATTTGCAGGCCTGTGACCACCTGTCCAAAGGCCACCAGCTGGCTGATGTGGCCGCGATCATCGGCACCATGGATATCGTTTTTGGGGAGATTGACCGTTAATGCTGCGTCGTCTTTATCACGAACAACCTGAAAGCTTTGCCTTCACAGCCGCCAATCAGGCCTGGGCCGAAGCGCAGATGACTAAGTATCCTGAGGGTCGCCAAGCCTCTGCCGTGATCCCACTTTTGTGGCGCGCGCAGGAGCAAGAGGGCTGGCTGTCTAAGCCAGCCATCGAGGCGGTCGCGGATCTCTTGGGCATGGCCTATATCCGTGTGCTTGAGGTCGCGTCCTTCTACTTTATGTTCCAACTGCAACCTGTTGGTTCCGTTGCGCATTTGCAGATTTGCGGCACGACGTCCTGCATGATCTGCGGCGCCGAAGATCTGATCGCAGTTTGCAAAGAAAAGATCGCCGAACGCCCGCATGAGCTGTCTGCAGATGGCAAGTTTTCATGGGAAGAGGTCGAATGCCTTGGCGCCTGTGCAAACGCTCCAATGGCGCAGATCGGCAAGGACTACTACGAAGACCTGACGGCTGCACGCCTTGGCGAAATGATCGACGAAATGGCACGTGGCGAGGTTCCGGTCCCGGGTCCTCAGAACGGTCGCTACGCGGCAGAGCCTCTGAACGGGTTAACCTCTTTGGGTGAGTTTGACTCTGGCAAAACCAAGTACAACGCGTCTGCACAACTGGCGACCGATTTGGGCGACAGCATCAAGCGGATCGATGGCACTGAGGTGCCTTTGACCACGCCTTGGATTGGCAAAGACGGCAAAGTCGCGGGTCGCGATGCGGCGGATCCGACGCCCGCGGCGGCAGAACGTCCGAAGTCAGCCGCGCAGCAAGGCCAAAAACCTGCCAAGAAAGCACCTGCAAAGAAAGCCGCGCCCAAGGCCGAGAAAGCCGCCGCAGGGGCTACCGAGGTTAAGGAAAAAGCACCGCGCCGCATGAAAGCTGCGCGCAAAGCCGGTGCAGACGATCTGAAACAATTGAAAGGTGTGGGACCAAAGCTTGAGCAGACGCTCAACGAGCTTGGCTTCTATCACTTTGACCAAATTGCAAAATGGACCGAGGCCGAAGTGGCGTGGGTCGACTCTCGCTTGAAATTCAAAGGTCGCATTGAACGCGATGGTTGGATCGAGCAAGCCAAGATTTTGGCAGAGGGTGGAGAGACCGAGTTCTCTAAGAAAGTATCTAAAGGTGACGTCTACTAAGTGACTAATAAGACAGGGTAAAAGGAGCTAGACATGGCAAACGGAAACGGAAATTCAACGCATAGCATTCTTCGATGGGTCATCGCCATCGGGGTGTTTTTGATCGTTTACTTCGTTGCCGAAGACGCCATGGCGTGGCTTCTGGCCGTGATCTTAGGTCTGATTGCTGGTTTCATAGCTTATTGGCTGATCGGCTTTTTGCTTGGCGGTGATGATGTGCCTGCTGCGACCTCGACCCCAGCGGCAGATCCCGCACCTGCGCCAGCGCCTGTGGCGGAACCTGTTGCAGAAGCCGCGCCTGAGCCAGAAGCGGCTCCCGAACCAGCGCCCGAGCCAGAGGCTGCGGAGCCAGAGGCAGCACCTGAGCCGGTCGCAGAGCCTGAGCCTGCCGCCGAAGCTGAACCAGAGGCCGCGCCTGAACCTGCCGCCGAGGCACCTGCTGAGGCAAGCGATAGCCCAGAAGTTCTGGATGGGCCGAAAGGCGGCGTCGCGGATGATCTGAAAATGATCAAAGGCGTGGGCCCAGGTCTTGAGAAAACACTGAATGAACTTGGCATTTACCATTTCTCACAGATCGCGGCCTGGGGCCCGTCTGACATCGAATGGGTCGATGCACGCCTCAAGTTCAAAGGCCGGATCACGCGGGACGATTGGGTGTCGCAGGCCAAGGACATGGCGAAGTAAAACAGAACATGTCAGGGCGCGGATCGTCGCGCCTTGATGCAACACGAGGGACGAGATGGAGCGCGAGAAGGACACAGCCATGGCACGCAAGGGACGTACAGTCAGCCTTGTGATCGCCGGAACGCTGATTGTCTGGATGCTTCTTCAAGTCATCGGGCCAATGGTCGGACTGGCGGGGCGCTATGCGCTCTTGTTCGATTTCGCGGCCTTAGCGGCGCTCATCTGGGCGTTTGTGAATATTTATCAGATCTGGCGCATGCGTCAGGCAGAAAAAGGGTAGACCGGATGCTCAAGGATCAAGACCGCATCTTTACCAACCTTTACGGTATGCACGAGCGCACGCTTGCGGGCGCGAAGCAGCGTGGCCATTGGGACGGCACGGCGGGGATCATTGAAAAGGGTCGTGACTGGATCATCGACACGATGAAGGCCTCTGGTCTGCGCGGTCGCGGCGGCGCGGGTTTCCCGACAGGCCTTAAGTGGTCCTTCATGCCCAAGGAAAGCGACGGTCGTCCGGCCTATCTGGTCGTGAACGCCGATGAATCCGAGCCTGGCACCTGTAAAGACCGCGAGATCATGCGCCATGATCCGCATACGCTGATTGAAGGCTGTCTGATCGCCTCTTTCGCGATGCAGGCGCATACCTGCTATATCTATCTGCGCGGCGAATATATCCGCGAGCGCGAGGCGCTGCAGATCGCTATTGATGAGGCCTATGACGCGGGTCTGTTGGGTCGCAATGCCGCTGGTTCCGGCTGGGATTTCGATATCTTCCTGCATCACGGGGCTGGCGCTTATATCTGCGGTGAAGAAACCGCGCTGATTGAGAGCCTTGAGGGCAAAAAAGGCATGCCGCGCATGAAACCGCCGTTTCCGGCGGGGGCTGGGCTTTATGGCTGTCCGACCACCGTGAACAACGTGGAATCCATCGCCGTTGTGCCGACGATCCTGCGCCGTGGCGGCGAGTGGTTCGCGGGCTTTGGCCGCCCGAACAATGCGGGCACTAAGCTCTTTGCGATCTCGGGCCATGTGAACAACCCGTGCGTCGTCGAAGAGGCTATGTCGATCACTTTTGAAGAGCTGATCGAAAAGCATTGCGGCGGAATCCGGGGCGGTTGGAACAATCTGAAAGCGGTTATTCCGGGTGGCTCGTCCGTGCCTTGTGTGCGCGGCGAGAACATGCGCGACGCAATCATGGATTTCGACTACCTGCGCAACGATCTGGGCTCGGGCCTTGGCACCGCAGCGGTTATTGTCATGGACAATGACACCGACATCATCAAAGCGATCTGGCGTTTGTCGAAATTCTATAAACACGAGAGCTGCGGTCAGTGTACGCCCTGCCGCGAAGGCACCGGCTGGATGATGCGCGTGATGGATCGTCTGGTGCAGGGCAATGCGGATCCAGAAGAAATCGACATGCTGTGGGATGTGACCAAACAGGTTGAAGGCCACACCATCTGTGCTCTTGGCGATGCGGCGGCTTGGCCGATCCAGGGCCTCATCCGCAACTTCCGCGATGAGATCGAAGACCGCATCAAGGCACAGCAAAAGGGTCGCCGTTCGGCGATCGCTGCCGAGTAAGGAGAAACCCCATGCGGACGTCCTCATACGTAACCTTCGGCCTCTGCGCCGCTTTGGCTCTGACTGCGATGTCAGGCTGTAGCCGTCTTAAGAAAGACGACGGCTTGCGTTTTGATGGCGAGCGTATGCGGATTAGCGCCAAGCGGATTGATAAAGACGACCGCACGTTTTTCACCGTGACCGCCGGTCCTGTGTCGCGCTCGCTTGAGGGCGCGAAAGGGGCTGCGCATTATGGTGGCACCGAATACTGCATTGAGAACTTCGGCACCTCGACCATCAAATGGGACGTTGATCCCCTGAGCGAAGAGGCCGCCACCCAAGTTAATCGCGACAGCCTGATCTTAAAGGGGCAGTGCCGTCCGTGAGACTGATTGTTTCATATCCTGGGTCAATCCTTGCCGACACTGGGCAATTCCGCGCCGAAATGGGCGGGAATAGCTCGTGTTATTGCATAACAGCGCCCGATTTTTCCTTTGGAAATGGGCCTTCGCGCATAGTGAAGCGCGGGGCATTTGCCATGGAAGGAGAAAACACATGCGCATGATGTTGATTGCAGGATTTGTCGTTGCGGCAGGCGCGGCTCAGGCGAAGCAGGATCTGAAAGATGTTCCATCCGTCTGGAACGGTCTGTTGAACATCGGGATCGCCAATGAGATCCGCGAGACATGCCCGTCGATTTCCGCACGGATGGTGCGGGCGGCTCTGCGTCTGAACTCTATTCAGAACGAAGCAGAGGGCATGGGCTATAGCCAGGCTGAAATCGATGCCTTTCGCAAAAGCGAGGCCAATAAGGCCGCGATGCGGGCCGAGGGCGAAGCCTACATGAAGAACAACGGTGTCGTTAAAGGCGACGCGGAAACCTATTGCGCGCTTGGGCGTGCTGAAATCGCAAAATCCAGCCAAATCGGCAGGCTGTTAAGGGCCAACTGAGTATGTCAGACCTACGCAAGATCATCATCGACGAGCAAGAAGTGGAAGTAGACGGCGCGCTGACGCTGATCCAGGCCTGTGAACAGGCCGGGGTCGAGGTGCCGCGCTTCTGCTATCACGAGCGCCTGTCTATCGCGGGCAACTGTCGGATGTGTCTTGTAGAGGTGGTCGGCGGGCCTCCGAAGCCTGCAGCGTCCTGTGCGATGCAGGTACGTGACTTGCGGCCTGGTCCCGAGGGCCAGCCGCCTGTGGTCAAGACCAACTCGCCAATGGTGAAGAAGGCGCGCGAAGGCGTGATGGAGTTCCTTCTGATCAACCACCCGCTGGATTGCCCGATTTGTGACCAAGGCGGTGAATGCGATCTGCAGGATCAGGCAATGGCCTATGGTGTGTCAGGCTCCCGCTTTAAGGAAGCCAAACGCGCGGTGGATGATCTGGATCTGGGTCCGCTGGTCGGCACTGTGATGACCCGCTGCATTTCCTGCACCCGCTGCGTGCGTTTCACGACTGAGGTCGCGGGCATCAACCAGATGGGCCAGACTGGTCGTGGCGAAGACGCCGAGATCACCAGCTATCTGAACCAGACTTTGGACAGCAACCTGCAGGGCAATATCATTGACCTCTGCCCAGTTGGTGCGCTGACGTCTAAGCCATATTCCTTCACCGCCCGCCCATGGGAGCTGACCAAGACCGAGACCATCGATGTGATGGACGCTTTGGGTTCCAACATTCGCGTGGACACCAAGGGTCGCGAAGTCATGCGGATCATGCCGCGCAACCATGATGGCGTGAATGAGGAGTGGATTTCCGACAAAACCCGTTTCGTCTGGGACGGCCTGCGCCGTCAGCGTCTGGATCGCCCCTATGTGCGTGAAAACGGCAAGTTGCGTCCGGCAAGCTGGCCTGAGGCTCTGACCAAAGTGGCCGAGGCCATGAAGGGCAAGAAAGTCGCGGGTCTGATCGGCGATCTGGTGTCTGTTGAGGCGACGTATGCGCTCAAGGCCTTGGTCGAAGGGCAGGGCGGTAGCGTTGAATGCCGCACCGACAATGCGCGCCTGCCGATTGGCAACCGCGCGGGTTACGTGGGCACGGCCTCTGTCGAAGACATCGATGCCGCCAAATACATCATGCTGATCGGCACGAACCCTCGGGTAGAGGCTCCGGTTCTGAATGCACGGATCCGCAAGGCGTGGATCAATGGCGCGAATGTAGGTCTGGTGGGTGAAGCCGCTGATCTGACTTATGACTACCACCACGCAGGCACCGACCGCAAAGCGCTCGGCACTCTGTTGGGCGGGAAGCATGGTCCGGTGCTGGATGTGCCGTCCGTTGTGATCGTCGGCCAGGGTGCTTTGAACGAAGCGGATGGGCTCGCGGTCCTCGCGGCCGCTCAACAGCTCGCTGCGGAAACCAAGTCGAAACTCTTGGTTCTGCACACCGCAGCCAGCCGTGTGGGTGCAATGGATGTGGGTGCGGTTACCGAGGGCGGGCTTTTGGCCGCAACCGAGGGTGCCGAGGTCATCTACAACATGGGCGCCGATGAGGTCGACATCGACCAAGGCCCATTTGTGATCTATCAGGGCTCTCACGGCGACCGTGGCGCGATGCGCGCGGATGTGATCCTGCCGGGTGCCGCCTACACAGAGGAAAACGGTCTGTTCGTGAACACCGAAGGCCGCCCACAGCTGGCCATGCGCGCGAACTTTGCGCCGGGTGAGGCGAAAGAGAACTGGGCGATCCTGCGGGCGCTCTCTGCCGAACTTGGGGCGACGCTGCCTTACGACAGCCTCGCGCAACTGCGCAATGCGCTGGTGACGGACGTGCCGCACCTCAAGAAAATCGACGAAGTCATTGAAAACGAAGGCGAAGCGCTGGCGACGGACAGCCTCGGCAATGCGGATTTCCGCAACGCGATCAATGATTTCTATCTGACCAACCCGATTGCCCGCGCCTCAACCTTGATGGCAGAGCTATCGGCCAATGCCAAAGCGCGCAAAGATGCGCCGCTGGCTGCGGAGTAAGACCGAGAATGGGGGCAACATTGCATAAGGCACTGACTTCGCTGGCGCTGGTCGCCGGCCTGTCGGCTTGCACGATGCAAGAGGGCTCTGTCACCCGCGAGGTGTCGGATTTGTCCCCAAGCTATGACGGTATTCAAACCACGCTTTTGGATGGTGATCTGGTGAATTTCCACGTGGAAATGCAGAACGCCCGAGACCCCGAAGCGCTGGATGACTATGCCGAATGTGCCGCCGCGCAATATGCGCTGATCCGCGGCTTTGGATTTGCGCGCCACGTGCGCACAACAATTGAAATCGAGGGCGATAAATGGCTCGGAGATGCGGTCTATACCGTGTCGCCTGCTTTGCCCCGTGGGCTTAAGACCATTGACGCAGAAGTCACGGTCGCGGCCTGCGAAGAAAACGGAATACCCACGGTGTGAGGACCAATGGCTGAATTTCTGACAACCCCTCTTGGAATAGGCGTCATCATCGTCGCGCAAGTGCTTGCTGTTGTGGGCTTTGTGATGATCTCGCTTCTGTTCCTTGTCTATGGGGACCGCAAAATCTGGGCGGCTGTGCAAATGCGGCGTGGCCCGAACGTGGTGGGGGCCTGGGGCCTTTTGCAAACCGTCGCGGATGCGTTGAAATATGTGGTGAAAGAGATCGTTGTGCCTGCGGGTGCGGATAAAACGGTCTTTATGCTGGCGCCGCTGACGTCCTTTGTGCTGGCGCTGATTGCCTGGGCGGTGATCCCGTTTAATGACACATGGGTTTTGTCCGACATCAACGTGGCGATCCTCTATGTCTTCGCGGTCTCATCGCTTGAGGTTTACGGCGTGATCATGGGCGGTTGGGCGTCTAACTCGAAATACCCATTCCTAGGGAGCTTGCGCTCTGCAGCTCAGATGATCTCTTATGAGGTCTCTATCGGTCTGATCATCATCGGCATCATCATTTCCTCTGGCTCCATGAACTTCGGCGACATCGTCCGCGCGCAGGACGGAGACTATGGCTTCTTCAGCTGGTACTGGCTGCCGCATTTCCCGATGGTCTTCCTGTTCTTTATCAGCGCCTTGGCGGAAACCAACCGCCCGCCGTTCGACCTGCCCGAAGCGGAATCCGAACTGGTGGCTGGCTATCAGGTGGAATATTCCTCAACGCCGTTCCTTTTGTTCATGGCCGGTGAATATATCGCCATCTTCCTGATGTGCGCGCTTACGTCGCTCTTGTTCTTTGGCGGTTGGTTGTCCCCGATCCCGGGCATTGAGGATGGTGCACTTTGGATGGTCGCTAAGATGGCCTTCTTCTTCTTTGTCTTTGCGATGGTAAAGGCAATCACCCCGCGCTACCGCTATGACCAGCTGATGCGTATTGGTTGGAAAGTCTTCCTGCCGATGTCTCTGATCTGGGTCGTGATCGTGGCGTTCCTCGCGAAATTTGAGGCCTTTGGCGGCGCCTATGCCCGCTGGGCGATCGGAGGCTAAGGATGGCAAACATCGACTACACCCGCGCCGCGAAATACTTTCTGCTGGCGGATTTCATCAAAGGCTTCCAGCTGGGTCTGAAGTATTTCTTCGCCCCCAAAGCGACGCTGAACTACCCGCATGAAAAAGGGCCGCTGAGCCCGCGTTTCCGCGG
This sequence comes from Cognatishimia activa, assembly GCF_017798205.1. Lineage (NCBI taxonomy): Bacteria > Pseudomonadati > Pseudomonadota > Alphaproteobacteria > Rhodobacterales > Paracoccaceae > Cognatishimia > Cognatishimia activa. The sequence continues at coordinate 3,140,184 of NZ_CP060010.1, read as the reverse complement.
TGAACACGTGCTGCGCCGCTATCCCAACGGCGAAGAGCGCTGCATTGCCTGTAAACTTTGCGAAGCGATCTGCCCGGCGCAGGCGATCACCATTGACGCGGAACCCCGCGAAGACGGCAGCCGCCGGACCACGCGCTATGACATCGACATGACGAAATGCATCTATTGCGGCTTCTGCCAAGAGGCCTGCCCGGTGGATGCGATCGTCGAAGGCCCGAATTTCGAATTCGCCACCGAGACCCGTGAAGAGCTGTTTTACGACAAAGAAAAGTTGCTTGCGAATGGCGACCGTTGGGAAGCCGAGATCGCGCGCAATCTGGAATTGGATGCACCCTACCGATGAGCGATCCAAAGAACCCATTCGAAGCGATGATCGCGCAGTATCAGGACATGGCCAAGGCCATGAACCCTGCGCTGGAATCCTTCACGCCTAAGGGGTTTGAAAACCTCTGGCCGACCATGCCCAAAGACATGATGGAAATGTTCTTTGGCAATACGCTGAACAAAGACGGGCTGGACGCCAAGACGCGCCTTTTGCTGACGCTCGCGGCTTTGACCGTTCTAGGCGGGCAGGCTGAATCTCAGGTCCGCCTGACCGTGCGCCACCTGCTTGAGGCGGGCGCGACGAAACAGGAAATCGTCGAATGTATCGGACAGATGTCCATGTTCGCCGGCATCCCTGCCATGACCAAAGTGATGGAACTCGCGCAAGAGGTTCTGGCTGAATCCGAGGAAGATGACACATGACTATCGCTGCATTTGCCTTTTACCTTTTCGCGATCTCAGTGGTCGCAGGCGGGCTGTTTACCGTGATCAGCAAGAACCCGGTGCATTCTGTGCTCTGGCTGATCCTGTCTTTCCTCAGCTCTGCCGGGCTTTTCGTTCTGCTGGGGGCTGAGTTCGTCGCGATGCTCTTGATCATCGTCTACGTGGGGGCGGTCGCGGTGCTGTTCCTCTTCGTGGTGATGATGCTGGATGTCGACTTTGCCGAGCTTAAGGCCGGCATGGCGCAATATCTGCCGATTGCCTTGCTGATTGGGGTGGTTCTGCTGATGCAATTCGGTCTGGCCTTTGGCGCCTGGACCGAAGCCGAGAACGCGCAGGCGCTGCGTGAGGCGGTTGCGCCTGAGGGTGTGACGAACACTGCGGCTCTGGGCCTTTTGATCTATGATCAATATTTCATGCTGTTCCAACTGGCGGGGTTGATCCTGTTGGTGGCGATGATCGGAGCCATCGTGCTGACCCTGCGCCACCGTCGCGACATCAAGCGTCAGAACGTATTGGAGCAGATGTGGCGTGATCCGGCGCAAGCTATGGAATTGAAAGATGTGAAACCGGGGCAGGGACTCTGACCCGATTTCTGAAAGAAATCGACGCGTTTTCTTTGCAAGAAAACGGGACCGACGCAAAGACCGAGGGACAAAAATGATAGGTCTAGAACATTATCTTACGGTGGCAGCCACGCTGTTCGTCATCGGCATCTTCGGGCTCTTTTTGAACCGGAAGAATGTGATCATCCTGCTGATGTCAATCGAACTGATGCTCTTGGCGGTGAACATCAACCTTGTAGCCTTCTCCAGTTTCCTCGGAGATCTGGTCGGGCAGGTTTTCACGCTCTTTGTCCTGACGGTTGCGGCGGCAGAAGCGGCGATTGGTCTCGCGATCCTCGTCAGCTTCTTCAGAAACCGCGGCACGATCGCGGTCGAAGACGTCAACGTGATGAAAGGCTAATCGGGCATGGAAACGATCATCCTTTTTGCCCCACTGGTGGGCGCCATCATCGCAGGCTTTGGCTGGCGATACATCGGAGAAACGGCGGCGCAATATGTGACCACCGGCCTTTTGTTCCTTGCCGCTCTGCTGAGCTGGATTGTGTTCCTGACCCACGGGTCTGAAACCGAGCAGATCCACATCCTGAACTTCATTCAATCAGGGTCTTTGGACACCAGCTGGTCGATCCGTCTGGACCGTCTGACCTCGACCATGTTGATCGTTGTGACCACGGTTTCCGCGCTCGTGCACCTGTATTCGTTCGGCTACATGGCGCATGACGAGAACTTTGATCACGATCAAAACTACAAAGCGCGCTTCTTCGCCTACCTCAGCTTCTTCACCTTTGCGATGTTGATGCTGGTGACCTCTGACAACCTTGTTCAGATGTTCTTTGGCTGGGAAGGCGTGGGCGTCGCGTCCTATCTGTTGATCGGGTTCTACTGGAAGAAACAGAGCGCAGGGGCGGCGGCGATCAAAGCCTTTGTGGTGAACCGTGTGGGTGACTTTGGCTTTGCGCTGGGGATTTTCGCGCTGTTCATGCTGACCGACAGCATCAACTTTGATGTGATCTTTGCCTCTGGCCCAATGTTAGCTGAAACCTCCGTGCGGTTCCTTTGGACCGACTGGAACGCGGCAAACCTGATCGCCTTCCTGCTGTTTGTTGGCGCAATGGGCAAATCGGCGCAGCTGATCCTGCACACCTGGTTGCCCGACGCGATGGAAGGCCCGACCCCGGTTTCCGCGCTGATCCACGCGGCGACCATGGTGACCGCAGGTGTTTTCCTTGTCTGCCGCATGTCTCCGATCATGGAGTTCGCGCCTGAGGCGATGATGTTCGTGACTTTCCTCGGTGCGACCACTGCGTTTTTCGCGGCGACCGTGGGCCTCGTTCAGAACGACATCAAACGCGTGATTGCATATTCGACCTGTTCGCAGCTCGGCTACATGTTCGTAGCCGCAGGCGTTGGCGTGTATTCGGTCGCAATGTTCCACCTGTTCACACACGCCTTCTTCAAAGCGATGCTCTTCCTTGGCGCGGGCTCCGTCATTCACGGCATGCACCACGAGCAGGACATGCGGAACTATGGCGGTCTGCGCAAAAAGCTGCCCTATACGTTCTGGGCGATGATGATCGGTACTTTCGCAATCACCGGCGTTGGTATTCCACTCAGCGGCTACATCGGCTTCGCGGGCTTTGCTTCGAAAGACGCAGTGATCGAGAGCGCCTATGCGGCAACCAACGGCGGCTATGCTTTCTGGATGCTGGTCGTGGCGGCTCTGTTCACGTCTTTCTACAGCTGGCGTCTGATCTTCCTGACCTTTTACGGAAAACCACGGGGCGACATGCACACCCATGAACACGCGCATGAAAGCCCGCGCGTCATGCTGATCCCACTTGGGGTTCTGGCGGTTGGCGCGGTCTTTGCCGGTGCGATCTGGTATGGCAGCTTCTTTGGCAAAACCAATGAGGTCGTGAAGTTCTTTGGCGGTCACTATGAAGAACCCGCAAAAGAGCTGGCTGCAGCCGTTGCCGAGAACAACCCGAAAGCGTCCAAGCTGAAATACGTGATGGCGGATGAGCCGGGCGAAGCAGCGATTTATATCAAACCAGAAAACACCATTCTGCACGAAGCGCACTACGTGCCGACCTGGGTGAAACTCTCGCCGTTTGTGTCGATGCTTCTGGGCCTAATCGTCGCGCTTTGGTTCTACATTTGGGACCCAAGCATGCCGCGCAAAGTGGCCGAGAGCCAGCGTCCGCTCTACCTGTTCCTTTTGAACAAATGGTACTTTGACGAGATCTATGACTTCCTCATCGTGCGTCCCGCGCAGGCCCTGGGCCGCTTCCTGTGGAAACGCGGAGATGGAACGGTCATTGATGGCTTCCTCAATGGCGTTGCCATGGGCATCGTGCCCTTCTTCACCAAACTCGCTGGCCGCGCGCAGTCGGGCTACATCTTTACTTACGCATTCGCCATGGTGATCGGCATCGCCGTTCTCGTGACCTGGATGACCTTCTCCGGAGGATCCCACTAATGGATAACCTTCTTTCCATTGTGACCTTCATCCCGCTGGCGGCTGCAGCTATCCTGCTCGTCTTCCTGCGCGGAGACGACGCTGCTGCGCAACGCAACGCCAAATGGGTGGCCTTGATCGCGACCACGATCACCTTCCTTGTTTCTCTGTTCATTCTGGCTGAGTTCGACCCGAACAACACCGGCATGCAGTTTGTCGAAGAACGCGAGTGGCTCTTGGGGCTTCAGTACAAGATGGGCGTGGACGGGATTTCGGTTCTGTTTGTGATGCTGACGACTTTCATGATGCCGCTGACGATTGCCGCGTCCTGGGACGTAAAGCACCGCGTCAAAGAATATATGATTGCCTTCCTGCTGCTGGAAACGCTGATGCTTGGCGTGTTCATGGCGCTGGATCTGGTGCTCTTCTATCTGTTCTTTGAAGCAGGCCTTATCCCGATGTTCCTGATCATCGGTATCTGGGGCGGCAAGAACCGCATCTATGCGAGCTTTAAGTTCTTCCTCTACACCTTCCTTGGCTCTGTGCTGATGCTGGTGGCGATGGTGGCGATGTTTGCTGATGCGGGCACGACTGACATTCCGACCCTGATGAACCACACCTTCGCGTCCGAGAGCTTCTCGATCCTAGGCGTGCATATCGTTGGCGGTCTGCAGACGCTCCTGTTCCTGGCCTTCTTTGCCTCTTTTGCGGTGAAAATGCCGATGTGGCCCGTGCACACCTGGTTGCCAGATGCGCATGTTCAGGCGCCGACGGCGGGGTCTGTGGTTCTGGCTGCGATCCTGTTGAAAATGGGGGGCTACGGCTTCCTGCGCTTTAGCCTGCCAATGTTCCCGATCGGGTCCGAGGTCCTTACCGACCTCGTCCTGTGGATGTCCGCGATTGCGATTGTCTACACCTCGCTGGTGGCGCTGGTGCAGGAAGACATGAAGAAGCTGATCGCTTATTCATCCGTTGCGCACATGGGCTACGTGACAATGGGGATCTTTGTTGTGAACCAGCAGGGTATCGATGGTGCGATCTTCCAGATGCTGAGCCACGGCTTTATCTCTGGCGCGCTCTTCCTTTGTGTGGGCGTGATCTATGACCGGATGCACACCCGCGAGATCGACGCCTATGGCGGTCTTGTGAACCGCATGCCGGCCTATGCGCTGATCTTCATGTTCTTTACCATGGCCAACGTCGGCCTGCCGGGCACCTCGGGCTTTGTCGGGGAATTTCTGACGCTGATGGGCGCCTTCCAGAAAAACACCTGGATCGCAGCGATTGCGACCTCGGGCGTGATCTTCTCGGCGGCCTATGCGCTATGGCTCTATCGTCGGGTTGTCATGGGCGATCTGATCAAAGAGAGCCTCAAGACCCTCAAAGACATGACCCCGCGCGAGAAATGGATTTTCGCGCCGCTGGTGGCAATGACCCTGATCCTGGGTGTCTATCCATCGCTGGTCACCGACATCATTGGCCCTTCGGTTGAAGCGCTGATTGCTAACTATGACACCGCCGTTGCGCATATGGCTGATGCCGCGCACGCTGGCGACCATTAAGGAGAGACGGGAATGATCTCTGCTGATCTGACAATCGTTCTGCCGGAAATTCTACTGGCGATCTACGCAATGGTCGCGCTGGTAGGCGCGGTGTACACAGGCAAAGACGGGCTTGCGGGTCTGTTGACCTGGGTGACATCTCTGATCTTTGTGCTGCTGGCGGCCTGGATCGGCTTTGGCGAGGGCGGCACGCAAACCGCGTTCAACGGCATGTACAATGACGATGCCTTCTCGCGTTTTGCCAAGGTGACGATCCTCTTGTCTGCGGCGGCTGTTTTGGTCATGGGCCAGGACTATATGGCGCGCCGGAACATCCTACGGTTTGAGTACCCGCTGCTGGTGGCGCTGGCCGTTGTCGGCATGATGGTGATGGTTTCGGCCGGAGACCTCATGGCGCTTTACATGGGCCTCGAGCTGCAATCGCTGGCGCTCTATGTGGTTGCGTCTTTGCGTCGGGATTCTGTGCGCTCGACCGAGGCGGGCATGAAGTACTTCGTGCTGGGCGCGCTGTCCTCAGGTCTGCTGCTTTATGGCTCTTCGCTGGTTTACGGCTTTGCAGGCACCACGAATTTCGCGGGCATCATTCAGGCAGTGGGTGAGGGCCATACCCCTCTGGGTCTGCTCTTTGGTTTGGTGTTCATCGTGTCTGGCCTCGCGTTCAAAGTCTCGGCGGTTCCGTTCCACATGTGGACGCCCGACGTCTATGAGGGCGCGCCCACCCCGATCACGGCTTTCTTTGCAACCGCGCCTAAGATGGCGGCGATGGGGCTGTTTGCCCGCGTTGTGCATGACGCTTTCGGTGGCGTGGTCGGCGACTGGCAACAGATCGTGGCCTTGCTGTCGCTCTTGTCCATGTACCTTGGTGCGGTCGCAGCAATCGGGCAGCGCGATATCAAGCGTCTGATGGCCTATTCCTCGATTGCTCATATGGGATTTGCGCTGATGGGCTTGGCGGCTGGTACGGCCTTTGGCGTGCAGGCGATGCTGATCTATATGGCGATCTATGTGACCATGAATATCGGCACTTTTGCCTTTATCCTGTCGATGGAAAAAGACGGGATGCCCGTCAGCAAAATTGATGCGCTGAACATGTACGCAAAACGCGAGCCAGGCAAAGCGCTGGCGATGCTGATCCTCTTGTTCTCGCTGGCAGGTGTTCCGCCGCTGGTAGGCTTCTTTGGCAAGTTCTATGTGCTGCGCGCGGCCTATGATGCAGGCTTGGCATGGCTAGCGGTGGCCGGTGTGATCGCCTCGGTGATTGGCGCGTTTTACTACCTGCGGATCGTCTACTTTATGTACTTCGGTGAGGATCAAGACGGGCTCGACAAGAACCGCAGCCCGGTACTGAGCGTCTTCCTGATGGGCTCAGCAGCTGCGATGCTCTTTGGTGTGATCAACCTCTTTGGCGTTGAGACTCTGGCACAGGTTGCGGCGGCGGCTTTGGTCAACTGAAGCAGCTAAACGAATTGACGAAAGGCGCGCCCGCAAGTGGCGCGCCTTTTGAGTATTTGGAGCAAGATGAATATGACGGAGTGGCCTGAAGGATATGGGCGGCGGATCTTGGCTGAGGTCGATAGCACCAATGCCGAGGCCGCGCGTATGGCGGCGGATCTGGCGGGGCCGACGTGGATCTTGGGTCTAAAGCAGACGGCGGGCCATGGGCGGCGAGGGCGTGTTTGGAGCCATCCTGAGGGGAATTTTGCCGGTTCTCTGGTGATGCGGCCAGCAGCGCAGGCCAGTGAGATGGCGAAGCGCAGTTTTGTGGCGGCACTGGCGCTGCATGATGCGCTGAGTGATGTGACCGGGCAGGGCGCGCGGTTTTCGCTGAAGTGGCCCAATGACATTTTGCTGAATGGCGGCAAGGTTGCGGGTATCCTTCTGGAGAGCGCAGGTGGGCCGGGCGGGATCATCAGCCATATCGCGATTGGCATGGGAGTGAACCTTGCGGCTGCGCCTGATGTGGGCGAGGTTGAGGCCTGGGCCACGCGGCCGGTGTCGCTGTTGTCTGAGACCGGTGTTCTCGTGACGCCCGAAGAGTTTCTGGACGTTTTGGCCCCGGCATTTGCCCGTTGGGAGGCGCAGATTGCGACCTATGGGTTTGAGCCGATCCGAACCGCTTGGCTCTCGCGCGCAGCGAAAATCGGTGAGGTCATAACAGCACGCACCATGCGCGAGGAATGGACCGGGACCTTTGAGACAGTGGACAACGAGGGCAATCTCGTGTTGAAGACCGCTCAAGGCGTCGTGGCGATCCCGGCGGCGGATGTGTTTTTCTAAGGGGGCGAGATCATGCTTCTGGCCATCGATTGCGGCAACACCAATACGGTTTTCTCGATTTGGGACGGGGAAAAATTCCTCTGCACGCTGCGAACATCCACCCACCACGCACGTACGGCGGATGCCTATTTCACTTGGTTCTCGACGCTTATTAAGCACTATGAGCTGGAGTTGGACATCAAGGACGTGATCATCTCGTCCACGGTGCCGCGGGTTGTGTTTAACCTACGCGTCTTTGCGGATCGGTTCTTTGATTGTCGTCCGCTGGTGGTGGGCAAGCCCGAATGCTTGTTGCCGATAGAGCCGCGTGTCGATGAAGGCACGCTGGTTGGCCCTGACCGGCTGGTCAATGCAGCGGGCGCTTATGATCGCCATGGCGGCGATCTGATCGTTGTGGATTTCGGCACTGCGACCACTTTTGATGTTGTGGCCGCGGATGGGGCCTATATTGGCGGGGTGATCTCGCCCGGTGTGAACCTCAGCCTTGAGGCCTTGCATCAGGCGGCGGCAGCCCTACCTCATATCGACATCGCTAAGCCTCAGAAGGTGATTGGCACGAACACAGTGGCCTGTATGCAATCGGGCGTGTTCTGGGGCTATGTGGGGCTGGTGCGTGAGGTCTGTGACCGCATCAAAGCCGAGCGCGATCGGCCGATGAAAGTGATTTCTACGGGGGGGCTCGCCCCGTTGTTCCAACAGAGCCATGCGTTGTTTGACGCATTCGAAGATGACTTAACGATGCACGGTCTGACCGTGATCTATGATTATAACAAGGACAACTGACGACATATGAGCAGTGAAAGATTGATCTACCTGCCCCTCGGTGGGGCGGGTGAAATAGGCATGAATGCCTATGTGTATGGCTATGGCAAGCAGGGGTCGGAACGGCTGATCCTGGTGGATCTGGGCGTGACGTTTTCAGATATGGAGACCTCGCCCGGTGTCGATCTGATTTTCCCTGACATGACCTGGCTGATCGAGAACAAAGACCGCCTGGAGGCGATCTTTATCACCCATGGGCACGAGGACCATATTGGGGCCGTGGGTCATTTCTGGGATCGCCTGGGCGCGCCGGTCTATGCGCGGACGTTTACGGCCAATCTGGCGCGGCGCAAGATGGTGGATCATGGGCAGCCCGAAGAGGCCGTGAAGACCGCCTCGACCTGGCCTGAAACGGTTTCCGCAGGACCGTTCACCGTGGGCTTTCTGCCTGTAAGCCACTCGATCCCCGAAAGCGGCGCTTTGGTGATTGATGGCCCGGCAGGGCGGGTCATTCACACCGGAGACTTCAAGCTGGATGAAACACCTGTGGTGGGTGAGCCGTTTGATCCGGACCTTTGGGCCTCGGTCAGCAAAGGCGGGGTGCAGGCGCTGGTTTGTGACTCAACCAATGTGTTTTCCCGCCATGAGGGCCGTTCTGAGGCCACGGTCGGCCCAGAGATCGAGAAGCTCGTCTCGGCTGCGCCCAATATGGTGGCGGCGACGACCTTTGCCTCTAACGTAGCGCGCGTTAAGACGCTGGCAGAAGCAGGACATCGGGCAGGGCGCTCGATCTGTCTCATGGGTCGTGCCATGCGGCGCATGATTGAAGCGGCGATTGAGACCGGCGTTCTGAGTGACTTTCCAAAGGTCGTCAGCCCAGAGGATGCTCAGAATATCCCGCGCGAGAACTTGATGCTTCTGGTGACCGGATCCCAAGGCGAACGGCGCGCAGCGACGGCACAACTGGCGCGGGGCAAGCACAATGGGATGACCTTGAAAGAGGGTGACCTGTTCCTGTTCAGTTCGAAAACCATTCCGGGCAACGAAAAAGGCGTCATTCGCATCGTCAACCAACTCTCGGAATTGGGCGTGGATGTGGTGGATGACAGCTCGGGGCTCTATCACGTGTCTGGCCATGCCAATGGGCCGGATCTGGAGCGGTTGCAGGATATTGTGAACCCAAAGATGGTTGTGCCGATGCATGGCGAACACCGTCACCTGCGCCAGCATGCGAAACTGGCCGAGGCCAAGGGGCGCGCCTCTGTGGTGGCTGTGAATGGCACGATGCTGGATCTGACGGGCGATGCACCCAAGGTCACGGAGTTTGTCGAAACTGGTCGCACCTATCTGGACGGCAAGGTCAAGATCGGCGCGCTGGATGGTATTGTGCGCGACCGGATCCGCATGGCGCTGAATGGGCATGCGATTGTGAATGTCATTCTGGATGAGGACGACGAGCCATTGGGCGAACCATGGGTTGAGTTGATGGGTCTGCCAGAGCAAGGCAGCAGCTTTGCGCCTTTGGTGGATGTGCTGGAAGAAGACCTAAGCCAATTTCTAGGCCGTGCAGGGGAAAAGACCCTGGCGGATGATGACAAGCTCACCGAGGGGATGCGGCGTGTGTTGCGGAACTCTGCCATGGGCGAGATCGGCAAAAAGCCTGAGGTGACGGTGATTATCAGCCGGATGAGCTAAGGCGCTGGCTATAAACGAAAAAAGCCCTCTCGATTTGAGAGGGCTTTTTGTTTGTCTTCGTGCGTTTAGCTCGCGCGGCGCTCGTCAAAGCTGAGGGCGATAAAGCTTGGCATATGATCGCCCATGCCCACGACATTGTCGTCGCGCCCGCGACCTCCACGGCCGCCACGTCCACCGCGAGAGCGGCTTTGGTTTTGCGACTTGCCGTTGGTTTCCTTGACCGGAGCCTCATCGCTGCGCGCCTCGCTTGGCTCGGGCGATTGCTCTTCGGTCTTGGCTTTGCGCGGCTTGCGCTCCGCCGGCTTAACCGGGTTTTCGATGCGCGGGATCTCTTTTTGGATCAGCGCTTCGACCGCGGCAAATTGTTTTTCGTCGCGTGGCGAGCAGATCATGACAGCTTTGCCAGAACGACCTGCGCGGCCGGTCCGACCGATACGGTGCACATAGTCCTCGGCGTGGCCAGGCACGTCGAAATTGAACACATGGGTCACGTCTGGGATGTCCAGACCACGCGCGGCCACGTCAGAGGCCACGAGGAACTGAAGATCGCCATTGCGGAATTCATCCAGCGTTTTCATCCGCTGAGACTGATCCAAATCGCCGTGAATTGGGGCCGCGTTCAATCCGTATTTCTTCATGGATTTCGCGCAGATATCCACGTCAGTCTTGCGGTTGCAGAAGATGATCGCGTTGGTGCAGGTCTCGCCCTCAAGCTTGATTAGCTCGCGCAGAACCTTGCGTTTTTCGCTGCCTTCGCGGTCGCGACGGCTGGCTTTGAACATGACCACGCCTTGTTCGATATTCTCGGATGCGGTCGCCTGACGGGCCACTTCCACGCGCACAGGGGCAGACAGGAAGGTGTCTGTGATCCGCTCGATCTCTGGTGCCATGGTGGCCGAGAAAAACAGGGTCTGGCGTGTGAACGGCGTGAGGCCAAAGATACGTTCGATATCTGGGATGAAGCCCATGTCGAGCATCCGGTCCGCTTCGTCTACAACCATGACTTTCACGTCCGAGAGGATCAGCTTGCCGCGCTCGAAATGGTCCAAAAGGCGGCCCGGTGTGGCGATCAGAACATCGACGCCTTTGTCGATGATCGCTTCCTGTTCCTTAAAGCTGACGCCGCCGATCAAGAGCGCTTTGGTCAGCTTGAGGTTCTTGGAATAGGCATCAAAGTTTTCAGCAACCTGTGCGGCCAGTTCTCGTGTCGGGCACAATACCAAAGACCGCGGCATCCGTGCGCGGGCACGGCCACGGGCCAAAAGCGAGATCATTGGCAGGGTGAAGCTGGCAGTCTTGCCAGTTCCGGTCTGAGCAATGCCCAAGACGTCCTTGCCCTCTAGGGCAGGCGGGATGGCACCAGCTTGGATAGGGGTCGGGCTTTCGTAGCCCGCGTCTTCGACGGCTTTGAGAACCTTGGGGTTCAAATCAAGGTCGGAAAATTTTGTCATCTGTATCCATTTTTTGCGGATGCTGCCGTCCCATTGCAGCGTCGTTTGCACGCAAGAAGCGCACGTTCGGGGCAGGGGTTATATGACTAGCCTTAGACGGTCCAGCCCCTAGTTTTGGCGACCTCTAAGATTGCAGCCCGTGCGACAATTACCACGCACATTGTTGCCCATCTGGAAACACTATAGCACAAAATCGGGAAAGTGTTTCTGAACCTTCTGTGAAAGCCCAAGAGCATAGCTGCGCAGCAATCCGTGCGCATTCAGCTGCGCGCGCAGCTCTGGCGTGGCCAGACAGACCTCTTCGAAAAAGGCGCGAAGGTCGTCTTTGCCGCTGGTTTGCAGCGACGAGAACATGACATGTTTCGAAACGCGCCCAGAGGCCGGGTTGATATTTTTCCCCAGGTCTTCGCGATAAGAGCCTTTGGTCAGGCGAAACTCCATGATCTGGAGCCATTTCTCCCAGCTTTCGATATGCCGGTGGCACAGTTCAACACCGGGCAGAGGCGGGTCGGCGATGTCGGTCTTTGATTTGTCCTCGGCCAGATGAAAGGCGCGGTGGATGCCGAAATGGATCCTGCCTTGGCCCATGCGCAGGAATTGCTTGCCAGCGGTGTGGCTGATGAATCCGTCTTTGAACATGCCGCCAAACGTCGGATAAAGCGCGGCTTCGAGTTCCTTGCTGCCCTGACCCTCTTTCGGGCGTGCCTTGCAGTAGGTGATCTCTGGATCCAGCCCAATGTGATCCTCAACGCAGAGGCTTTCGCAGGGAAAGACACGGGCGCAGATGGCGCTGGCGGGCATACCCATCAGGGCCTGTTCAATCGATGTTTCAGGACAGAGGAATTCATCCACATCGATATGGGCGAGCCAATCCAGATCCTTGCTTTCGCGGTAGATGCGCGAGGCGCTCTCGACCTGGCGCACTTGGTGTTTCTTGGGAACATAGCCGCAGGTTTCACGCCAATAGGCGCGGTCGGTGCGGATGGCGCGGCACTTGGTGTGCGCATTTAGCGCGGCCTCTGCCTCTGGATTGTCATCATCCAAGCAGATGGTGATCTGCGACGCACCAAGCTCGAGGTGGTAGGCCGCGAATTTCAGGATATCAGCCGCCGAGGCTTTGATCGTGGAAACGATGCCCCAGCGTGCCAAGGTTTACACCATCATCTCTTTGGTGGCGCTCAGCGTCACGTCGGGATAATCGCGGCCCACACGGTCGATGTCCCACTGCAGGCGCGTCAGATAGACGATATCGCCGTCGTGGTCATGGCTGATGTGCTGTTTGTTGGCGTTGGCGAATTTCTCAACCGCATCCTTAGGCCCATGCACCCAACGCGCCGAGGTAAACTGGCTGGCTTCGAAACGCACGGGCAGGCCGTATTCCATCTCGATCCGGCTGGCGAGGACCTCAAATTGCAGCGCCCCGACGACGCCGACGATAAAGCCAGAGCCAATCGCGGGTTTGAACACTTTGGCCGCGCCTTCTTCGGCGAATTGCATCAGGGCTTTTTCCAGATGTTTCGATTTCATCGGATCGCCCGCGCGCACGCCTTGCAAGAGTTCCGGCGCAAAGGACGGGATGCCGGTGACTCGCAGAGCCTCGCCCTCGGTCAGCGTATCGCCGATGCGCAACTGGCCGTGGTTTGGAATACCGATGATGTCGCCGGCCCAAGCCTCTTCGGCCAGCTCGCGGTCAGAGGCGAGGAAGAGCACAGGGTTTGACACGGCCATCGGCTTTTTCGTGCGCACATGGGTCAGTTTCATGCCGCGTTTGAAGTGGCCCGACGCCATGCGCACAAAGGCCACGCGGTCGCGGTGTTTTGGGTCCATATTGGCCTGAACCTTGAACACAAAGCCTGCGACTTTCTTTTCTTCGGGTGCCATTTGGCGTGGCTCGGCCGATTGCGGCTGAGGCTCGGGCCCGTATTGGCTGATCCCGTGCATCAGTTCCTGCACGCCGAAGGAGTTGATCGCAGAGCCGAACCAGATCGGCGTCATATGCCCCTCAAGTACCGCTTGCGGGTCAAGCTGGGGCAGGAGTTCTTTGGCCATCTCGACTTCTTCGAGGAACTTTTCCAAGAGATCCGCTGGCACATGTTCCGCCAGCGCTGGGTCGTCCAGCCCTTTGATTTCAATGGATTCTGCGACCTTGTTACGATCCGCGCGGTCCATCAGTTCCAGACGGTCGCGCAACAGATCATAACAGCCGACAAAATCGCGACCCACACCGATGGGCCAGCTTGCAGGCGTCACATCAATCGCGAGGTTTTCCTGAATTTCGTCGATGATCTCAAAGGTATCGCGGCTTTCGCGGTCCATCTTGTTACAGAAGGTCAGGATCGGCAGATCCCGCAGCCGGCAGACCTCAAAGAGCTTCTGTGTCTGGCTTTCCACGCCCTTCGCGCCGTCAATCACCATGACGGCGGCGTCCACGGCCGTCAGCGTGCGGTAGGTGTCCTCGGAAAAGTCAGAGTGACCCGGTGTGTCCACCAGATTGAAGCGAAACCCGTCAAAGTCAAAGGACATCGCCGAGGCCGACACGGAAATCCCGCGGTCCTGTTCCATCTTCATAAAGTCAGACCGCGTCCGGCGTGCCTCGCCTTTCGCGCGCACCTGACCCGCCATCTGGATCGCACCGCCATAGAGCAGGAACTTTTCCGTCAGGGTCGTCTTGCCAGCATCCGGGTGGCTGATGATCGCAAAGGTGCGACGGCGCGCGATTTCGGGCGGCAATTCGGGGCGATTTGGTGCACTGTCTAACATGAGCGCAGCTATAGGCGGCTAATGGCGCGCGCGCAATATCGCTTGGCGGGTTAGGCCTTGATATTGATCAGCTCGTAGGGCGTTTTTGGATGCAACAGCATATCCGTGCTCAGGTGAGTCTTCTTTACGCAGCCCTGAGTGTCGAGGCTTGCATAAAGGTTGGCTGAAATATGCTGACCCGTGTCAGACATTAGCGTGATGCTGCAATCCAGAACCATGCCTCCGGGTTTGGCGTTTGCCTTGCGCGCGTACACTTTCTGCATGGGCAGGGGCAGGACATTCGCGTTCAATTCATACCGATCCCCCAGACACAGATCGCGGGAAATGGAAAATCCGTCGCCGATATTCGCACCATCCGTGACCAGAAGTGCATCACCGGGATAGGCGGACATATGACCGCGCGCAGAGCTTTGTTTCTGTGGCATGACCCCTAAGGTCCTTTCGACTTGCGTTTGTGTCCAGATGACGCACAAATATGGCGGAAGTTTGGTAGGATACCGCGCCGGTTGCACAGTTTTGCCGCAATTGCAGAGGTGTCAAAGAAGCGAGGATTTACGATGGATTTGGGGATCAAAGGCAAGCGCTCTCTGGTCTGTGCAAGCTCAAAAGGCTTGGGGCGGGGCTGCGCGGAGGCTCTGGCAGAGGCAGGCGTTGATTTGGTGATGAACGCGCGGGGCTCTGAGGCGCTAGAGGCTACGGCGCAGTATATTCGCGACACCTATGGCGTGGATGTGGTGACGGTTGCAACAGATGTGACCACGCCGGAAGGGCAGGCCGAAGTGCTGGCCGCTGCGGGCAACGTGGATATTTTGGTGACCAATGCAGGTGGCCCACCTCCGGGACTTTGGTCTGATTGGGAGCGCGAGGATTTCATAAAGGCGCTGGACGCCAATATGCTGACGCCGATTGCTTTGATGAAAGCACTGTTGCCGGGCATGATGGAAAAGGGCTGGGGCCGCGTGGTCAATATCACCAGCCAATCGGTCAAAGCGCCGATCCCAGTGTTGGGCCTATCCAATTCGGCACGCGCGGGTCTGACGGGCTATGTGGCGGGCACGTCTCGGCAGGTGGCTCCGCATGGGGTGACGATCAACAACCTGCAGCCGGGTATTCATGCCACCGATCGCGCCGAGTCTTTGGACACCAGCGTTTCGCAAGCCGAGGGGATCTCGATGGACGACGCCAAAGCGCGCCGCGAAGCAACTATCCCCGCGCGTCGCTATGGCACGTCGATGGAGTTTGGTCGCACCTGCGCCTTCATGTGCTCTCAGCATGCTGGATTCATGGTCGGTCAGAACATTCTGCTGGATGGTGGTGCAACAAACTCCACCATGTAACTCGCTTATGCTCACAATTCCGTGGGATCACAGGCTTTTCTCTATCGCGGTCAAATTGCCGCTGCTAGAGCGGGCTAAATAGCGATCTCACGGGGTTATCCATGCAAGCTTTTGTCATCATCGCCATTCTGGCGCTTCTTATCGCGGCCTCTCTTTATGTGGCGCCCAGAAAAGCCTCACTAGACGGGTTTTTCGGAGGTGCAGGCGAAGACGGCAAGGCACCTGGCCTTTGGACGTTGGTATTCAGCCAGGTCACCACATGGATTTTCGCGCGTTCTTTGATGAACGCAGCAATCCTTGGGTTCTTTTACGGGATCGCGGGTACTTTGGCCTATGCGGCCTATTACGGATCCTTCCTAACCGGCGGTTTCATCGTGGGGCGCTTGCGTGCGAAAGGCGCACGGTCTGTTCAGGACTGGCTGTCTGACGAATACGGAGCCATCGGCACGGCGTGTTATAACCTCGTGATTGCCCTGCGGCTCTTGTCCGAAGTCTTCGCGAACCTGATTGTTGTCGGCCTGATTTTCGCAGCCATTCTGCCCGAGATGGGCATCGCCAAAGACGCCTCTATCATCATCGTCGCAGTTTTTGCCTTGGCCTATTCCGCATGGGGTGGCCTCAGCGCATCTTTGCGCACCGATGTCGTGCAAATGGTTCTTTTCCTTGTGGTTTTCGCGATTGCTTTCGTAGCGCTGCTGCTCAGCCCGGGCTTCAGCCTTGGTGCAGTCATCACGGCCCCGGGCGCAAGTGGCGGCTATCTTGGCTGGGTTTTGATGATCGTGGCGGCGCTGCAGGTCTTTTCTTATCCGGTGCATGATCCGGTCATGATGGACCGAGGCTTTGTGGCTGATGAAGCAACCACCCGAAAAAGCTTTATCCACGCGTTCTGGATTTCCACCGCTTGCATCATTTTCTTTGGCTTCTTTGGTATCCAAGCGTCGCTGCAGGGCGCGCAATACGAAGGCCAGTTGATCGGCACATGGGCGACTATGTTCCCGGGCTGGGTCTTTACGCTCTTGCTGGTGAGCCTTCTGGTTTCCGCGATCTCGACGCTGGATAGCGCCTTGGCCTCCGCCTCGCGTCTTGTGGTCGAAGAGCTGAAACTCGCGCCGCGCACATTGAATGGCGGCCGTGGGGCGATGGTTGTCTTTGCCGTCCTCGGCACGGCGCTAACCTTGGCGGAAACCCAGTCTCTGTTCGACGCAGTCGCTGTATCTGGCACCGCCTCGATGTTCCTGACCCCTGTGATCGTCGTGACCCTTCTGATGGGCCGCAGCGTGGCGATCTGGGCCTATCTGGTCAGCTTCTTCGCGGCCATCCTTGGCGCAGCGGCCTATTTCGCACGTGGTTCGGAATTCATGGCGTCTCTGCTGGTCGAAGGCCATAAATACGAACAGCTTCTGCAGATCTGTATCGTTGTTCTGGTCATCGGCTTTGCTGCCGTCCTCGCGGGCTCCAAACGCGCGGTGAGGGTTGAAGCGTAAATCTTTCGCTGCTACATCGGCCTCTAATCCGACGGGTTTCGTCGGGCATAACAAGAGGCCGATGTGAGCCAGGACCACACCCAATCCCCGCAAGCCCGCCTTGAGGTGCGCAATCTGACCCGTCGTTTTGGCGACCGTGAGGTTGTTCGCGACGTGAGCTTCTCTGTCGCGCCGGGGCAGGTGACCTGCCTTTTGGGGCCGTCTGGATGCGGGAAATCCACGACCTTACGGATGATTGCCGGGGTGGATCGACAGACCTCGGGTGAGGTCTATGTCGATGGCGAGATGATCTGCGGACCGAATTTTAGCCTGCCGCCTGAAAAACGTCGTATCGGCCTGATGTTTCAGGATTTTGCGCTGTTCCCGCATTTGTCGGTGGCGGACAATGTGAGCTTTGGTCTGGAAGGCTCCAAGGCCAAGAAACGCGCCCGCGTCGCGGAGCTGCTTGAGAAAGTCGGCCTCGCGTGGGCGATGGACGACTTCCCGCATATGCTCTCGGGCGGCGAACAACAACGGGTCGCCTTGGCCCGTGCGCTTGCGCCGCGGCCGCGGATCATGCTGATGGACGAGCCGTTTTCTGGCCTTGATAATCGTCTGCGGGATGACATTCGGGACGAGACGCTTGCGCTTCTTAAGGACGAAGGCACTGCGGTCGTTCTGGTCACCCATGAACCCGAAGAAGCGCTGCGGATGGGGCAAGAGATTGCCCTAATGCGCGAGGGCTCGATCGTGCAATTTGGCACGCCGTATAATATCTACAACGCCCCTGTGGATCGCGAGGCGATGGCGTTTTTCAGCGACATCAATGTGATTTCGGGCACAAGCCAGGGCGCGCTGACGGACACGCCGTTTGGTCAGTTCCTGACCCCCGGGTATGAAGATGGGGCCAGGGTTGACATCGTCATTCGCCCACAGCATTTGCATCTGGATTTTGACCGTGCAGGCAAGGGCCCAGAGCCTACGGCCAGTCATGGTCAAGCGGCAGCGGGCGTCGTCGTGCGCGCGCGGTTCATGGGTAAAGAGAGCCTTGTCGAGTTCCGCATGGAACATGATGGCAGCATCCTGAAAGCGACCGTGCCGAATGTGTTCCTACCGCCAGAAGGCACGCGCCAATGGCTTACGCTGCGCCGCAATCGCTGCTTTGTGTTTCCCGCAAAGTGATGTGATATCAGGTCACTAACGCCGTGTCTTAAGCCGCGTTTGCTTTCGGGCGCAGGGTTAGCCAGATCAAAGCTCCACCTGCCAGCACCAAGAACGGTGCCATCGCGATATTCACCGCATTCCAGCCTTCAACCGCCGTGCCGCCAGAACAGTTCATCAAGCCGCCCGAGGCCAAAGACGCAACGGTCACACCGCCAAAGACGATGAAGTCGTTCATCCCCTGCATACGTCCGCGCTCATGCGGCTCGTGTGCGCCGGCGAGCATGGCGGTGGCTCCGATAAAGCCAAAGTTCCAACCGATCCCAAGCAGCACCAGCGCCACAAAGAAATTCGCCAGATCAACACCTTGCAACGCCACAGCCCCCGCCGCCGCGAGGATCAGAACGCCGAGGCCCATGATCCGCTCGACCCCAAAGCGCGCGATGAGGTGACCGGTGAAAAAGCTTGGTGCGAACATGGCGAGCACGTGGCCTGTCACAACGTCAGCGGCATTGCCTTGGGTGAACCCACATCCCACGACAGCCAGAGGCGTCGAGGTCATCATCAGGTTCATCAACGCATAAGAGACCGTTCCCACGATCACCGCGACGGCAATGCGCGGCGTTTTGATCAGCTCGAGCCGGCTGCGGCCTTGGGGCATGTCGGCCTTGGGGGCTTCGGGTTTTGGGATGTCGAGGAAAAGGAACAGTACGGCGCCGATCACGTTCATCGCAAGTATGGCCCCATAGGTGCCCATAAAGGGCACGACCATCACGTCGGATGTCACTTTCACCAGCTGAGGCCCGATGATCGCGGCCGCCAGCCCGCCTGCCATCACGTAAGAAATCGCTTTCGGGCGGAAGGCTTCCGATGCCGTGTCTGCGGCAGCAAACCGGTAAAAGCCGTGGGCGCTCATGTAGACGCCAGTCAAAAGGCTCGCGAGCAGGAACACAGGGAAGCTGGCGTAATACAACCCGATCGCCCCGACGATGCCGCCAAGCGCTCCGAAGAGGGCCCCGATGAGGAAGCCGACCCTACGTCCAAATCGCTGCATCACCGACGACATTGGGTTCGCAGCCAACATGGAGCCCAGAACGATCAAGGAAATCGGCAGGGTCGCGTAGCAGGCATTGCTTGCCAAAGACTGGCCTGCAAGGCCTCCGATGGTGAAAATCATCGGCATCTGCGCGCCGATAATGGCTTGCGCCAGCACCAGAATGAAAACCGTCTTCTTCGCGCGGGTATCGTCGATGAGTTGTGTCATGGTGAAATGGCTAAAGCGCTCTCAGTGGAATGAAAAGCGGATTCTTGAGAGGGGTAAAATAAAGCGCAAAAAGCGGTTTGACTTGTGTGGGGTCTGCGCGGGACAGTGCGCTGAGGATAGGGGGCAGGCATGGTCGGACGTATCATTGAAACGCTGGAGTGCGTGGGCGAGGGGGTAGAGTGGCTGCGCGCTAATCGCCCAGAGTTCGGCCCCGTGCTTGAGGCCTGCCCGGATCTGCCGCTCCGTCGCAAAAAGGACGGGTTTGAAACGCTGTTGAATGCCATCGTCGGCCAGCAGGTGTCTGTTGCCGCAGCAGATGCGATCTGGCGGCGGTTGGAAGCCGCCAAATTAACGGGGCCGCGCAAGATCATGTGGGCCAAAGACGAAGAGCTGCGTGCCGCAGGGCTGAGTTCTCAAAAAGTGCGCTATGCACGCGCCTTGGCCGAGGCTCGTATTGATTTCAAAGGCTTGCGCGATGCGCCAAATGATGAGGTCATCACCACTTTGACCGAAGTTACCGGGATCGGCGTTTGGACCGCAGAGATCTATGCGATGTTCAGCCTTGGCCGCGCCGATGTCTTTGCGCATGGTGATCTGGCCCTGCAAGAGGCCGCAAAACATATGCTGAACCTCGACAAACGTCCCACCGAACGTGAAATGCGCACCTTGGCCGAGCCATGGTCCCCCTGGAGATCGGTTGCAGCGCGGGCGCTCTGGGCCTACTACCGGGTGGTGAAACAAAAGGAAGGCATCAGATGACTCGGGTTTTGAATACGCTGCGCAAAGAGCCGCTGTCGGGGACAACCCGCTCTGTAGTTGTTTTTGTGCATGGCTATGGCGCGAACGGGCAGGATCTGATTGGTCTGGCGGACCCTCTGGCGGAACATCTGCCCGATACGTTGTTTCTGTCTCCCGACGCGCCCGAAGAAATCCCCGGCATGCCGATGGGCCGTCAGTGGTTTCCGATCCCTTGGATTGATGGCTCCTCTGAGGAAGAAAGCCGCCGCGGGATGATGGCCGCAGTCGATGATTTCAACGCTTTCCTTGATGCGCTGATGGTGGATGAGGATGTGCTGCCCGAGCAAGTTGTGCTCTTTGGCTTTTCCCAAGGCACCATGATGAGCCTGCATGTCGCGCCTCGCCGCGAAGATGAGGTCGCGGGCGTTGTGGCCTTTTCCGGTCGGCTGCTGGAACCAGATCTTTTGGCGGATGAGGTTGTTAGCCGCCCGCCGGTCTTGTTGGTGCACGGGGATCAGGACGACGTGGTGCCGGTGCAATCCTTGCCTGAGGCCGCTGAGGCTTTGCAGGCGGCAGGCTTTAAAGACGTTTTCGCCCATATCATGAAGGGCACCGCCCATGGCATTGCGCCCGATGGTCTGAGCGTGGCCTTGGCCTTTATGCGCGACAAGCTGGGGCTCTGATCCCTCAGCCCTCGCGCCCGCTCGGTTTTCGCTGTCACGCCACCGTTACGGAATCGCCCTAACTAAAGCCTATCCACTGTATCGTGGGGGTTGCTTATCGATTTCCCCGACATATAGTAGATATAAGAGCAGGGACGGGTGTCCCCCGTCCGGATGCTGTAAACAGGCAAATGGTGGAGGGCGCGATCCCCATGGACGGAGACTTTAGGACAGAATTTGTACATAGACCCGGCGGGCTGAAACAACACCCGGCCTTGGTTTTGAACGCGGATTATCGTCCGCTGTCCTATTACCCCCTCAGCCTCTGGCCCTGGCAGGATGCGATCAAAGCGGTCTATATGGACAGGGTGGACATCGTGGCGGAATACGACGCCTGGGTTCATTCTCCGAGTACCGAGATCAAAATCCCCTCTGTGGTCGTCCTCAGAGATTACGTCAAACCGGTAAAGCGCGTGGCCTTCACGCGCTTTAATCTTTTCTTGAGGGATGAATTTTGCTGTCAGTACTGCGGCGCAAAGGGTGATCTGACTTTTGACCATGTGGTTCCGCGCGCGGCTGGCGGCATCACGAGCTGGCAGAATGTTGTCGCGGCCTGTTCACGCTGTAACCTGAAAAAGGGCTCTAAAAGTCTGCGGCAGGCCAATATGCATCTGAACAAGCCTCCGCGTCAGCCTGCGGCGGAGGAGTTGCGCAATATGGGACGCAAGTTCCCGCCCAATTACTTGCACGAAAGCTGGATGGATTTCCTTTATTGGGATGCCGAACTTGATGCCTAAGGTGCAGGCGGGCCCACCAAGCTAGAGCCCGCCCACTGCGTTCTGCGACACACCCCTCGTATGCCACAGAATTTGGACGCTAGAGGCAAGTAGTTTCATTTGCGCGTCCGACCATACCAAAAAGGTCACGTGGATCGTCCGGATCGGCTAACATGTCGAGATCAAAGTAAAAATCAGTGCCCTTTATTTTGTCGCGGACGAAACGCAGTGCCGAAAAATCCTCGATCGCGAAGCCCACAGAGTCAAACAGTGTGATCTGCTTTTCACTGATGCGGCCCTGTTTTTCGCCCGTCAAAACCTGCCAGAGTTCAGTGACTGCGAAATCGTCGTCCATCTGCTGAATCTCGCCTTCGATGCGGGTTTGAGGCGGGAATTCCACGAAGACATCCGAGCGCGCGAGGATCCCCGCCGCCAGCTCTGTTTTGCCAGGGCAATCCCCGCCAATGGCGTTAACATGAACGCCTTCGCCGACCATATTGTCGCTCAGAACCGTGGCGTATTGTTTGTCCGCCGTGCAGGTCGTGAGGATCTGAGCGCCTTCGATGGCAGCCTCGGGACTGGTGCAGGTCACGACGTTCAAGCCTGTACCTGCAAGGTTTGCTGCGCATTTCGCGGTGGCTTTTGGGTCGATGTCATATAGCTTGACGGTCTGGATCCCCAAAATCGCCTGCATCGCCATGCATTGGAACTCGGATTGCGCGCCATTGCCGATCATAGCCATCGTGGTTGCGCCCTTTGGGGCCAATAGCTTAGCGGCCATAGCTGATGTGGCAGCAGTCCGCAGCGCGGTCAGGATGGTCATCTCGGTCAAAAGCACGGGATAGCCCGTGTAGACATCCGCCAAAAGGCCGAAAGCGGTCACAGTCTGCAGGCCTTCGGCGGTGTTTTTTGGGTGACCGTTCACATATTTGAACCCATAGGCCTCGCCATCGCTGGTTGGCATCAGTTCAATCACGCCGACGTCGGAATGGCTGGCGACACGCGGGGTTTTGTCAAACAGTTCCCAGCGGCGGAAATCTTCTTCGATATAGGCGGTCAGGCCACGCAGCATTTCAGGGATGCCAACACTGTTCACCAGCCGCATCATGTTGTCGACGGATACGAAAGGGACAAGGGCTTTGTCAGAAGGGGTGCTCATTAGAAACTCCGGGTAGGGCGGTCAAAGACGCGTCGGCCAAGGGCCGAGGCCGCGAGGTCGACCAGCAGTTTCGCGGTTTTGCCGCGGTCATCGAGGAAAGGGTTTAGCTCGACCAGATCGAGTGAGGTGAGAAGACCGCTGTCGTGCAGCATCTCCATCACCAGATGCGCCTCGCGCACGGTCGCGCCGCCGGGCACAGTTGTTCCGACCGCAGGGGCGACGTCGGGGTCTAGGAAATCCACGTCCAAGGACACATGCAGCATGCCGTTTGCCTTGGAGACGCGATCTAGGAAGGTCGCCAAAGGCCTCGCGATGCCGGTCTCATCGATCTGGCGCATGTCGTGGAAATGGATTTGGCCTGCCTGCAACGCTTCACGTTCCATTGCGTCCACGGACCGCAGGCCGATCATGCAGATATTGTCCTGCGGCACGGGGGCTGTCACCTCCGGATAGCCGTCAAACCCATCGCGCCCGGTGAAATAGGCCACAGGCGTGCCATGCAGATTGCCGGAATCCGTGGTCTGGGGCGTGTGATAGTCGCTATGGGCGTCCAGCCACAGCACAAATAAGGGCCGCCCAACGGCCTGCGCATGCAGCGCCGCGCCGCGCACAGTGCCTGACGCCATCGAGTGATCTCCGCCCATGAAAATCGGGAGGCCATTCTTTAGGGCGCTCTCAGAGGCGTCAGAGAGCGCGCGGGTCCAGCCGATATTCTCGGCCCATTGGTGCAGCTTTTGGTCGGGTGCAGTCACAGCAGGGACATCGGGGGTTACATTGCCCAGATCTGTGACCTCATGGCCCAGATCAGAGAGGCTTTCGACAAGCCCAGCGGTGCGCAGCGCATCGGGGCCCATCAAACAGCCACGACGGCGTTTGCCGCTATCAATCGGTGCGCCGATGAGGATGCATTTTTTCGGGGTCATTGGTGTCTCGTGGGTCTTGGTTTCCCAGAGTATCGACCCGAAACGTGCAGAGATTGAGATGGTAAAATGATCAAAAAGAAAGTAAAATACCCAAAACGAAACCAATGAGTGTCGAAATGGACAGCCTCGATCAAAGCCTCATCTCAGAGTTGCGCCATAACGCGCGCGCTTCTTTGTCAGATCTTGCGATCACGCTTGGTGTGACGCGCACGACCGTGCGGCAGCGGATAGAACGCCTGCAACAGCGGGGCGATATTGTCGGTTTTACGGTGGTCCTTAAGGAAGCGCAGCGTGATCCGGTCCGCGCGTTGATGATGATCGGTATCGAGGGCAGGGGCATTGACCGCATCGTGCGCCAATTGGGGGGCATTCCTGCCGTGCGCAATATTCACACCACCAATGGGCGTTGGGATCTGATCGTGGAACTGGGCACGGACACGCTTGAAGAGCTCGACCGCATCCTCATTCACATTCGACGGTTTGAAGGCGTCGCGACCAGCGAGACGAACCTTTTGCTCAACACGCGCAAGCAGACTTAATCGCGGCTGAGCGCAACTCGGATCCACAAGACCGCGAAGATCAGGGAAAAGATTGCGTTCAAATTCGCCATGGTGAACCCAAACATCTGCCAAGGGATATCGTCGCAGCGCACCAGAGGCGCGTTCATAATCTGGTCGAACAGTTCCTCAGACGACAGGCCGCCAAACCCTGAGGAGGTACAGCTGCTGGGGCCTTCCCAAAGCTTGCGTTCAACGCCTGAGTGATAGACGCCAATCCCCGAGGTGACCAGCATCGCGACGGTTCCTAGCCAAGCGAGCCAGCGCTGACCAAGCGCATAGGCGAGCGCCCCAATCGCCACGGCGGCCATATGCGGGTAGCGTTGCCAATAGCACATCTTACAGGGCGGATAGCCGAAATACTGAAAAGTCCAGGCGCTGATCAGCATGGCTGCAGAGGCCAAAGCCAACAGCAGTGTCATCGTTTTCGAGTTTGGCATTACAGGAACCTCAGGGCCAAGAATCCGCCGATCAAAAGCACGAAAAACACTGTGAATACAAGGCCTAAGCGACGCTCGATAAAGTCGCGCACTGGCGCGCCGAATTTCCACAGCAAAGCAGCGACAATAAAGAACCGTAGCCCGCGTGCGACGATTGAGGTCACAAGGAAGGTCATGATCGGCATGCCGGTCCAGCCCGACATGATCGTGATGACTTTGTACGGAAACGGCGTGATGCCCGCGCCCAGAACGGCCCAGAATCCTGCGTCATTGAAGGTTGCGTTGAATTCCTCGATGCGGTCCAGCTTGCCAAGCGCCTCAAGGATCGGCTGCCCGATCTGCTCAAAGGCAAAGAAGCCGATGCCGTAGCCCAAAAGCCCGCCCAGGACCGAGGAGACTGTCGCCACCAGTGCGATCAACCACGCGCGATGCGGCGTGGCCAAGATCAGCGGAATCATCAAGACATCCGGTGGAATCGGAAAAACCGAACTTTCGACGAAACTGATGATCGCCAGAACCCAAAGCGCCCGCGGATGTTCGGCCAACCGCATGGTCCAATCGTACAAAGGCTTCAGCATGACTGCTCCTGATTACCCTGACCTTGCCTGCGACCTTTGACGGCTAAGTTCAAGTAAAATTTGCGCGGACTTCGTGCGTTTTCGCTCTGGACCTTGGCGCGGGGCTTCGCTAGACCCGTCAAGCGTGCCCAAGTGGCGGAATGGTAGACGCAGGGGATTCAAAATCCCCCGCCTTTGCGGGCGTGCCGGTTCGAGTCCGGCCTTGGGTACCAATTTTCCGCAAAGTTAGATTTTCAGAACGCCAGATCCGGCGTCCTGATGATCTGTTTTTTATCCCTGACCCCGCGGCAGCAAAGCCGCCTCATGTTTGCGCAATATACGACGCGCGGCGCGGTAGGCTGGGGATTTCTGGGTCGCGAGCTCTGGGAAAAGCGCAAAGATCTCATCACGTTGCGCGGTCTCAAGTCCTGCCAAGGCCATAGAGCCGGGCTGGAAGCTTTCGGACCAGATGCCGTCAGACCAAATGATCTCGTGGCGATCAAACATCAGGTGGATATAGGTTACCTCATTGGCTCTGACGCGGCGGATACCTTTCATGCGGGTGAGGTGTTTCGCGGCCACAAGGACTTCGGATTGGCCAAACATCATCTCAAGGTCTGGCGCGCTGACCATGACGCGGTGGTTGGGGCTCAGCAGCATATCGCGCTCTGGCAAATCATTGCCGAGAGCACCCTTTTTGATGCGGATTGGGGCGAGGAAGCTTGCCTCAGTCAGGGTTTTGGCGCTGACGTTTTTGTGGCCGATCCAGCGGATCTCTTGCACGCCGTGATCGCGGGTAAAGACCTGGTCGCCGACGTCGAGGTGTTCGACAGGGCGCAGTCCATTGACTGTTGCGATCATCGTGCCCGGGGTGAAGCAAGGCACGATGTGTTCAATACCGCTGAATTCCAGCGTTCCGGTTGGGTTGCCGTGGGCGTCAAGGAATGTCACGACACCGTCTTCGGTTGTGCCGGGGCTATAGGCGATCGACAGAGGGCCAGCGCCGGTGAGGTCGAGCGTATCATAGTCGTCGCCAGTCTCACCGCCCACGATTTCATCGCCTGAATTCACATTCACAAAGAGATCGCGATCCGCGCCGCCATCGATGAAATCCGCGCCGATGCCGCCATCGAGCGTGTCATTGCCCGTGCCGCCGACCAGAGTGTCGTCACCGTCTTCACCCAACAGGTGATCATTGCCAGCATCGCCATACAGACCATCTGCACCAATGCCGCCTTCGACCGAGTCATTGCCTGCCCCTGCGTCCACGGTGTCATCACCAGCGCCCGCTTGAATATAGTCGTCATCGCCCGTGAACCCGGGCAAACGCGCGTCGTTGGCGTCGATCGCGTCACCATCGGCGTCCACGAAGGCATAGTTGATCAGGTCGTCTCCGCCTGTACCGCTGACGATCCCATCCGGAGGGGCAGGAAAGCCCATGGCCATAAGCGCCTCGTTGGACGAGACATCTGCGGCTGAAACGCCAACCAAAGTCAGGTTTTCGCCGCCGGGGAAGGTCAGGACTGCGTTGCCGTCGCCGTCGGTTGTGACGGTGACATCCTCATAGGTCACAGGGGTGCTGCCGCCGTCGTTGGTCAGAGCGCTGACGTCAAGCATATCGCCGGATGTATAGGTTCCGTCACCATTGTCGGTCGGGGTGGTGAAGCCTGTGACACGGTCGCTGCCAGAGCCATCGGCCAGCACAATCGTATCCGTGCCTGCGCCCAGCTCGATATGCTCGATATCGGTGTAGTTCGCTGTGCTGGTTCCGTCGCTGACAGTGCCCGTGCCTGCAGCGCTGCTGGTCATATCGACGGTCAGGTCGCTGGTGACTCCGGTCAAGTCCAGCGTATCGCCATAGACTTCGTCCTCGGTGTCGCCAAGGATGGTGTCGTTGCCGAACCCTTCTTCCATGATGATGCGGTCATCACCCCAGCCGCCCCAGATGAAATCATCGCCTTCGCCTGTGCCGCCGGAATAGAGCGTGTCATTGCCCCAGGACCCGCGGATCGAGTCATTCCCTAGACCGCCGTCCAGAATATCGTCGCCATAATGGCCGTTGGCGGTGTCGTCACCTTCACCACCGATTATGGTGTCGTCTCCGAATCCCGCTTCGATGCTGTCACTTCCGGTGCCGCCGTCGATGCTGTCGTTGCCCGCATCGCCTTTGATCGTGTCATTGCCTGCGCCACCTAGGATCGTGTCATTGCCTTCGCCGGACTCCACGGAATCATCACCGCCGCCTGCGTGAATCACCGTGTCGGAATCCGTGACCATGTCGCCTTCGGGATCGAGCAGATAGGCCGTGTCGATCACATTGGCGGTGTCATCGCCCTCGACGATGCCGTCAGGGGCAGGAGAGAATGTGATGTCGCTGAGGCCGATGGAGCCGGTGGTAGTGCTGGACTCGCCATTGTCGAAAATCACTTCGATGCGAGACACAGGTCCTGGAATTGTAACTGTGACTGAATCATCGGCTCCAGTGGTTTCTACGCCAGCGCTCGCGGCGCCGTCTGCGTCCACCACAGAGCCCGTGACTGTATGAAGCCCATCGAGATCAGAAAATTGAACTTCGACCGGATTGCCGTCGATGTCATAGGCGATGACCGTGACCATATCGTCCCAGCTTGCGCCCTGATCTACATCGAAGAGTTCAAAGGACACATTCGCTGTCGGGCTGTCGAATGTCAGTTCTGTGGTAACAGGTTCACTGAGGCCAGAGACCCAGAGGCCTTCTTCAGATGGTGTGCCGCGCGTATCTACGGCTGCGGTGCGGCCATTGATGTTCGTGGTCGTCGCTATCGTCACGCCAATCTCTTCGCCAGCAGCGCCTATTTGATAGGAGCCATTGGCGCTGGCGGTGGACCAATCCAATGTATTTACGACGGGCATAGTGTCTCGTCCTCAAATCTCTTCGGCGCTTTGGGCGCACTTATTTACAGGCCTTTTTGATGCGGAAATGGGGCAGGACTGTGAAAGAAATTCGGTGATTGTGCAGAGATTTCTTGGGCTGGATGCGTGGGATTTTGCCTTAATTCTTCGCGATTTGGCCCAATTTGCGCCCAGTTCAATCAGTAGAACCGAGCTCGTGCATGCTGCAGAAGCGGATGCCGAGCACTGCAGAACAAGGCTCTATTATGAGAATCCGAGTGATTAATCAGAGGCCAAAGCCCGCCGTGGCTTATGAGTCTCTGGCGGACAATATTTTTACGGATATCTGCGAAGATATTCAGATTCAGTCACCAATGATCGACCGCCCGTCGCAGGCGGCCGCCCATGTCGTGCGCCCTTCAGTCTTTGCACAGGTGCGCCGAATAAAGACGATCTAATCCCTTAATTTTGGTTTTGCCGGGCCCGCCAGGCGGCCCAGTCTTCTGGTGTGTCCAGATCCGTGATTGCATGGCCTATCGGAAGTGCGACACGACCCAAATTGTTGCTTTCAGATTTGATAACCTCGCGCGCGCCTTGGTCTGTTGACAGGGTTTTCAGCGCGTCAAAACATCGGCGTGGAAAGACAACCGGATGGCCAGGAGTATCCCCCGACATGGCGTGCAGAATTTGATCTGGAGCGGCCTCATGGGCGGATTTCATCGCGACGAGATCCTCTGCGCTGAGCTCTGGCATGTCCGCCGGAACGATCATCAAGGCTGAAGCTGCTTCTGGCAATTGCACAATCGACGTGGCGATCGTAACGCCCATACCTTCACTTGCCTGCGGTACAGCTATGACCTGCACCCCATGAGGGAGCACAGCAGCGCGGCGACCGTCCGCGCGTTGCAAAGCCACATAGACGTGCGCGCAAGTATCTAGCGCGTGGGATGTGATCTTTTGCAAGAGGGGCTGGCCATCAACCTCTTCCAACAACTTGTCGGCTCCACGCATGCGCGAGGATTGACCGGCAGCAAGAATAAGGATTGCGAGCATAGGGTGCCTTTAGAAACGAAACCGCCGGAGGCGTGGGTGGGAGCCTCCGGCGGGGATATTTTTGGCAAGAGAAAGCCCGTTTGGCTAGCCCCGCATACGCGCGCCGTCTGCGTCAAAGAGTACGTCGGTCAAAAGCGTGGCTTTGCGGCGGGATCCGAGGATCTCGATTTCCGCATTGATGCTTGGGTCGATCATGTCGACTGGCAGGAAGCCGATGGCGATGGATTTGCCCGCATAGTGCGAGTAGCCACCGGAGGTGCAGAAACCGACGACCTCGTCACCGACCCAGATGGGTTCATAGGCGTTGACGTCGGCGTCGTCAGCGTCGACTTCGAAGGTGCAGAGTTTGCGAGTTGGGCCTTGTGTTTTGTGCTCTTCAGCTGCGGCACGACCGATGAATTCGACGTTCTTTTTGAACGAGATGAAGCGGTCGAGGCCGGTTTCGGCGGCGGTGTAGTCGGGGGAAAACTCGCTGAGCCACGAGCCGAAGGATTTGTCCAGACGCAGTGACATCATGGCGCGCATGCCGAAGGGCTTCATCCCGTGAGGTTGGCCCGCGGTCCAGAGCACATCCCAGAGCGCGCGTTGGGAGGGGAGGTCGCAGTAGATCTCGTAGCCGAGGTCTCCGGTATAGCTGACCCGTTGAATGAGGCAGTCTACCATGCCGACGGTGACGCGGCGGATGTCCATGAAGCGCATGTCACTGATGTCTTGGCGGGTGCAGGCTTGAAGGACATCGCGCGCCTTGGGGCCCGCGATTTGGAAACCATTGCGGGTGTCTGAGACGTTGTCAATTGTGACGCCCTCATCCAGGTTCTGCAGGAACCATCGCATGTGGTAGGCTTGGCTGCCGTAGCTGGCGGTCAATTGGAATTCTGTTTCTGTGAGGCAAGAGATCGTGAAATCTCCGATGAGGCGGCCCTTGGGAGAGAGCATCGGTGTCAGGCTGAGGCGCCCGGGTTGTGGCACGCGGCCTGCCATGATGCGGTCAAGCCAGGCGCGCGCGCCTTGGCCATTGACGATATATTTGCCAAAGTTGTGAACCTCATTGATTCCAACGGCTTCGCGGACGGCCTTCACCTCACGTGCGGTGGCGTCAAAGGCGTTGGAGCGGCGGAATGACGGGGTTTCAAAGCGCGGTTCATCGCCTTCGGCGAAGTAGTTCACGACCTCGAGGCCGTATTGGTGGCCCCAGACCGCGCCCATCTCCGTGAAGATGTCATACATAGGCGTTGTGCGGAACGGGCGTGCGGCGGGGAGTTCTTCGTTCGGGTAGGCGACCGAGAAGCGTTTCTGGTAGTTCTCGATGACTTTCGGCCGCGTGTAGCCCGGTGTGATCCAGTCGCCGTAGCGTGCGCAATCCATCGCCGAGGTGTCGCGTTCGCATTCGCCCTCAACCATCCATTGCGCGAGCATGAGCCCGACGCCGCCGCCTTGCGAGAAGCCTGCCATGACCGCACAGGCGGACCAGTAGTTCCTGACGCCCGGCACAGGGCCGACCAGAGGGTTGCCGTCTGGCGCAAAGGTGAACGGCCCATGGATCACAGATTTGACGCCGCTTTCAGCCAATGCGGGGAAGCGTTTGTAGGCGAACTCGATGCTGTCTTCGATCTTGTCGAAATCATCGGGCAACAATTCATGCCCGAAATCCCAAGGCGTGCCATCCACTGCCCAAGGGCGGCAGGGTTGTTCATAAAAGCCGATGCAGAGACCTTGGCCTTCCTGACGCAAATAGCTTTCGCCAGCGGGGTCCATCACATGGGGGTGCTCGATGCCATTGGCCATCATCTCTTGGATCATGGGAACATCGTCGGTGACGATATATTGGTGCTCCATCGGGTGCAGCGGGAAGTAGATCCCGGCCATCGCGCCGACCTCGCGCGCCCAGAGGCCGCCTGCGTTGACGATATGTTCGGCGTGGATGGTGCCCTTGTTGGTCACGACATCCCAAGTGCCATCTGCGCGTTGGTTGGTTTCCAGAACCTTTGTGTGGATCTCAATCGTCGCGCCGCCCATGCGGGCCGCTTTGGCATAGGCGTGGGTGGTGCCCGAGGGATCAAGGTGGCCATCAAGCGGGTCATACAGCGCGCCGATGATGCCGTCTGTGTTGGTGACAGGCGCGATCTTTTTGATCTCTTCGGGGCCAACGATTTCGGTCTCAAGCCCCATAAACCGGTGTTTCGCACGTTCTGCGACCAGCATGTCAAAGCGGTCTTGGTTGTCGGCCAGCGTCACACCGCCGACATGGTGCAACCCGCAGGACATGCCGGTGATCTCTTCGAGTTCTTTGTAGAGCTTGATCGTATAGCCCTGCAGCGCGGCCATATTGGTGTCGCCATTGAGCGTATGAAAGCCGCCTGCCGCATGCCATGTGGACCCAGAGGTCAGTTCCGAACGCTCGAGCAGCATCACGTCAGACCAACCCAGCTTGGTCAGGTGATAGAGCACAGAACAGCCAACGACGCCGCCGCCGATGACACAAACACGCGTGGTGGTTTTCATATGGGCCTCCGAGTTTTGTGTAGACAATAGAGGTCTCGCCATTTCGCTCGAAGTGTGCTGCGCCGAAAGCGACACATTGTGTCGCTAATCAATTTTGCCCGGTGGGCTACTTCTGCAAAGGCCGCACCTTGAGCCGGGTGATCCGGTTGTCCTTGCGCGCCATGACCTCGAACCGGAACCCGTGGAAGGCAAAGACCTGACCCACAACCGGGATCGTCTGGGCTTCGTGGATCACGAGGCCTGCGACGGTGTTGGCCTCTTCATCTGGCAAGTTCCAGTCGCTGGCGCGGTTGAGGTCTCGGATCGTCATGGCCCCGTCGATCAGGAACTGGCCGTCCTCGGACTGTCGGATCGGGTGCTCGGCCGCAGGGTCAAATTCGTCGGTGATCTCGCCCACGATTTCCTCAAGGATGTCTTCCAGCGTGATCAATCCGCGCAGCGCGCCGTATTCGTCGACCACCAGCGCAAAGTGGCTGCGGCGTTTCAGGAATTGACGCATCTGGTCGTCCAGCGACGTGGTGTCGGGGACGAAATAGGGCGTCTTGGCCACGTCCGAGAGGCTGAATTTGGAAAGATCCGGCGCGCCGTCACTGTCTGCGACATGGGCATGCATCGCGCGCAACAGGTCCTTGGCGTGCACAACGCCGACGATGTTTTCCGGATCATCTTTAAAGACGGGCAGGCGGGTGTGGTTGCTTTCCAGACATTGGCTTAGGATTTCAGCAGGCGCGTCGTCAGCATTGATCATCTCAATGCCCGAACGGTGCAGCATGATTTCCTCAACCGTGCGTTCGCCCAGATCGAGCGCGCCGAGAATTCGGTCGCGGTCTTCTTTTTCCACGATCCCTTCGGAATGACCAAGTTGCAGCGCGCCCGCGATTTCTTCGCGAACGGCGAGGATCTGGCTGTCGGGATCCGTGCGCACGCCAAAAATGCGCAACACGCCACGCACCAAGAGGCGGACGGCGGACACAACAGGTGCAAAGAGCACGACAACGATCTGAATGATTCCAGAGACGCGCGATGCCGCCGTTTCGGGCGCGGTGATCGCGTAGGTCTTGGGCAGCACTTCGGCAAAGATCAGAACCAAAAGGGTCATCACGAGGGTCGCCAAGGCGACGCCGCTGTCGCCAAAAGCCTGTGTCAGAAGGCTGGTCGCAAGCGACGTTGCCAGGATGTTCACAAGGTTATTGCCGAGCAGTACCGAGCCGATCAGACGCTCGCTGTCCTCGGTGATCTTGAGCGCACGTTTTGCGCCGCGTGAGCCTTTGTCGGCCTGCGTGCGCAGCTTGCCGCGCGAGGCCGCTGTCAGCGCCGTTTCGCTACCGGAAAAAAACGCCGACATCATGAGCAAAAGCGCAATGCCGCCTGCCATGATCCAAAAGGCTGAATCCAGTACCGGAGTTGTGATTTCCATTGTGTAAGCTATCCCTTTATCTGCACTGTGTTATGGGCACGCGCGCGCCTTGGTTCAAGGGAAAGCTTCGGAAATGAACGTCAAAGATCTGGGCGAAATTGATGGGGATATGCTGCTGTTTGGCGGACCCTATTCGAACCTGCAGGCGACCGAGGCATTGTTGATCGAAGCCGCACACAGGGGCATTGACGCGGAGCATATGGTCTGCACCGGCGATCTCGTGGCCTATTGCGGAGATCCGGCTGCGACGGTTGATTTGATCATGGACGCAGGTATTCCGATTGTGGCGGGCAATTGCGAAAAGCAACTGGCTGCAGGGGCTTTGGATTGCGGTTGCGGGTTTGAGAGCGGGACGACCTGTGATCTCTTGTCCGCGGGTTGGTATGCGCATGCCAATGCTGAGGTGTCATTGGAACACCGCAGATTCATGGCGCAATGCCCTGATATTATTTTGTTTTCGCAATCAGGCAAAAGGTTCGCTGCTATCCATGGCGGCGTGACCGACATCGCCCGTTTCATCTGGTCCGCGTCGACTGATGAGGTTTTCACCGAAGAAGTCGACGCCCTTCGGGCGCATGTCGGAGAGGTTGATGTCGTGATCGCGGGCCATTCCGGTATTCCCTTTGTCAAAGACGTGGTTGGCGTCACCTGGGTCAATGCAGGCGTGATCGGGATGCCTCCGCATGATGGCGCGGTACAGGTGCGCTATGCTGTTCTGTCAGAGGGGCAGGCCGAGATTTGCGAGCTGAGCTATGACGTCGAGGGAGCAAAAGCGCGCATGACTGAGGTCGGATTGGTGCAGGGCTATGACATCGCATTGCAAACGGGCATCTGGCCATCCGAG
Source organism: Cognatishimia activa (assembly GCF_017798205.1). Classification (NCBI taxonomy): domain Bacteria; kingdom Pseudomonadati; phylum Pseudomonadota; class Alphaproteobacteria; order Rhodobacterales; family Paracoccaceae; genus Cognatishimia; species Cognatishimia activa. The sequence goes on along the minus strand of NZ_CP060010.1, from coordinate 3,106,164 downwards.
GATGTCTTGCCCGAAGCCCTACGGCGCTAGTCTTTCGCCAGAGGGTGATGGTCCAGCACCAGTTCTTTTAGCCTCTCATCTAACACATGGGTGTAGATTTCTGTCGTTGCCACATCGGCGTGGCCAAGCAGAACCTGAATAGACCTTAAATCGGCGCCATTGGCCAAAAGATGCGTTGCGAAAGCGTGGCGCAGCGTATGGGGCGTGACCTTGTCGGGGCTCACGCCGCCAGCGACGGCGAGTTCCTTGATCAAGGCATAGAACCGATGGCGGGTGATATGACCCAACTTGCCTCGACTTGGGAAAAGGAACTTTGACGCGGGCAACCCCTTTTCTCGTTTCTTCACCTCATCCGCGTCACGTTCCGTCAGCCAATGCGCCAAAGCCGCGCGCGCATCACCGGAAAGAGGCACCATGCGTTCCTTGCCGCCTTTGCCCAGAATGAGCAGCATCCGAGGGTCTCCGCGTGCAGCACTGACAGGCAGCGATACAAGCTCGCTGACCCGCATTCCGGTCGCGTAAAGCAACTGCATTAAGCAGATATTTCTGGCGTTTTCCAGCGGGTTGCGGCCCGAAGCTTCAGCAGCTCCGATCAGGCGGTCCACCTCGATGACCTCAAGAGTTTTCGGCAGGCGTTTGTCCCGTCCGGGTCCGCGGATTTGAATCGCGGGGTTTGTCTCCATCCAGCCTTCTTCAAAGGCAAACCGAAAAAGCTGTTTGATAGCGGACAGCCGCCGGGCGCGTGTGGATTTCGCCAATCCTTGCGCGTCGCAAAAGACCAGATAGTCCTCAATCACGTCGCGGCTTACTGCATCAAACGCCGTGCCATGGCCGTTCAGCCAATCTGAGAAATCCCGCAGGTCGCGGGCATAGGCCAATTGCGTGTTGGTCGCGGCCCCCAATTCAGCGGCCTGCGCCTCAAGGAAAGTCGAAATCCACTGCAGGCTCATGTGCGGCGATCCAACAGAAGAACTTGCAAGGCCGCTTGTCGCGCTGTGTCCTCAAGCCCCAAGGCGCGGAAGGTCGCCAGCGACTCGGTCAGGGCCCGTAGATCACCTGACAGCCCCTGTTCATACAGCGCCATCGCGGCCAAAATCACCTCGCCCAGCTGGCCACGTGCCAGTTTGTGGCTGAAAGACTGGGGGACACCCGCGCCGTTGAAGGCTTCTGCGACGGCCTGTTCCTCGGGCGTTTGCCCGCGTCTGGGCGGCGACCCGCGTGCAAGACCTGCCAGAAAATCCCGTGGTCCTGATTGCGCGGCAACCTCATAGGCGGGGGACAAGAGTTGAACTTCGCGCGCCAGCACTTGCGCAACGCCTGTCAGGGACAGATCGGCCAGAACCGGGCCGTAAATGCGGGAAAATGGCACCTCAACGCGCGCCTGCTGAGCTGCGCTCCAGGCGGCTGCGAGCGTTTCTTCTACGGCTGTCCTATCTCCCGCTTCGACGGCTTCGTCAAAGGCTTGCAGGGCATCCACACGATCCCAGATCATACCCGAAGCCGCAGGTTGTCGCTCTGTGTAGATCCCGAGTAGTCGGTTTTCGGGCAAAGCCCCGACGCTAGCCAGTCGTTCCGCCGCCTCAAGCTGCGCTTTCCATCCCGATGTGCTGCGCAGATCTGCATGGGCGAAGGGGCGGGGCAGGCTTGTCGTGGGCAGAGGCTCTCCGATGGCCTCATAAAGGCGGAAGGTCAGCGGGGTCGGATCGTTTGGCGTCACCAAGAGCGGTTCGCCTTCCGAGATCTCTGGGTCAAGGAACCGCAGCAAAAGCGCATCTTCCTCAAGCGTCAAAAGCCCCAACAGATTGGCCGTTTCCAAAGTCAGCGCCGCCGCCGTCCAATCACCCGCCCGCGCAAGGCAGAATACCCGAGCGGCGTAGGATGGCGATAGATGCGGGGCAGGGTTCAGGGCCTCGCAGGCGCGTTGTTCCTCGCCCAGCAAGAGTGTTACGTCAAACCACCGTTGAAAGAGGGTTTCAGTATTGGGGCCCGCGCGCTCCAGCAGCGCATTGGCTTGCTCAATCGCGCCCAGTGCCACCAGCTTGTCGACCCGCGCCAGCAAAAGCGCATCGGCTTGGCCAGCGTCTTGCGGCGGGTTCGCCTCGGCCAAAAGCAACGTATAGAGCAGTGCCTGCATGGCCGGAGAGCCTTCGACTCGCAGGTCAGTAATCCTGTCCGCCAAGGTCTGCGCGGGGCTTTCCGACCACAAGGCGCTCGGCAAACCCGTAACGGAACTGGGCAACAGGCCAACGGCGTCGCGCCCCACGTTTCCAAGCGGCGAGACCGTGACCTCGGGCGTCGTAACGCCTTGATCTATTGGGGGTTCTTCGACAAAAGGCGCAACGTCCAGAGCAACTGTTGGGGTCTGGCTAAGCCAATCAATCGCCGACAAAGGCGCCTGCGCCGTCGCGGATCCTGCGGCAAGCGCCGCGATCAATGCCAGTAGAGGATGTCTAATTCCCATCCAGCGTGACCGACTGTCTGATTTCCGCCTGCGGTGCGCTGAAATCAGCGCCAAAGATCGGGCCGATATAGGCATAGCTCACAAGGCCCACTGCCAAGAACACCACAAGGAAAAATATTGCTCTGATGAGTCGACCCATGACCGCCCTCACATTCTTAGTGCCTGCTTTTTTCTAATATATATCTGGCCTTTTTGCGAATATCACGTCATTCAGTGCGAAATGGCGAAAATTGGCCGGTTTTCAGCGTGAAAATCGCCAGCGGGGCAATAGGGGCGGCATGAAACTCAGGAAAACGGTTGTGATGGTCGGCATGATGGGCGCTGGCAAGACCGCCGTGGGGCGTGCTGTCGCGGCCAAGCTTGGGGTCCCGTTTCTTGATTCCGACGCCGAGATCGAAGCGGCTGCCAATATGTCGATTGCCGAGATCTTTGCCCGCGATGGCGAGCCATTTTTCCGTAAGAAAGAGACGCAAGTCATTGAGCGCCTTTTGGAAAATGAGATCGGTATTCTGTCGACCGGCGGCGGCGCTTATCTTGCGGACGGTAATCGCGATATGATTTCCGACAAGGGTGTGGCGATTTGGCTAGATGCGGATCTGAGCCTTTTGTGGGAGCGCGTCCGCCATAAGGACACGCGCCCCTTGTTGCGCACAGCCGATCCATTGGCGACCCTGACCGAGATATTCAACACACGCGTGCCGATCTACGCTCTGGCGGATTTATCGGTCAAAGCGGATCCGGATTTCACCATCGAAGAGATGGCAGACCGCGTGATCGATGCTCTACGCACGCGCCCCGACGTAATAGAGGTTTAGGCAATGCAAACCGTTCATGTGGGCCTTGAAGGCCGTGAGTACGACATTCTGATCGGCCCTGGTTTGCTGGCTCAGTCCGGAGATTTGATCCGCCAGATCAGCGACCGCAAGCGTATGATGATCGTGACGGATGAAAATGTCGCGTCTTTGCATTTGCCCGCCTTGCAGGAAGGTCTGGCCGCGGCGGGGATCGCCTCAGAGGCTTTGGTTTTGCCCGCAGGCGAGGCCACCAAAAGCTGGCCGCATTTTGAGCGCACGGTTGAATGGCTTTTGGCGCAAAAGGTCGAGCGCAAAGATCTTGTGATCGCCTTCGGCGGCGGCGTGATCGGAGACCTTACTGGCTTTGCAGCCGCATCCTTACGACGCGGGGTGGGGTTTGTTCAGATCCCGACCTCTCTGTTGGCGCAGGTTGACAGTTCGGTGGGTGGCAAGACCGGAATCAATGCTCCGCAGGGCAAGAACCTGATCGGTGCGTTCCACCAGCCATCGCTGGTTCTGGCGGATGTGGATGTGCTTAAGGCGCTGACACCACGTGACTTTCTGGCAGGCTACGGCGAAGTCGTGAAATATGGACTGCTGGGCGATGCCGCGTTCTTTGAGTGGCTCGAAGAGAATGGCCCGAAGCTGGCGGCAGGGGACGAAGAGGCGCGGATTTACGCGGTCAAACGCTCTTGCGAGATGAAAGCCGAGATCGTCATGCGCGATGAGACCGAGCAGGGCGACCGTGCGCTCTTGAACCTTGGCCATACCTTCTGTCACGCGCTTGAGGCTGCAACCGGCTATTCGGATCGTCTTTTGCATGGCGAAGGCGTCGCCATCGGCTGTGCCCTGGCGTTTGAACTCTCTTCGCGCCTTGGCCGGTGTTCGCAAGAAGATCCAAGCCGGGTAAGGACGCATCTTAAAGCGATGGGCATGAAAACCGACCTGACGGATATTCCCGGTGATCTGCCTTCGGCTGAGCATCTTGTGGACCTTATGGGGCAAGACAAAAAGGTCGTCGACGGACAGTTGCGCTTTATTCTCGCGCGCGGCATCGGTCAGGCCTTTGTCACCGCAGATGTGCCACGCGATGCGGTTGTGTCGGTGATCAAGGACGGCCTGGCAGGCTAGGGCCGATTACCAATCGCTCAAGCAACGCACGAGAGCTTAGTCGTAGAAAATTTCGTTGTCGCCAAGATAGACATTGGACGCAGCACAGATGTCGATCGCAATCGGATCGTCGATGATCTCGTCCCCATTGTCGGCCAGCCATCCAGCGGCAAAGACCTGATCGCAGAGCCCTTCTGGTGCAAAGAACTCGGCTTGCATAGAGGCGCCCGGATCGACCTCGTAACCGTCAATCCAGTTGGTAGACCAGCCAGAGCCGTCGTTGGTGTAAAAGCCGATCAGAATATTATTGGCGGTGTCGTTGTAGATCTGGAAATAGCCTTCAGATCCGGTGCCTTGTGCGGAGACTTGGCTTGCCGCGACAAGAAGCGCGGCGGTTGTGAGTGTGCGTTTTAACATTGTGATACCCCGAAAAGAAAAGCCCCCCTGTATTCAGGGAGGCCCAGAACACCTCTTGGTGGTATCATAACTTTTGAGAATCTCAAAAGTTGAAGGGTTTAGAACGGGATCTCGTCGTCCAGATCACGGCTTGGCGCGCTTTGGCCACCACCGCCGCCACCAAAGCTTCCGCCGCCTTGGTCATAACCACCACCGCTGTCATAGCCGCTTCCGCCGCCATAGCCGCCGCCCTGGCCGCCACCGCCAAAGCCGCCGCCACCGCCGCCTTCGCCACGGCCGTCGAGCATTGTCAGTGTAGAGCCAAAGCCCTGCAGCACGACCTCGGTGGAATAGCGATCCTGACCGCTTTGGTCCTGCCATTTGCGGGTCTGCAGCTGGCCTTCGATATAGACCTTGGAGCCTTTGCGGAGGTATTGCTCGGCCACACGTACAAGACCTTCGTTGAAAATCGCGACGGAGTGCCATTCTGTGCGTTCACGACGCTCGCCTGTGTTGCGGTCTTTCCAAGTTTCGGACGTCGCAATGCGCAGGTTACAAACCTTGCCACCGTTCTGGAAATTGCGCACCTCTGGGTCGCGGCCCAGATTACCGATCAGCATTACTTTGTTCAGAGATCCGGCCATATGTTCGCCCCTTTGAGCCCTTTTTTCGTTTGGCATAGGTTACACCATCCACACGCGCGGAACGCCAGCAAAAACGCACCGCTGTGGATAAGTCTTTCGGATTTTCAGAGCATCTTATTCAAATTTGGTTAAGAGGCGCTATGTTAGGTCGATGATGATGAGACGCGCGATATTCTTGGGCTCTGTGGGCTTGGCTGTGATGGCTGGGCCTGTTTTGGCAGGTAGCCATAAAACCAAGAATGGTCTGTCGGCAGCTCAGCTTAAGGTGTTGGACAATCGTGCATCAGAGCAATATCGCGACTCGGTGCGTCTTCAGCCACAGCCCATTTACACGCCCAGCAAATGGGGCGCGCAGCCCTATCGTGGCAACTACACCGGACCCTACCTGGACATGGCGCGTGAGGCCGCCCTTACGCACAACGTGCCCGTTGATCTGTTCCTGCGCCTTGTGCAGCAGGAGAGCAATTGGAACGCCGGCGCTGTATCGCCCAAAGGGGCCTTGGGGCTGGCGCAACTGATGCCTGACACGGCCAAACTCTTGCGCGTGGATGCGCTCGATCCGAAAGAGAACTTAGAGGGTGGCGCGCGGTATCTCTATCAGCAATACCGCCGGTTCAATTCATGGCGTCTGGCTTTGGCCGCCTATAACGCAGGGCCTGAAGCGGTTGAAAAGCACCGTGGTGTGCCGCCCTATAAAGAGACGCAGGATTACGTGAAAGCGATCTGGGGCAGCTGAGGTGCCCAAACAAAAACCGCCGCGCTCGGGAGAGGCGGCGGTTTTGAGTATGTTTGGCAAGACGAACCCTATTCGGCTGCGATCTTAATCACCGGCTTCATGCGCTCGAGTACATCCTCGGCAAGGTGACACTTGACCTGATGGCCATTTGCCATGGTCTGCACCGGCGGCACTTCCTTCTCACACAGACCTCCCGGAACTTCAGATTTCCAACGGCACCGCGTCTGGAATGGGCAACCCGGGGGCGGGTTCATGGCCGATGGGATCTCGCCTTCAAGCACGATGTGCTCTTTCTCGACGCTGGTGTCGGCGATTGGAACGGCTGAAAGCAGCGCCTCGGTGTAGGGGTGATAGGGCGGGTTAAAGACCTGATCGGTCGTGCCCAATTCCACCACATGGCCGAGATACATCACCATCACACGATCAGACAGGTACCGTACGATCGAGAGGTCGTGGCTGATGAACAGAAGCGTGGTTTTGTTTTCACGCTGGATGTCCATCAAAAGATCGGTCACAGCCGCCTGAACCGACACATCAAGTGCCGAGACAGGTTCATCCGCCACAACGATCCGAGCGCCACCTGCGAAGGCGCGGGCAATGCCCACACGTTGCTTCTGACCGCCAGAGAGCTGGCGCGGCATCCGATCTGCAAATGCACGCGGCAGCTTCACCAGATCGAGCAGTTCCAACATGCGTTCGCGACGCTCGGCCTCGGAATCACCGATTTTGAAGATTTCCAGCGCGCGGATGATCTGACGCCCCACCGACATAGAAGGGTTCAGCGTATCAAACGGGTTTTGGAAGACCATCTGAACATCAGCAACGGTGCCGGTGTCCCGATCCTCAATCGCCGTGCTTTCTATGTTTCGGTTATCAAGCAGGATCTGGCCGTCCGTGGCTGTCTCAAGCCCCATCAGAACCTTCGCGAACGTCGACTTACCGCAACCGGATTCACCCACAATCGCGAGGGTTTCAGATTCCCGCGCCTCAAAACTGAGGGTTTCGTTGGCCTTCACAACCTTCTTGTTGCCACCGCCAAAGAGCGCAGATGCCGCGACCTCATAGTATTTCTTGAGGTTGTCCATCTTCAGAACCACATTGCCAGGTTCTGCCTTGGCCTTCTGCTCACCTACTTCCGGCGGCGCGGCCCAGTCGATCTCTTTGAACTTCAGACAACGTGTGGAGTGGCGATCATGGCCTTCCACGTCTTCCATTAAGATATCCTGCGCGTCACAGCGGCCTTCTTCAAAATAGTTGCAGCGCGGGCCAAAGTTACAGCCCGGAGGCCGTTCGTGGGGCAGGGGGAAGTTCCCTGGGATTGCCACCAGCGGGCGGCTTTCCTTGTCGGCACCCGGCAGTGGAATAGAGCGGAACAGCGCCTGCGTATAAGGGTGCTGCATCTTGTCAAAAACGTCTTCAATCGAGCCACGCTCGACCGCCTCACCGGAATACATCACGCAAAGCCGGTCGCAGGTTTCCAGAACCAGACCAAGGTTATGGGAAATAAACAGCATCGAGGTGCCGTATTTCTTGCCCAGATCTTTGACCAGCTCCACAACCGCGGCCTCAACGGTCACGTCGAGCGCTGTGGTAGGCTCGTCCAATATGAGTAGCGCCGGTTTGGACATCAGCGCCATCGCGATCACGATCCGCTGCTGCTGACCACCGGAAAGCTGATGCGGGAAGGAATTCAGCATCCGCTCGGGGTCTGGCAGGCGCACATCTGTGACGACTTCCAGCGCCCGCGCATAGGCTTCTTTCTCCGACACGCCCTCGTGGATCATCGGCACTTCCATCAGCTGCTTGCCGATCTTCATCGCCGGGTTCAGCGAGGCCATCGGTTCCTGATAGATCATCGCGATCTCATTGCCGCGCACATCACGCAGCTCTTCGTCGCTCATCTCGCTCAAATCACGGCCCTTGAACTTGATCGAGCCGCCAACGATGCGGCCGTTCTTGCCCAAATCCTGCATGACGCCCAAAGCCACGGTGGATTTACCGCAGCCAGATTCTCCAACAAGGCCAACGGCTTCGCCCGGTTGCACGGTCACTGAAAAGTCCATCACCGCAGGAATTTCACGCAGACGGGTGAAGAAAGAAATCGAGAGCTTGTCGATTTCTAGAATTGGACCGTCATAGTCTTCCATCTTACTCATTTTTATCTCCCTGGTTAGAGCATTAGGCCCCATGGGCTTTCTCTTGCTCTAAATATCTCGGGGGTCCGGGGGCTGGCCCCCGAACCATGATTGCTTAGTCGCGGAGGCTCTCTTCGCGCAGACCATCGGCCAGAAGGTTCAGACCCAGAACCAGCGTTAGCAGGGCGAACGCAGGGGGCAGAACCGGATGCACATAAAGCTGCATCAGTTTACGGCCGTCGTTGATGGTTGTGCCCCAGTCCGGGCTCTCTGGTGGCAGGCCAAGGCCAAAGAAGCCCAAGGTGCCAAGCAGGATGGTCGTGTACCCAATCCGCAGACAGAAATCGACGATCAGCGGGCCACGTGCGTTGGGCAGGATCTCCCACAGCATGATGTACCACGGACCTTCGCCCCGGGTTTGCGCCGCCGCCACATAGTCGCGCGTCTGGATGTCCAGCGCGAGGCCACGGACGATCCGGAACACGGTGATCGAGTTCACAAAAGCCACCGAGACAAACACCACTAGGAAGCCTGACGAGATGTCAAAGAGGTCCAAAGTGGACGGTAGAACATTAATGGCAGACCCTTTGGCCGAAACGAGGCAGAGGTAGAACCAGAACATCAGGCCCACAACCGCGATCAAAAGCGGCGTGCGCAGGCGTGGACGGGTATAGAACCGTGAGTTTAGCAAGACCGCCACAAAGATGATCGGGAAGATGAACAGGACCACCGCCAAATAGTTCGGGACGCCGATCGCCACGATCTCTGGTGTCACCAAGAGGTAGAACAACAGGATCACAGGGAAGGCCAGAACCAGGTTCGCGAGGAACGATAGGAAGGTGTCGAGACGCCCGCCAAAGTAACCTGCTGGCAGACCTAGCGTGATGCCGACCATGAAGGCGAAAAGCGTCGCTGGCGGCGCGATGGTGATCACGATCCAGCTGCCTTCGACCACGCGGCTAAAGACGTCACGCGCGAGGTTGTCACCGCCCAAGAGGTAGTAAGGATAGTCGCCTTCCTCGATACCGCGCAACGGTGTGCCAGGCCCCTTGTTCTTCATGCCAGAGACCTGAGCCAGTTCGTCATGCGTGGTGATCATGTCAAACACGCCAGCAAAGACCGCCGTATAGACCCAGAACATCACGATGCCAAAACCGATCATGCCGACGGTGCTGTCAAAAAGCTTGCCGTAAAGGCCCAGCTTGCGCTTGTAGACGATCGAAATCAGGAAGGTCGCCAAAAGCGAGATCCAGACCGGCGAAAGCTGCGCTGCAAGTGCGCCGACGATGCCGACAGTGCCCAATGGGGTGAACATGCCAGCAACGATATAGACAACGATCAGGGCGAGAAGGGCCAGCAATGCATAGCGCACAGCCATGCCAATCATCGCGTTTGGCCCGCGGTCGCGAATGATGGTGCCGTCTGCGAGAATACGGTCGTTGACCGCAGGCAAGGCATAGGCGCCGACCACCTGAATGGCGACGAGGATCAAAAAGATCACCAGCACCACAGAGAAGATCGGATCAATGAAGGCTCCGAAAGGGCCTGTCCAGGTTAATGGTTCCATAATCAGGCCTCCTTACGAAATACGGATACGTGGGTTGAGATAGACATAGCCGATGTCCGATATTAGCTGCGTCAAGAGAACGACGACCACCGAGACGACCGAAACCGCCAAGAGCACGTCGATGTCGTTGTTGCCTGCCGCATTCACCAGCTGCCAGCCGAACCCTTTGTAGTTAAAGAGGTTCTCAACGATCACCACGCCATTAAGCAGCCACGGCACCTGCAGCATGATCACGGTAAACGGCGCGATCAGAGCGTTGCGAAGCGCGTGTTTGATGACCACATTGCGGAAGTTCACACCCTTCAGGCGCGCGGTCCGGATATATTGCGCCGTCATGACTTCAGCCATAGAGGCCCGCGTCATCCGCGCGATATAGCCCATTCCGTAAAGCGCAATGGTCAGAACCGGCAGGAAGAAGTTCTCAAAGGTCGGCGTTTCCATCGCTTTGGCGGCCGTGCCTTTAAAGAGCGTCTTACCTTCGATCAGACCCATCTCGGCGAGCCAGGGGCTCAGACCATAACGGGAAGAGGCGAGGAAGACGATAAAGATGACACCAGACACATATTCTGGCGTCGCGGTAGAAAGGATCGAGACGGTAGAGAGGCTTCGGTCAAGCTTGCTGCCTTCGCGCATGCCGGCCAAGACCCCGATAATCAGAGCCGAAGGTACCATCAGTACCATCACCCACCACATCAGATAGCCGGTATTTGCAAGCCGTGTACCTAAAACGTCAGCCACAGGCGCCTTGGCAACCGTGGACCAACCCCAGTCCCCTTGAAGAATACCGCAATAATTTGGGACTTCTTCGGTGGTCATGCCCGGGCGGACACATTTACCAAGAGGCACGCCGTCTTTTTCTGTCAAATAGCCCGGCGCAAGACCGACCCATTCCAGATACTTCCGAGGCGTGGATTGCAAATAGCCGCGATCTTCGAGGAAACTCGCAACGGCCTCATCCGACATCCTGAAGTTACCCTGCGTTTTCGCAAGCTTCTCCAGGTTGGGATAGAGGTTCGTCATGAAGAACACGATATAGGTGAGGCAGAGTGCTGTAAGCAGCATCACGCCAAACCGTCTTAGAATGAAAAGTCCCATATCTTCTCCGCTTTGCCGTTACCGAAAAACAAGGCTTGGTCACTCGTTAACCAATTGACAAAAACACAAAGCGGCTGCCGCCGGGGCCGCGAAAAGGCGGACTCCCAGAGTGACTGGATTGAACATGAATTTCTCCCCGGCCATATATGGCTCTAGCTTTCGTTTTGCCGCGACTCCGGGTGCGTGTCAGGCGCACCATCCGCCACAGTCTTTCGTTTAGGTGAGACTATTCGGCCTGATAAATGACCATCCGTCAATGGACGGGATCGTCATAATCGACCCAAAAACGACATGCATGTCGAAAACTGGCGTTTTTAGAAAGATACCGCGCAGAAAGCTAACTTAGGGTTAAGCTGCCTGCAAGTGTCTGAAATTGTTCCTCAAATTGCTCGGCGTTGTGCCGCAGTGCTGCTGAATGAAGCGCGTAAAGTAGGCAGCGCTGCCAAATCCCAACGATTCGGCGATCGCCTTGATGGAAAGGTCACTGTTCTCCAATTCCATGCGGGCCTTGTAGAGCACGCATTGGGATAGGACATCAGCCGCAGTGATTCCGCTGGTCTGGCGACAGACACGCGCCAGATGGGTTGGCGTAACGTCGAGCATCTGAGCAAAATCGGCCATGGAATGGCCTTCGCTAAAGCGCTCTGCGGCCAGATCATGGAACTTTTCCACCAGCCGTTCGGCCGCTTTAGGGCGTTTGGGTTCATATTGCTCGCGCATCTCGCGGCGCAGCCAAATGGACAAGAGCTGGGCATGCGCCTGCAGGACTTCGCCTTGCAGCGGGCGATCCTTTTCGATCTCGCGCCGCATGTCGTCAATCAGGGCAGTCAGCTCGCTCTGAGCCTGAGGCTCCATAATGCGCAGTTGCTGACAACGATCGGGGAAATTCGCGGCTTCGGCGTCTTTGATGGCCACCGCAAGACCCAAAGCTCCGCGGCCCAGTTCAATCGACCAAAGCTGGCCGTTGGGCACATAAATCGCGTGATAGGTGCTAAAGCCACGGCGATGCCCATGCAGGTTCACAACACCCTGACCGCGCGTGGTCCAGATCAGCAACCCGCCCTGTTGCGGATGCATAAGCTCCAACGTCCATGACGCGGATTGACCCAATTGAGCCAGTGTCATCACTTGAACCGGTTGTGACATGCCTGCGCGTCCCCTCATCTTACGTACTGGTCAAACAAATTGTTCGATTTGTTACAATCAGTGCGCCCCACGGATTTCAGCTTACGCGAGCTAAATTTAAAAAAAAGTTTTAAATTGAAGGATTATCTATCCGTACGGATAGGTAGGTGGCATTTTTCCCAATGAGACATGCGGCTTTTGAACCATGTACGCTGCCGCTTGGCATACTGTCGTGTTAAGATTGTCGTCAATTCTCGTGCACGATCCAGAGACAATTCCCCTAGAACGTGGCGGATTAGTTCCGAAGCGCCAATAGTCTTGGCGCTTGGGGCCTTGGGATCCCATGTTTTTAGATTCGCGCGGGCCTCATCCAGCGCGCCCGCTTTGATCATCAAATCGAACCTTTGTTCGATGCGCGCATTCAGCCAGTCTTTCTCGGCCATCATCAAGGTCGTAACATATTGATCTTTATTCAATAATGGAGGTGGGGTTTGGTCTTGCCAGTCCCAGATATGCCTTCCGGTTGCGCGTAAAACCTCCCAGGCACGCTGAACGCGCATTGGGTTTTGCACATCGATCCGGCGGAGCGTTTCTTCGTCCAATTCATCCCGCAGGGATTCAAACCCTTCGGCCTTAACACGCAAGTTTGCCTCTTCTCGGGTGGCGTCAGGCGTTGCTGGGATCTCGGCAAGGCCTTCTGTGAGGGCCGTAAAATAAAGGCCAGTGCCGCCAACAATGATGGCGCGTTCGGAGGCTAGGATTGGCTTTATCTCTCGTAGCCAATGGCCGACAGAATAGGCTTGATCGCCCGAAATATGCCCGTAGAGGCGGTGCGGGGCTGCGGCTTCGTCCTCAGCATTGGGTCGCGCAGAGAGGATCGGCCAATTGTCATAAATCTGTAAGGCGTCCGCATTGACGATGACACCCCCTTGTTTGGCAGCAATCTCAAGCGCCAAAGCTGATTTGCCGCTGGCGGTGGGCCCTGCAATCAAGACGTGTTTGTCCGAGGGGATTTTACTGAGATCGATCACTGCCAAAGGCCTTTGCTGCGTTTTTGCGTCCAAAGCGTCAGATTCTCTGACATCGCGCATTGAACCTGCGCCGCTTTTCCGACATCTTGCGCACAATTTAAATGTTTGCGTGAACGGAGTGCAACATGAGCGAGGCAGCCCCTGAATCTGAGACCACCTATAAACGCGTGATGCTCAAAATATCTGGGGAAGCCCTAATGGGGGATCAAGGGTTCGGCCTGCATCCACCGACTGTTCAACGGATCGCCCAAGAGGTGAAGGCGGTTCACGATCTGGGCGTCGAGATTTGTCTGGTCATCGGCGGCGGCAATATCTTCCGTGGTCTTTCGGGATCCGCCCAGGGGATGGAACGCACCACGGCTGACTATATGGGCATGTTGGCCACGGTCATGAACGCGCTTGGTATGCAGTCCGCTTTGGAAGAAATCGGCGTCTTTACCCGCGTGATCTCGGCGATCCGCATGGACGAGGTCGCGGAACCCTACATCCGCCGCCGCGCTGTGCGTCACTTGGAAAAGAAACGCGTCTGTATCTTCGCAGCTGGCACCGGCAACCCATATTTCACCACAGATACAGCCGCGACCCTGCGCGCCAATGAGATGGCTTGCGAAGCGATCCTCATGGGCAAGAACGGCGTTGATGGCGTTTATGACAAAGACCCAGCAGAGCATGACGACGCCGTGCGCTATGATGCAATCAGCTATGACGAAGTGTTGTCCAAACGTCTGAAGGTCATGGATGCCTCGGCGATTGCTTTGGCGCGGGACAACAATTTGCCTCTGATTGTCTTTGGTCTGGATGAGCCCGGCGGGTTCAAGGGGATCATGGCCGGTCAAGGCACCTATACAAAGGTCAGCTAAACCTCGTAAGCTGATCAAAACCATCGGGACGGCACGGGCCTCCCCAAAAGCAAGAGTATTCGCATGTCCGACGATTTTGAACTCGACACCGACGACCTGACGCGCCGCATGGATGGCGCGATGACCAATCTGAAAACCGAATTTGCATCTTTGCGCACGGGCCGTGCCTCGGCCTCGATGCTTGAGCCTGTGCAAGTGGATGCCTATGGGTCCATGACGCCGATCAACCAGGTGGGTACCGTCAACGTGCCAGAGCCTCGGATGGTGACGATCAACGTCTGGGACAAGGCGCTTGTCGGCAAAGTGGAAAAGGCGATCCGGGAATCCGGACTTGGGATCAACCCCCAGCTTAATGGTACAATCATCATGCTGCCGATCCCTGAGCTCAACGAAGAACGTCGTCGCGAGCTGGGCAAAGTGGCCGGTCAATATGCCGAGAACGCGCGGGTCTCGATCCGTAATGTGCGCCGCGACGGAATGGATCAGATTAAGAAGGCCAAAGGGGACGGGATGTCTGAGGACGACCAGAAGCTTTGGGAAGGCGAAGTGCAGGAAATGACCGATGCTTACATCAAGAAGGTCGACGAAGCGCTGGCCACCAAACAAGAAGAGATCATGCAGGTCTAAGTGACGAGTAGGGCGGTTATGGCCAAAGACACTCCGGTTCAAAACACGCCCGATCACGTGGCCATCATTATGGATGGCAATGGTCGCTGGGCTCAGAGCCGGGGGCGTCCTCGGCTGTTTGGGCACCATGCCGGTGCGCGCCGAGTGAAAGAAATCGTGCGCACCTGTAAGGATCTCGATATCGGCTATCTGACCATCTATGCGTTTTCGACCGAGAACTGGAAACGCACCCAGTCCGAAGTGGCCGGGCTGATGACGCTCTTTCGTCAGTACATCAAACGCGAGGCCAAGGCCTTGAAAGAAGAGGGCGTTTGCGTGCGTTTTATTGGCGACCGCATGCGGCTGGATAAAAAGTTGCAGGGGCTGATGAACGAGCTCGAAGAGGTCACTAAGGGCAATACCGTCGTCAATCTGACCATCGCCATCAACTACGGTGGCCGCGACGAGGTGGCGCGCGCGACACAGCAACTGGCGCAGGATGTGGCGGACGGTAAGCTCGACCCCAAGACCGTGAACGAGGACACGCTGTCCTCCTATCTGGATACCCATGTGTTGCCCGATCCCGATCTGGTCATTCGCACCAGTGGCGAAGCGCGAATTTCGAATTTCCTTCTGTGGCAGTCTGCCTATTCGGAATATGAATTCGTCGACACGCTCTGGCCGGATTTCTCGAAAGAAGAATTCACCAAAGTGATTTCCAAATTCGGCGAGCGCAACCGTCGGTTCGGCGCGGTTTCCGCATGAGTTCTGGCAACTGGGGAGACCTGCGTACGCGCGTACTGTCCGCGATCGTGATGCTTGGAATTGGGGCAGGGGCGATCGCGACCGGGGGCCTTGCCTATGTTGCTTTGATCACGCTGGCGGTTGCTGGGATGAACTGGGAACTGTCGCGGATGATCGTGCCGGGCAAGGCATGGCTGGCGGTTGTCGTGGGCGTTGCCTCGGCGTCTGTTTTGATTGCGAGCGTTTTCGCGGCGCCTCGGCCGTTGATTGAAGCTGCTATACTGCCGGGTCTCGTCGGTGCGCTTTTTGCGGCCAAGGATCGGGTGATCTTTGGCGTCTACGCGAGCCTTGTGGTGATTTCAGGCCTCGGGTTGCTCATGCTTTATGACGCGCAGGGTATTTTCCTTGTGGTCTGGCTGATTTGCGTGGTCGTGGCCACCGATGTGGCAGGGTATTTCGCGGGCAAAGCCATTGGTGGCAAGAAATTCTGGCCCAGCATCAGCCCTAAAAAGACATGGGCTGGCATCCTTGCGGGCTGGGCGGCGGCTGCAGTCGTCGGCGGTCTTATGGGCGGAGAAGAGCTCGCAGCGATCAGCGTCTTCATGTCCTTTGCCAGCCAGCTTGGCGACATTGCCGAAAGCGCTATCAAGCGTCGGTCTGGTGTCAAAGACAGCTCGAACCTGATCCCCGGTCATGGCGGGCTTTTGGACCGGTTCGACGGGCTGATTGCCGCCAATCTTGTGGTGTTGATCGCACTTCTTACGCTTGGCTTGTAAGGCCAGAGCGTCTAAAGCATCCGCAACAGGGTAAGGGGATCCATGCGACGCGTTTCTATCTTTGGGGCGACCGGCTCGATTGGGCAAAACACGCTGGATCTGATCCGTCGCGACCGCGCGGGCTATGATGTTGTGGCTCTGACGGGCGGTGCGAATATTCCGCAATTGGCGCATGACGCGATAGATCTGGGTGCCGAGATTGCGGTCACGGCCTATCCCAACCGCCTCGAAGATCTGCGCGCGGCACTCTCTGGCACAGGCATCGAGGCCGCCGCTGGCAGCGAGGCGATTGCCGAGGCCGCGGCCCGCCCTGCGGATTGGGTGATGTCGGCCATTGTTGGCGCCGCGGGTCTTGAGCCCGGATTGATCGCCATGTCCACCGGTGCAACGCTGGCTTTGGCCAATAAGGAAAGCCTCGTGACCGCAGGCGATCTTGTCCACCGCACTGCCTCTAAGCATGACGCGAAAATCCTGCCGGTGGATAGCGAACATTCCGCCGTTTTTCAGGGCCTCATTGGCGAAGACATCGCCTCTGTTGAGCGCATCACAATCACCGCGTCTGGCGGCGCTTTCCGCGATTGGCCGCTGGAAGAGATGGCCAAAGCCACCCCAGAACAGGCCGCCAAACATCCCAACTGGGACATGGGCCAACGCATCACGATAGACTCCGCCTCTATGTTCAATAAAGCCCTAGAGGTCATTGAAACAAAAGAATTCTTTGGCGTCGCGCCGCGTCAAATCGAAGTGTTGGTCCACCCGGAATCCCTCGTGCACGCGCTGGTTGGCTTCAATGACGGAGCCCTCATGGCCCACGTCGGCCCGCCCGATATGCGTCACGCCATTGGCTTTGCGCTGCACTACCCAGATCGCAAAGACCTACCTGTCGAACGCCTCGATCTGGCGCGTATCGGTCAACTCACGTTCAAAGCCCCCAATCCTGACCGCTATCCGGCCCTTAGGCTCGCCTGGGACGTTATGGAGATCGGTGGCATGGCAGGGTGCATTTTCAATGCCGCCAAGGAAAAGGCGCTGGATGCCTTCATCGACCACCAGATCGGTTTTCTGGATATGGCGGATGTGGTAGAGGCGACGCTGAATAAATTGGCCGCCGACAGCTGCCTTATTAATGCCGAAATGACCCTTGATACGGTCAAGCAAACGGACCATCTCGCACGTAAGACTGCGACCGAGATCATTGCGACGAGGGGATAGACCTTGGATCTGACAACACTTCTGCCGTCCTTTGGGTCGAGCCTCTGGGCGATTGTGTTTTTCATCATTGCTCTGTCGATCATCGTGGCGATCCATGAATATGGGCACTACATCGTCGGACGCTGGTCGGGCATCCATGCTGAGGTGTTTTCCTTGGGCTTTGGGCCTGTCCTTTATTCCACTCATGACAAACGCGGCACGAAGTGGCAGATCGCGGCGATCCCTTTGGGGGGCTATGTGCGTTTTAAAGGTGATGCCAATGCGGCCTCTGGCCCGAACGGAGAGCTGATTTCCTCGCTGTCGCCCGAAGAGCTGCGTACGACTATGCACGGTGCGCCGCTTTGGGCGCGTTCGGCGACCGTCGCTGCAGGGCCGATCTTTAACTTTATTCTGTCGATCCTGATCTTCGCGGGCGTGATCTTCAGCCAAGGCGTTGTGGGCGATAAACTGATCGTGGGCGATCTGCGCGCGCTGCCGAATGCCGAGTATGCGCTTAAAGCAGGCGATGAGGTGCTCGCGATTGAGGGTGTGCCCTTTCCTGATGGCACAGATGCAGAGGCCTCTGAGTCTTTCCTAGAGTTGCTGCCACGCACACCCTATCTGGATTACACTGTATTGCGGAACGGCGACCAGATGACTGTCACCGGACCATACTTCTATCCACCTTTGATCGTTGAACTGGCTGCGCGTGGCGCCGCGATGGACATCGGGATGGCCTCTGGTGACGTGATCACGGCGATTGACGGGCAAGAAATATATGCGTTCCGCGATCTGAAAGAAGCCGTCGAGGGCGGAAATGGCGAACCACTGAAACTGGATGTGTGGCGCGATGGTCAGATGCTCGATTTCGTGCTTGTTCCACGCCGTGTGGACGAGCCGCTTGCAGAGGGCGGGTTTCAGACCCAATGGCGCATCGGCATCGCCGGTGGAGTGGCGTTTGACCCAGCACGAGAAACGCCCGGTGTGGGCGAGGCGTTTTCCGCGGCGGTCAATCAGACAGGACGTATTATCGAAGGCTCGATCTCGGGTCTTTATCACATGATCACCGGCGCGATTTCGAGCTGTAACCTCTCGGGACCGGTCGGAATTGCACAGACCTCAGGTGCGATGGCGAGCCAAGGTGCAGACAACTTCATATGGTTTATTGCCGTTTTGTCCACCGCAATTGGCCTCTTGAACCTGTTCCCGATCCCGGTGCTGGATGGAGGCCACCTGATGTTCCACGCCTATGAGGCAGTCAGCGGCCGCCCTCCAAGTGACCGCGTGGCGCGTGTTCTGATGTCGATCGGTCTGGCGATCGTCCTCAGCCTCATGGTCTTTGGCCTGACGAACGATTTATTCTGCCCTTA
This sequence comes from Cognatishimia activa, assembly GCF_017798205.1. Classification (NCBI taxonomy): domain Bacteria; kingdom Pseudomonadati; phylum Pseudomonadota; class Alphaproteobacteria; order Rhodobacterales; family Paracoccaceae; genus Cognatishimia; species Cognatishimia activa. Next base: position 3,087,523 of record NZ_CP060010.1, on the reverse strand, counting down.
ATTCAAAATTTACGGGTCCTGCCCAATTCTTGCCCCATTTAGCGGGCAAGAAGGTTTCTGAAATCAAATGCGAGAGAAACCATGCAGACGATCAGTAACGGATATCAGGCTCTTGGCGTCCTTTGGGCGGTGAACTGGGAACGCTTCTTGTTTCCTGCCGTGATGCTCGCGTGCCTGAGCGTATGGCACTATGTCGGATCCCAAGGGTTCTTCTGGCACTAAATTAACCCATTTGTTGAGCTTGGAGCGCGGTTGCCATAGCAATCCGCGCCCTTTTGCATATATGTCTTTAGGTCCGAAACAATCCCCAATGCGCTTTTGACATTGTCCCCGCGAACAAGTACTCAGTTACGGTCTGGGAATGTCTGTCGGGATGAGGATTTATGAGCAGTAATTTCAGAGGGAAAGCGCCCTCTAATGCGGTAGAGTTGTCCAAGCCGCGTCACCTGTTGTTCGCGATTTCTCTATTAATTTCAATGCTTTTTGTGCTGCTGCCAGCTGTGTCAAACGCGCAAAGCTTTAATTTGAATGCCATTTCCGTCGAAGGAAACAACCGCATCGATGACAGCGCCGTCATCGGTTACGCGGGAATCGCTCCGGGTCAGGTGCTGTCTGGGGGCGATCTGAACGAAGCCTATCAGAACATCCTTGCGTCTGGCTTGTTTGAGAGCGTTGAGTTCACGCCGCGCGGTAATACGCTGGTGATATCCGTAGTCGAATACCCAACCATCAATATCATCAGTTTTGAGGGTAATCGCCGTCTTAAGGATGATGCGCTGTCCCAGGCCATCTCGTCCCAGTCTCGTCGTGTTTTCAACCCTTCCACCGCTGAGCGCGATGCCGTTGCAATCGCCGAGGCCTATGCTGCTCAGGGTCGGATTGCGGCCCGCGTGACACCACGTATCATTCGCCGGTCTGACAACCGCGTCGATCTGGTGTTTGAAATATTCGAAGGCTCGCTGGCGGAAATCGAACGTCTGGGCTTTGTCGGCAACCGTCAATTCAGCGACCGCCGCCTGCGTCGTGTTCTGGCGACAAAACAGGCTGGTATCCTGCGTCAGTTCTTCCGCAGCGACACTCTGGTTGAGGACCGGATCGAGTTTGACAAGCAGGTTCTGCGCGATTTCTATCAGTCCCGTGGCTATGTGGATTTCCGTGTCACCGGCGTGAACGCCGAGCTGGCCAGCGAGCGTGACGGCTATTTCATTACATTCAACGTCGAAGAGGGGCAGCAGTTCACCTTTGGCGAGATCACCACAGTATCCAACATCGACGATGCAGATGCCGAAGAATACCAAGACACGCTACGGATCCGTCCAGGCGTTGTGTACTCTCCGTCCTTGGTGGAAAGCTCGATTGCGCGACTGGAACGTCTGGCCAACCGTCAGGGTCTGGATTTCGTGCGGATCGAGCCGCGTATTTCTCGTAATGATCGTGACCTCAGCCTTGATGTTGAGTTCGTCGTCGACCGTGGTCCTCGCATCTTTATCGAGCGCATCGATATTGAGGGCAATACCACGACCTTGGACCGGGTTGTCCGTCAACAGTTCAATGTGGTCGAAGGCGATCCGTTTAACCCGCGCGAGATCCGTGAATCTGCGGAACGTATTCGGGCACTGGGCTTCTTTGCCAATTCCGAAGTGAATGCGCGAGAAGGCTCGCGTCCGGATCAGGTGATCGTGGATGTGGATGTCGAGGAACAGAACACGGGCTCTCTGAGCTTCGGTGGTACCTATTCCACCGACAGCGGTTTTGGTCTGGTGGCTGGCTTCAAGGAACGCAACTTCCTTGGGCGTGGTCAGGAACTTGCGGTTGATATCTCAACCTCACCGGATGTGAACAACTATCAGCTCTCGTTCACCGAACCTCGGTTCCTGGGGCGCAATGTGGCAGTTGGTTTTGCTTTGGCCTATCAGGATGTATCGATTGCGGATGCGCGTTACACCAACACGGTCGGCTCGTTTAAGCCTTTCGTCGGCTTCCAGTTGGGCGAACGCAGCACGATGCAGTTGCGATATAGCTACGAAAACGTGGAAATGACGGTGCCAACAGCCTCCTTGATCGCGGGCTCTGTGATTGATTCAGAAGCAGCTGTAGGCACGCAACTAGGCAGCGGTATTGGTTATACGTACCAATATGACTCGCGCGTTGGCGGCTTGAATCCAGATGCGGGTGTGTTGTTTGAATTGTCTCAAGATTTCTATGGTCTGGGCGGGGATATCGAATATCTAAAGACCACCGCCAAAACCATTGCACAGCGTAAGATCCTGCAGGGTGAAGTTACTCTGAGAGCGACTCTCGAAGGTGGTGCAATTATTGCACCAAACAATGACACTCGGGTTCACAACCGGTTTGCGCTGAGCTCTTCGCAGATTCGTGGCTTTGAACCCTTGGGCATCGGGCCTCGGGATCAGGTCGGTGCGGCAGATGACGGTCTTGGCGGCAAATACTATGCCGTCGCGCGGTTTGACGCTGAGTTCCCAATTGGTTTGCCAGAGGAATATGGTATCTCGGGCGGCTTGTTCTATGACATCGGCTCTCTGTGGGATACCGATGGCAGCCTGACCAATGTGGTCGGCAATGACTTCTCGTTGCGCCAGACGGTGGGTGTGTCGCTCTTCTGGGATACCCCGATTGGTCCGTTGCGGTTCAACTTCTCTAAAGCGCTGCAAAAAGAGGCCTTTGACAAGGAGCAGACCTTTAACCTGACCCTACGGACAGAGTTCTAAACGTGTCTTTCTTGCGCAAGTTTGCGTGCTTCGTGGCGGTCTTGATCGGGGCCGCCACAAGTGTTTCGGCCCAAAGCTCGAGCGATCTGCCGCGTATTGTTACCAGTCCGATCCTGGTGATCCAGTCAGACCGGTTGTACGCAGAATCCGATTTCGGCAAACGGGTGGCGCAGGAACGGGATGATGCGATCGCGGCGCTTGAGGCGGAAAATGAGCGTGTTGCCACTGAGTTGGAAGAAGAAGAGCGTGTGCTGACAGAACAGCGCAAAACCATGCCGTCCGCTGATTTCAGGGCCGCGGCGGATGCCTTTGATGCCAAGGCTCAGGCGGCCCGAGAGGCTCAGATCAACAAACAGCGTGAGATTGCGCAAAATGCTGAAGACGAGCGCCAACGCTTCATAAAGTCGCTTAATCCGGTGTTGGAGCAAATCTTGGCTGAGTCCAACGCGTTGATCATTCTGGAACGTCGCACAGCCTTTGCTGTGCGCGATGTTCTGGACGTGACGGATCGTGCGTTGTTTCAAGCCAACCGCATTCTGGGCGACGGCACCGAAGCCCCAGAGCAATAGTGCGAAACAACCTGTGACTTGCCCTAACAGTGCCAGATTGTTAGGGGTTTTCAGGAACCGCACTGACTTATTGCAGGACAAAATATGACCGAGCTCAAAAGCGCCGATATCCATCTGATCCAACGTCTTATCCCACATCGCTACCCGTTTCTGCTGGTGGACAAAGTGGTCGATATCGATGGCTATCAATCCGCGAAGGGCATCAAGAATGTCACCATGAACGAGCCGCATTTCCAGGGTCATTTCCCAGGCAACCCGATCATGCCGGGCGTGACGATCATCGAAGCCATGGCGCAGACTGCGGCGATTATGGTAGGTACCGAGCTGGGGCTCGAAGACAAGAACATGCAGGTCTATTTCATGGCCATCGACAAATGCAAATTCCGCCGCATGGTGGTGCCGGGCGATGTGCTGGAAATGAAACTGCAAACCACGCGCGGCAAGCCCGGTGGCAAGGTGTGGAAATTCGCAGGCGTGGCCGAAGTCGAGGGTGAAATGGCCGCAGAAGCCGAGTTCACCGCGATGATGGAAATGCCGAAAGCCTGAACCATGACAATTTCCCCAAAGGCCAATATTCATCCCTCTGCCGTGATCGAAGACGGCGCCGTCATCGCTGAGGGCTGCCAGGTCGGTCCCTTCTGTATGGTTGGCCCTCAGGTCGTTTTGAAGGCTGGCGTGGTACTGAAATCCCATGTCGTTGTGACAGGGGACACTAAGGTTGGCGAAGAAACGGTGATCTTTCCTTTCTCGGTCATCGGGGAAATTCCGCAGGATTTGAAGTACAAGGACGCAACCAGCAAGCTGGTCATCGGCAAACGCAACCGCATTCGCGAGGCTGTCACCATGAATGGTGGCTCCAAAGGCGGTGTCGGCGTGACCAAGGTTGGCGACGACGGGTTCTTTATGAACGGTTGCCACGTGGCGCATGATGCGCAGATCGGGAACAATGTGGTCCTTGTGAACTCGGTTGCTGTCGCGGGGCACTGTATCATCGAAGATAATGTGATCGTCGGAGGCCTTTCGGGCGTGCATCAGTTCGTCCGCATCGGCAAAGGTGCGATCATTGGTGCTCTGACCATGGTAACCAATGATGTGATCCCCTATGGCCTTGTTCAGGGACCGCGCGGGCAGCTTGATGGGTTGAACCTTGTGGGCCTCAAACGCCGTGGCGTTGCGCGTGAGGACATCACTGCGCTCAGGGCGGCCTTTCAGATGCTGGCACAGGGAGAGGGCTCTTTCATGGAGCGCAGTGAGCGTTTGGGCGAAGAGACCGACAGTCCTTATGTGAAGGACATTGTTGAGTTTGTGTTGGCCAAAAGCGACCGATCATTCTTGACGCCGCGCTAAAACATGGAGCGTTTGGCGATCATTGCAGGGTCAGGCGCACTGCCAGTGGAGCTGGCCGAGGACCACACTAAGGCCGTTCTGGTGAGCCTTGCAGGTATGTCGCACGATCTGCCTCAGACGCGCGAGCACCATTTTGAGAAACTCGGTGGCTTGTTCGCGGATCTTAAGGCGCAGGGCGTGAACGAGGTGGTTTTTGCCGGGGGTATGTCACGACCTGATCTTGATCCGGCGAATTTTGATCCCTTTATGGCCGAAACAGCACCTCGTCTGATGGCGGCTTTCCAGCAGGGGGATGATCATCTCCTGCGCCTGATTATGACGCTGTTTGAAGAACAGGGGCTCGCAATCCGCGGCGCGCATGAGCTGCTGCCTGAGGCGAAGGCTCCGCGAGGCTTGGTCACAGGGCCAACACCCAGCGATCAAAATCTTGCAGATGCCGCGCGCGGTGCTGAAATCTTGGCAACCCTTTCGCCGCTTGATTTAGGGCAGGGCTGCGTTGTGGCCTCTGGCCTCTGTCTGGGTATTGAGACGCTTCAAGGCACCGATGCGTTGCTGGATTTTGTGGCTCGGACCCCCGCGCATCTGCATCGCTCAGCGGGTGTCTTTATCAAAGCGCCCAAGGTCGGGCAGGACCTGCGCGTTGACATGCCCGCTATTGGTCCAGAGACCGTTAAACATGTTGCAGAGGCTGGCCTTGCAGGGATCGCTCTGGCGGCTGAACGCGTGCTGATTTTGGACCGTGTGCGGACCCTTGGGCTGGCGGCCTCTCTGGGTGTGTTCATCTATGGGCTGGAGGAGATCTAGGTGAAGGTCTACCTCATTGCCGGAGAACTGTCAGGCGACCGTCTTGGCGCGTCTTTGATGGCGGGGCTTAAGACGCTTTATGACGTAGAAATAGAGTTTCGCGGGGTCGGCGGGCCTTTGATGGCGGATGAAGGGCTGAACAGTCAGTTCCCGATGAACGAGCTGTCGGTCATGGGCATTGCCGAGGTTCTGCCAAAGTACTTCCACCTGAAACGCCGTATTCGCGAATGTGCTGACGCCGTGTTGGCTTGGCAGCCCGATCTTATGATCACCATCGACAGTCCGGATTTCTGCCTTCGCGTCGCAAATTTGGTGCGCGAGGCTAGTGATATTCGCACGGTGCACTATGTGGCGCCTTCTGTCTGGGCATGGCGTCCGAAACGAGCGGCCAAGATGGCGAAGCATATCGATCAGGTTCTGGCGCTCTTGCCGTTTGAGCCGCCCTATATGAAAGCCGAGGGGATGCGTTGCGATTTTGTTGGGCATCCAGTGGTGAACGAGCCTTTGGCCGATGCGGCCGATGTGGATGCATTTCGGGCATCTCTGGACGGTGCGGCAGAGGATCCGGTCGTTCTGGTTTTGCCCGGCAGTCGGCGGTCTGAAGTCACACGCCTGTTGCCGGTGTTTATCGACGTCATGGAACGGCTCAATCAGGAACGCCCCGAGCTGCGGTTTGTGTTGCCTGTGGCGGGGCCTGTCGCGGATCTGGTGCGCGAGATGATCAAGGATATGGCTTCGCCGCCGGTCCTCATCGATCCCTCTGGTCTCTCTTCCCAAGAGGCTCTGATGCGCAAGCGGGCGGGGTTTCAAGCGGCAGATGTCGCGCTGGCGGCGTCCGGTACTGTGTCGCTTGAACTGGCGGCTGCAGGCACGCCTATGATCATCGCTTACGATGTAAGCTGGCTGTCACGTCAGATATTCAAGCGCATGCTTAAGATCGACACGGTAACCCTGGTTAATCTGGTCAGCGAGACGCGCGTTGTGCCCGAATTTATCGCTGAGAATTGCCAACCTGAGGCGATCACAGAGGGTGTGCTAAAGTTGTTGCAGGCTCCGCAAGAGCAAGCCGAGGCCCTGGAGCTTACGATGAAGCGACTCGGACGCGGAGACCAAGATCCCGGCTTGCGGGCTGCGAAAGCCGTGCTTGATGGGCTTTCGACGCCGAAATCTACTTAAAATTCGATCAGCTCTTCCAGATCCAGCCGCCGCCAAAAATCCGGCTGCCTTCGCTTTCGTAGAACACGCAAGCCTGCCCCGGAGACACGCCTTCCTCAGGTGTCAACAATTCGACTTCGGCGGTGGTATCCGACAGCGGCCGCAAGATCGCCTCACGCGGCGGACGGGTTGAACGCACCTTAACCGATACATGCCATTCGGATTTCGACGTAAAGGGCTCATCGCCCAGCCAGTTGATCTCGCGTACAGGCACGATCCGCGTGGCCAGCATGGACTTGGGGCCAACGATGACCTGCTTGGCATCGACATCCAGTTTCACCACATAAAGCGGCTCTTCAAGGCCACCGATTCCGAGGCCACGACGTTGTCCGATCGTGTAGTGGATGACTCCATTGTGCTGACCCAAAACGCGGCCCTCGGGATCGACGATATCGCCCGGCTCCGCTGCCCCTGGGCGCAGTTTCTCAATCACAGAGGCATAGTCACCATTGGGCACAAAACAGATGTCCTGGCTGTCAGGCTTGTCTGCCACGGCCAGCCCATATTCAGCGGCCAGTGCGCGGGTTGCGTCTTTGTCAGGCAGATGTCCCAGCGGAAAGCGCAGGTAATCGAGCTGTTCTGGCGTGGTCGAAAAGAGGAAGTAGCTCTGATCGCGCCGCGCGTCTTCGGCGGAATGCAGCTCGGCCCCATGTGCGCCCATTTTGCGCTGGATGTAGTGGCCTGTGGCCATGCAATCGGCGTCCAAATCCTTGGCCGTTTCCAAGAGATCCTTGAACTTCACGCGCTCATTGCAGCGGATGCAGGGCACAGGCGTTGCGCCGGCCAGATAGCTATCGGCAAATTCATCAATCACTGCGTCCTGAAAGATGTTTTCATAGTCCAGAACATAATGCGGAAAGCCTTTTTCCTCAGCCACACGGCGCGCGTCGTGAATGTCGATGCCTGCACAACACGCGCCCTTTTTCGCTAAAGCGGCGCCGTGGTCGTAAAGCTGCAGGGTCACGCCGACCACGTCATAGCCCTCATCGGCCAGTTTCGCGGCCACAACCGAGCTGTCCACGCCGCCTGACATCGCGACCACAACCCGGGTCTCGGAGGGTGGCTTTGCAAAGCCAAGGGAATTGACCGGATGATCCGTGAGGGCGTTCATTTGGGGCTCCGTTCAGGGCGAGAAAGAAAGGAATATAGGAAAATCCTAATTACTCTCAAGGGGCCGCTTCATGCGGCGTTAAGTGCGTTTTCCACATTCTGTCCTCGGACAAAAGAGGTGGGACCATGTTTTTGAAAAAAGTGAACGGCTTTCGCACGGTGAAATTGCCCAATGGCAAGGTGTTTTCGCAAGCAGATCTGCCGCCGAAAGGCACATCGCGCTGGGTGGCCTCGCGCAAGGCTGCCGTGGTGCGTGGGGTGGCCTACGGGCTGATTAGCAAGGATGAGGCACTGCGCCGCTATAACCTCAGCAATGAAGAGTTCGTGCAATGGTCGGTCGCGATCCACAAGCACGGAGAAGAGGCGCTCAAGACCACTGCGCTGCAAAAATTTAGACAACCGTAAAGCGAATTCTTCAGTTTTTGCTGCCTGTTAATTTGAAATTAACTTGTTTTTACACACAGTTGCGTAGCTGACCGTTCTCTATTCCCAGTTCTTTGGAGTTAAAGTTAATGCGCATTCTTTTAGTTGAAGACGATCCGACCACGACCAAAAGCATCGAAATGATGCTGAGCCACGCCAACCTGAACGTCTATTGCACACATCTTGGCGAAGAAGGCATCGATCTGGCCAAGCTCTATGACTATGACCTGATCCTTCTGGACCTTGGCTTGCCGGATATGGCCGGTCACGAAGTATTGCGTCAAATCCGCCGTGCACGCGTTGAGACGCCGATTCTTATTTTGTCGGGCGCGGACGATACGGAAAGCAAACTCAAGGGCTTTGGATTTGGCGCGGATGACTATCTGACGAAACCCTTCCATCGCGAGGAACTGGTGGCGCGTATTCATGCAATCATTCGCCGTTCGAAAGGTCATTCGCAGTCGATCATCAAAACCGGGCGCGTGTCGGTCAATCTGGATGCAAAGACCGCGGATGTGGATGGCGCTATCGTCCATCTGACGGGCAAGGAATATCAGATGCTCGAGCTTCTTTCGCTGCGCAAGGGCACGACCTTGACCAAGGAAATGTTCCTGAACCACCTATATGGCGGCATGGACGAGCCTGAGCTTAAGATTATCGACGTCTTTATCTGCAAGCTGCGCAAAAAGCTCTCTGAGGCCACGGGGGGTGAGAACTACATCGAAACGGTTTGGGGGCGGGGTTATGTGCTGCGCGACCCAGAGATTGTGGAAGCTCTCAAAGAGGATCGCGTAGCCATGCGTGCCTAGGCGTTTGCCGGTGCCTTTCGCGTTAGTCGTGGTACGAAAGATTGACGCGACATACCAGGAACCAACTGATCGACGGACCATTTCCAAAGTAGCCGGTGAATCAGGGTCGTCGCGAAACAATTTATTCTGGCTGGACGCAGGCTGGCACCCGATTTATCAAAAAGATAAATTCAGGAGCAGGTCCGGTGCAGCCAGAAAAAGACATCTCGACACTTTCCGCATCCGAGGCACGGGAAGAGCTTGCCCGCTTGGCCAAAGTCCTAGCGCAGGCAAACACGGACTATCACACGCTTGATGCACCAGAGCTGTCGGACGCCGAATACGACCGGCTCAAGCGGCGAAACGCGGCAATCGAGCGCGCGTTCCCGGATCTGAAACGCAGTGATAGCCCCAGCGAGCAGGTTGGGGCTGCGGTGGCTTCCGGGTTTTCCAAGGTCGAGCATGTTGTGCGCATGTTGTCGTTGGGCAATGCTTTCACAGACGAAGACGTGCAGGATTTTGACGGGCGGATCCGAAATTTTCTGGGACTGGCGGCGGATGCGCCTCTGAAGTTCACGGCCGAACCCAAAATCGACGGGCTTAGCCTGTCTTTGCGCTATGAAGGCGGTCAGCTTGTCCAAGCTGCAACCCGTGGTGACGGGGCGACGGGCGAAAATGTGACGGCCAATGCGCTGACGATGTCGGATATCCCGCAGCAGCTGACAGATGCTCCGGATGTGTTGGAAGTGCGCGGCGAAGTTTACATGGCGCATAGCGATTTCGAAGCGCTCAATGCCGCGCAAGAGGCCAAAGGCGACAAACCTTTCGCCAATCCGCGCAATGCGGCGGCTGGATCTTTGCGGCAATTGGATTCCGAGGTCACCAAATCTCGTCCGTTGCGGTTTTTTGCCTATGCTTGGGGGGATCTCTCGGCACCTTTGGCAAGCACGCAGATGGGAGCGATCAAACGGCTGGCAGAATTGGGGTTTGTGACCAATGATCTGACCAAATTATGTGACGGTCCCGCCGAGATGATTGCCCACTACAAAGACATCGAAGCGCAGCGCGCGTCACTGGGCTATGACATCGATGGGGTTGTCTACAAGGTGGATGAGCTTGCCTTGCAGGACCGACTCGGGTTCCGTTCGACCACGCCGCGTTGGGCGATTGCGCATAAATTCCCTGCAGAACTTGCCTGGACCACGCTTGAGACAATCGACATTCAGGTCGGACGCACGGGCGCGCTGTCTCCGGTGGCGCGGCTGAAGCCGGTGACTGTAGGGGGCGTCGTCGTCTCGAATGCGACGTTGCACAATGAGGACTATATCCGGGGTCTGGATAGCAAGGGCGCCGAGATCCGGGGCGGTAAAGACATTCGCGAAGGTGATTGGGTTCAGGTCTATCGCGCGGGGGATGTCATTCCGAAAGTGGCAGATGTGGACCTGTCCAAGCGGCCTGCTGATGCAACGCCCTATGTCTTTCCCACTCTTTGCCCTGAATGCGGTTCAGAGGCCGTGCGTGAAGAAGGTGATGCCGTAAGGCGATGCACAGGCGGCATGATTTGCCCGGCTCAAGCGATTGAGAAACTGAAACATTTTGTGTCTCGTAAGGCGTTCGATATCGAGGGGCTTGGCGCGAAGCAAATCGAGATGTTCTTTGATGATCCTGATCTGCCTGTGCGGACACCTGCGGATATTTTCAGGCTGGAAGGCCGAGACGCTGGCAATTTGACCAAGCTCAAGAACCGCAAAGGCTGGGGGGATCAAAGCGCGGCCAATCTCTTTGCCGCCATCAACGAAAAACGCAATATCGGCTTTGGCCGCGCGCTGTTTGCTTTGGGAATCCGGCACGTCGGAGAGGCGGCGTCTAACTTGATCGCCAATCACTACGGCGACTGGCAGAGTTTTGAGGCCGCTGTCACGGCTGCCGCTCAGTTTGAGGGTCCCGAATGGGAAGACCTCTTGGCGATGGACGGCATCGGAGAGGTCATGGCGCGGTCTTTGGTCACGGCTTTCGCACAAGACAAAGAGCGCGCGGTGATTGACGAACTCGTTGCGCAATTGTCGATCCAGTCCGCCGAGAAACCAAAAGCAGAGGGCAGCCCCGTCGCGGGCAAAACAGTCGTCTTTACCGGCAAGTTGGAAAAGATGACGCGGGACGAAGCCAAGGCGCGGGCAGAGCGGTTGGGCGCGAAGGTCGCGGGTTCTGTGTCGAAGAAAACAGACTTATTGGTGGCCGGTCCAGGCGCTGGATCCAAAGCGAAGAAAGCCGCTGATTTGGGCGTGGACACCATCGACGAAGATGCCTGGCTTGCGCTGGTCGAAGGTCTGTGAGCAGTCGTCCGGAAATCCTGTTTCCGCTCTTTGGAGCCTTGACCAAGCTGGAAGGCGTGGGGCCAAAGATCGCGCAAAACATGGCGGGGCTTGGGGTGGAAAAGCCGCGCGACCTGTTGTTTTCATTACCCTATTCTCTGGTGGATCGCCGTCGTCGCGAGACGATCCAAGGCGCGGATCTGCCCGGGATTGTAACGGTCGAAGTGGAAATCGGCACACATCGGCCCCCCCGGAACCGCAATGGCGCTTACCGGGTGACGGTGCAGGACGCCAAGACGTCCTTTCAGCTCGTGTTTTTTCACGCGCGTGGAGATTATCTTAAGAAACAGCTGCCAGAAGGCTCTGTGCGACTGGTGTCTGGACGGGTCGAGCTGTTTGATGGCGTCGGGCAAATGGTGCATCCAGACCATATGGTGCCCGTGGAGGACGCCGGTCAAATCCCAGAGTTTGAGCCGGTTTATCCGCTGACTGCAGGGGTTACGCAGAAGGTGATGACCAAGGCCGCGCGCTCGGCGGTCGCGACCGCGCCCTTGCTCGCAGAATGGATCGATCCGGCGCAAAAGGACAAGGCCGGATGGCCAGACTGGCGGGATGCCATCGAGGCCGCGCATAACCCGCAAGCGTTGGGTGAGATCTCGGCGACCGCGCCAGCACGGGAACGCTTGGCCTATGATGAATTTCTGGCCCACCAGTTAACGTTGGCCCTTGCGCGCCAACAAACCCGCCGCGCGCGGGGTATCGAAAGCCACGCCAATGGGCGTCTGCAGTCCAAAGTTCTTCAGGCTTTGCCTTATCGGCCGACGGGCGCGCAAACCCGCGCGATTTCAGAAATTTCCGACGATATGGCGCGGCCGGTGCGGATGAACCGCTTGCTGCAGGGCGATGTAGGGGCAGGTAAAACTCTGGTCGCCTTTATGTCGCTCTTGGTGGCGATCGAGGCGGGTGGACAGGGCGTCATGATGGCTCCGACAGAGATCTTGGCACGGCAGCATATGGAAGGGTTGCAGCCTTTGGCCGAGCAGGCTGGCGTGGTTGTCGAAATCTTAACAGGGCGCGACAAAGGTAAAGACCGCGCGGCGAAACTGGCGGCGCTGGAACGGGGAGACATTCATATTTTGGTGGGCACCCATGCGGTGTTTCAGGCCGACGTGAATTTCAAAGACCTGCGGCTTGCCATCGTTGATGAACAACATCGCTTTGGCGTGCGCCAGAGGCTGGAACTGGGCAAAAAGGGCGCGGCAGCCGATGTTTTGGTGATGACGGCGACGCCAATCCCGCGCTCGCTGGCGTTAGCGCAATATGGCGATATGGACGTGTCGGTGCTGGATGAAAAACCCCCAGGACGGCAGCCGATTCAGACGGTGATGGTGTCGGACGAACGGATCTCTGAGGTGGTCGAGCGCCTGCGAAAGGCTGTTCACGAAGGTAAACAGGCCTATTGGGTCTGTCCTCTGGTGGACGAAAGCGAGGTTCTGGATCTGACGGCCGCAGAAGAGCGGTTCAAACACCTGCGCGCGACGCTGGGCGAGGGCGTTGTGGGCCTTGTGCATGGTCAAATGCCGCCGGCAGAAAAAGACGCGGCCATGAAGGCGTTTCAGAATGGCGAAACCCAGATCCTTGTGGCGACCACGGTGATTGAGGTCGGCGTCGACGTGCCCAAGGCCACGATCATGGTGATTGAACGGGCCGAGATCTTTGGGTTGGCGCAGCTGCACCAGTTGCGGGGACGGGTTGGACGCGGCTCAGAGGCCTCAACCTGTCTGTTGCTGTATCAATCGCCACTCAGTGAAAGCGGCACCAAGCGGCTGACCGTGATGCGCGAGACTAATGACGGGTTTCGGATTGCCGAGACCGATCTAGAGATGCGCGGGGCAGGGGATTTGATTGGGACGGCGCAGTCCGGCGTGCCTCGGTTCAGAATCGCTGACATGGAATCACAGGCGCATTTGATGCAAATTGCGCAAACGGACGCGCGAAAACTGTTAAATGACGATCCCGATTTAACCACGGACCGTGGACAGGCTGCGCGTGTTCTTTTGTGGCTGATGGAACAAGATCAAGCGATCCGTTTGATTTCAGTGGGTTAGCCGTTAAACGTTCCCATATTCACAAAATGTTCTCAAATGTTCTTATTTAGTTCTTTACACGACTCGCTAAAAATGAGAACAAATGAGCAACAAATAATTCTGAGTGCAGGAGAGCCCGATGCTTCGTCAAATCAAGTCCGCGATCCAAAATTCCCAGTCCACGCTGCTGCAAGACGCAGTTGGTGCCGCGTCTCTTGTCGTGATGATGCTCGTGGCTCTGCACGTTCCCGGTTTTGTTTAATTTTATCTGCCTGCGGTTCTCATTTTGATGTTTCCGCGTAGCCTGTCCCCGCTTGCTGCGCATTGACTGTCACTGCCTGAAAGTCTTTGGGTTTGCCTCACATCAGCCCGTCTGAAACGTCGTTTCCATTGCAGAGAACACGCGACTTTCGCCGCCGTCTTCCCCGAGACGTGCGGCGATTTTTTTTGTCTTGCTGTGAAGATTGCGGTCAGGCGCAGGCGGATTGCTCAGCCTGATCGATGGCTTCGAGCGTGGCTTCAAGGGCGAGCATGATCGACGCGTGGCGGTTTTTATAGTCGCGGGCCGGGCGCAGCACTTCGAGGTCTTCGAAAGGGGCCGCGGGGGCGGGGCCGTCGTTTTTCAGCATGTCTTTCAAAGCGTCACGCGCGGTTTCGATCTCGGCGCGAGACAGGCCCACCACATGCGCGCCCACCACTGAGGCCGCTGCTTGACCCAAAGCGCAGGCCTTAACATCCTGACCATATTCGGAAATTTTATCGTCTTGCAGGATCACATCGACGGTTATTGTTGACCCACAGAGCGGCGAGCGTTTCTTGACCGTCGCATGCGGATCCGCCAAACGCTCCGTGCGCGGCATGTCGGCGGCCAGCGCTAGAATGCGCCCAGAATAGAGTTTGATCAGATCGGTATCGCCAGACATCAGGTCTTTCCTTTTCGCCGCCAGTCTTAGATAGAGTTCCTACACCCAAATGCAAAGAGGCGCCTCATGGCTTTCGACCCGAAAACGCTGAAGTACGACGCAAATGGCCTGATCCCTGCGATTGCGCAGGATGCCACCAGCCATGAGGTCTTGATGATGGCGTGGATGAATGAGGAATCCGTCAAGCGGACGCTGGAAACGGGGCGGGTGACCTATTGGTCTAGGTCACGGCAGTCGTTTTGGATCAAGGGCGAGACAAGCGGGCATACGCAGGAATTGGTCGATTTCCGCTATGACTGCGATCAGGATTGTATCCTTGTGCTGATTAACCAGACTGGGGCGGCCTGTCACACCATGCGACGCAGTTGTTTTTACACAGCGGTTCGGGACGGCGAAGAGATTGAGCTTATGAAGCCAATGCATGACTGCGACGACCACTAGGGTGTCAGACCGACCATTTCGATGACATCTTCTGGCGTTGCGCCGTCGGCGCGATAGGTGGCTATGGCGCGGGCGTCGTCTCGTTTGGCGAGCCGCTTTCCGGCATCGTCGCGGATCAGGTCGTGGTGATGGTAGTCGGGTGTAGAAAGGCCCAGAAGCTTCTGTAATAGAACGTGAATTTGGGTGGCTTCCCAAAGGTCCGCGCCGCGCGTGACCTGGGTAATGCCCTGATCTGCGTCATCCACGACCACCGCAAGATGATAGCTGGCGGCCATGCCTTTGCGCACAAGGATGATATCCCCGACGGTCTCGACAAGCTGAGCGGCCTCCAAGCGATGCGCGCCAGCAAAGAGCGCGCCCTGTTCGACAAAGCTTAGCTCTGTCAGGCCTTCAACAGCCTTCGCCATATTCAGGCGGATTGCGTGATCCTGAGGCTCTGGAAACGCGCGCGCACGACAGGTCCCTGGGTAGATCCGCCCGTCAGGGCCAAACTGCGGCACACCTTCCTGAGGCGCACCGGCTGCCGCCTCAATATCCGCGCGGCGGCAAATGCAGGGATAGGTCAAATCCGCTTCGGTTAACTTAGCAACCGCGCGTGCATAGGCCTTCGTGCGTTCCGATTGACGCATTACGGGGCGGGGCCAAGATAGGCCCAACCACGCGAGGTCATCATAGATCTGATCTTCCCAATGCGTCCGGCTGCGGGATTGATCGATATCCTCGATCCGCAACAGCAACTCTCCACCATGTACGCGCGCTTCTTGGGCCGCGATCAAGGCGGAATAGGCGTGTCCCAGATGCAAAGGACCAGTCGGGGAAGGCGCAAATCGCGTTCTAAAAGTCAAACTTTCTCAACGACATAGACATAAGAGGTCATGCCCTTGCCGGGCAGGTGGTCGCCCAACTCTCGGAACAAGAGCCGCGCGCTACCGCCGTCGAGATAATCGTTCAGACGGGCTTCGTAAATACGTTCTTTGATGGCTTTGTCGTTATAGGACAGCACGAGTTTCCCGCCCGAGGGCAAAAGATCCACTACTGTGTCCAACAAGGACACGGGCGCGGCGCCGACGCCGATGACACCGATGCAGGCGATGACCTCATAGCTGCCGGGCTCGATGTCCATCTCTTCGCCCTGCATATGAATGGCCGTCTTGTAGACACCCTTGCGTTTGGCGATGGCAAGCATCTCGGCCGAGGGGTCGATGCCGTCAATGTTGGTGTAGCCGACTTTGGCCAAAGCCTCGCCAGAGAGGCCGGTGCCACAGCCAACGTCCAGAATCTTGGTCTCTGGGTTGGGCAAGAACTGCCAAAGCGCATCCGCACAGCGGGATGGGGTGAGATAGCCGTTGTCGGTGACTTCGGCGTCATAGGTGGACGCCCAGTCGTCATAGAATTCTTCGACGTCGCTGGCGGTGTCCAGATTGTAAACGGAGTCCAAAAACTTCTTTGTCATAGCGTAAGTAAAGCGCGTGAAAGCGCTTACGTCTATGATTTCTTGGTCGGCTACGCGAAAGAGCGCATCAGGATTGCGCGTTCAGCCAGTCTTGCCAGTCGATTTTTGCGCGATCCGTATAGGCCTTATAGCGGTCTTTGCGCCCGCGACGTCCGCCTTTGAGGCCCTCGACCGGATGGAACAGACCAAAGTTCACATTCATCGGCTGGAAGGTCTTCGCCTCAGCCCCGCCGGTGATGTGATGGACCAGAGCACCCATGGCGGAGTTCGCAGGCGCGGTTTCCATCGGTTTGCCAAGGATCTCTGCTGCCGCCAAACGGCCCGCCAAAAGCCCCATGGCAGCGCTTTCCACATAGCCTTCGACGCCTGTGATTTGGCCTGCAAAGCGGATATGCGGTTTGCTTTTAAGCCGCATTTGATTGTCCAAAAGCGTCGGCGAATTGATGAAGGTATTGCGGTGAATGCCACCCAGACGCGCAAAGCTCGCGTCCTCAAGGCCGGGGATCATGCGCAGTACTTCGGTCTGCGCGCCGTATTTCATTTTGGTTTGGAAACCCACGATATTATAGAGCGTTCCCAAAGCGTTATCACGACGAAGTTGAACCACGGCGTAGGGTTTGTTGTCGGGATCATGCGCGTTCGTAAGGCCCACTGGCTTCATCGGGCCAAAACGCAAAGTCTCGCGGCCGCGCTCGGCCATGACTTCGATCGGCAGACAACCGTCAAAGTATCCAGCAGTTTCGCCTTCGTGGAATTCGGTTTTGTCAGCCGTCTCAAGCGCGTCGATGAAGGCCTCGTACTGCTCATATGTCATCGGGCAGTTGAGGTAGGCCTTGCGTTCTTCTTCGGTATCGCCCTTGTCATATCGAGACTGCAACCAGGCGACGTCCATATTGATGCTCTCAGCATAGACAATCGGGGCGATGGCATCAAAGAACGCCAAAGCATCGGCGCCGGTTTCGGCCTGAATGGCGGCGCCAAGACCGGCTGACGTCAGAGGGCCCGTTGCGATGATCCAATGGCCGTCTTGGGGCAGCTCGGTGATTTCACCGTATTCCACCGAAATATTAGGATGCGCGGTCAGCGCCTCCGTTACACTTTCCGCAAAAGGATCCCGGTCTACCGCCAAAGCTCCGCCCGCAGGCAGGCGATGTTTGTCGGCCATGGCCATGATCAGCCCGTTGGCCGCGCGCATTTCCCAGTGCAAAAGGCCAACCGCGTTTTGTTCGTCGTCATCGGAGCGGAAAGAGTTTGAGCACACCATCTCGGCCAGATGTCCAGTGCGATGGGCAAAGGTCTCGACCTTGGGGCGCATCTCGTGGATCACCACGTTGACGCCCATATTCGCCGCCTGCCAGGCCGCTTCCGATCCGGCCATGCCGCCGCCGATGATATGCAATGTCTCTGTCATGAGGCGCAGATAGGCCAGAAGCGGTGCAAAGGGAAGGGCATGCGCCAGCGCAATGCGGTTTTGGTCGTGATTTCGGGGGGCTAAAACACATTTGGGTCGCTGAGGCAGGAATGTCGAGGTCAGAGAGAGTTGACCTTGGAGGGACCTTCCACCGTTCAGCGACCCAATGAAGCGTCTGAAAATCTTATGCCAGAAAACGCGGGCTGATTCCAGAGAAATTGCAGAAATTAGGGCAGGAATATGCCGACTTGTGCCGAAATGTGTCCAATCTTGGCGATGCCCCTAATTTATTGTCCCAGAACGAACAATTCTCTGAAATTCCGCCTATCTAAAAGGCCCGATGACGCCGAACACGCCTTAATTCTGCCGTGACGTCACGGATTTGGACGCTTGAGTCTCTGGCCTTGGGGCGAAAAGAATTGTGAAACACGTATGAGGCACAACATGACCCCGGTGATTTCCAAAGAAGAGCTGTCAGAGTATCTGGCCGAGGTGTTTCCTCAGGTTTGGTCTCAGTTTGAGATTATGGAAATGGATGGGCGACATACGGTTATGAAGCTGAAGGTGAATGATCGTCACATTCGCCCGGGTGGGACTGTGTCTGGGCCTGCGATGTTCGGGTTGGCGGATGTGTCGGCTTATGTGGCGACTTTGGCGGTTGTCGGACGTAAGGCTTTGGCGGTGACAACCAGTTGCTCTATCGACTTCATGCGCAAGCCCGAGGCGGGCAAGGATCTGATTGCGCATGCCGAGCTTTTGAAACACGGCAAGGCGTTGACGGTTACAGATGTGCGTCTGCGTTCTGAAGGGTCGGATGATTTGGTCGCGCGGGCCTCGTTGACTTATTCTGTCCCGCCAGTGAAATCCTAAAGAAAAGGGCCGGTCTGTGCCGGCCCTTTGTGTTTCACGCTTCCCAATAACGTTTTCTGACTTCGTCGCGGGCTTGCTCTGGCGTGATGCCGATGTCATGCAACTCGGCGTTCTCAAGCCGCGCCAGCGCCTTTCGGGTGCGCACACGCCGATCCCAAACCGTCACGGTCGCTGCAAAGGCAATCGCCCATTGCGCAAAGACCGGAAGAGGCTGGGTCGCTGCGGTTTGAGTAAGTTGCGTCAGTTGCAGTGTGGACGTCCGTGACATGGGGATCTCCTTTATTGTGTCGGTGGTCCAGAAATTGTATTGGTACAATTGGGTGATTGTATTGCTGTATTTGTACAATTACGGTGACAATAACCCGAGGAGATTATTGTGACTGATACAATTTGGCCGCCTGATTTCGCGAATATTTCGGAATCTAAGTACATTGTACTAATACAATCCCTGCGCGCAGCGGTGCGATCCGGGGAATTGTCTGTCGGGTTCAAGCTGCCGCCAGTGCGGGAATTGGCCTGGCAACTCGGGATCACGCCGGGCACCGTCGCGCGGGCCTATAAGATGGCGGTCGAAGAGGGGCTCGTGGAAACAACGGTCGGGCGGGGCACTTTTGTGTCCGAAGGCGAACGCGCGGAGCCTGTGGTCGAGGAGTCCTTGGTCTCGGTTTATCAGGACACAGATCTCAATATGCGCGGCGTCAAAGTGCCTGAGGTCGGGCAAGATGCTTCGATCCGGCAGATCATGCGGCAGTTGGGGGGAGAGATTGGTCAGAACTATGTGGACTGCCCGACACCTGACAGCGATTTGGCCGCGCGGCAGGCGGTGGTCGATTGGATCGGCCCGGATCGGGTTGGGCGTCTCTCTGCGGATGATATCGTCTTGGGGCTTGGTGCGCAGCATTCCGTCATAATGACGTTGCAGGCCTGCCTTTATGGCCCGAACCCTGTGATCCTGACCGAAGACCTTGGCTACCCCGGTATCCGCCACGCGGCGCGACTTTTGCGCGCGCAGGCTGTGGGCGTAAAAATGGATCAAGACGGGATGCGCCCGGATTTGCTGGAAGAGGCCTTGCGTCAGCACGGTGGTCAGGCGCTTGTGACCGTCGCGGAAACCCATAGCCCCACCACCATTCGCGCGTCGGAAACGCGCCGCCAAGAGATCGCAGAGATCGCACGGCGTTATCAGCTGCAAATCATCGAGGACGATTGCTATTGTGTTTGTCGCACTGACCGTCCGACTTATCGCGCGATTGTACCAGAGCGAGCGTGGTATGTGTCGTCGCTGACCAAATCGGTTTCAGCAGCGGTGCGCTTTGGCTATGTGGCCTGCGCGACGGGCAAGGCCTCGGTTGCGCGGCAAGTGGCGCAGAGCACGTTTTACGGCCTCCCTACGCCGATCTTGGACCTCTGTACCGAATTGCTCACGTCAGGAGAGGCTGAACGGTTGCGGCGACTGACCTCTGCCAAAACCGAAGAACTGGTGAAGATCGCCGTCAATATTCTGGGCAAATGGGACATCCGCTGGCGCAAAGAAGTACCGTTTATCTGGCTGCGTTTGCCGCAGGGCTGGAGGGGGTCGACATTTACGGCTGCCTGCGCCGCTGAAAAGATCGGGATCAAGTCTGCGGATGAGTTTGCCTTACAGGACGGGCAAGCACCAAATGCCGTGCGCATTGGGATAAACCCACAGATTCCCCAAGCTGAATTTGAACGCGCGCTGCGTCGTATGTCCGAAATGCTGGAAAATCCGCCCAATTCGGTAGATGTCTGATGGGGTAAAATAATACCTATTTTGTAACACCTTGAAATCGTGTGCATATTTCGCACCTTGTGCGCTTGACTGTGCATTTCCACCCTTTATAACCCGCCCATCGCTTAACAAGCGCGTCGGACTCGTTCGGCGCTGCTACCAAATATCAGGTAGAACCACATGAAAACCTTCTCTGCTACTCCAGCAGACATCGACAAGAAGTGGATCATCATCGACGCCGAGGGCGTGGTGCTGGGCCGTTTGGCGTCGATCGTTGCTATGCGCCTGCGCGGCAAGCACAAGGCGTCTTTCACTCCGCATATGGATTGCGGCGACAACGTCATCATCATCAACGCTGAAAAAGTTCAGATGACCGGCAAGAAACGCACGGACAAGAACTATTACTGGCACACTGGCCACCCAGGCGGCATCAAGTCCCGTACTGCAGGCGAGCTGCTGGAAGGCAAGTACCCAGAGCGCGTTGTGACCGCAGCGGTAAAGCGCATGCTGCCGGGCAACCGTCTGTCCCGCCAGATCATGACCAACCTGCGTGTCTATGCTGGCTCCGAGCACCCACATGAGGCGCAATCGCCAGAAGTGCTGGATGTGAAATCCATGAACTCCAAGAACACCCGGAGCTAATCATGACTGATCAAGTGAATTCCCTCGAAGAGCTGAACGCCGTAGCCGGCGAAGAGGCTGCTGTGGTCGAGCTGGCCCCACGTGAGCCTGTTCGTGACGAGCTGGGCCGTTCCTATGCGACCGGCAAACGTAAAGATGCGGTTGCCCGCGTTTGGATCAAACCAGGTTCCGGCAAGGTCGAAGTCAACGGCAAGCCAATGAACGAATACTTCGCACGCCCTGTGCTGCAGATGATCCTGGCTCAGCCGTTCACTGTTGCTGGCGTTGAAGGCGAGTTTGACGTTTACGCAACCGTTAAGGGCGGCGGTCTGTCCGGCCAAGCGGGTGCGGTGAAGCACGGTATCTCTAAAGCTCTGCAGCTTTATGAACCATCCCTGCGTGGCGCTCTGAAAGCCGCTGGCTTCCTGACACGTGACTCGCGTGTTGTTGAACGTAAGAAGTTCGGTAAGCGTAAAGCGCGTCGTTCCTTCCAGTTCTCCAAGCGTTAATCGCCTGGGTCTATGTTTTCGGAAAGGGCTGCCTTCGGGCGGCCCTTTTTGTTTTGGGTGATGGATGATTTGGCTGGGGGCTTGCCCCCAGACCCCCAGGATATTTTCAGCAAGAGAAAGTCTAGGTGTCGGGTTTTATCAGCCCCAGGCCACGCAGATAGACGCCGATGCCTGATTCAAGCAGATCTTCGGGAGCAAATGGGCTTTGGGTGCCGGGCGAGTTCCGTGCAAAAAGCTCCACAACGCCGTGGCTCATGGCCCATACGTGTGCAGAGAACATGCTGGGGGGCGGGCGCTTTTCTGGTGGGATGTGTTCGGAGAGATCGGCAGCGGCTTTTTCCATCACGCCGCGTGCGCGCTGCGCCACCGCTGCGAGTTCCGGCGTCCGGTTAACTGAAATCCCGCTTTCAAACATCGCGATGTAGTGGCCGGGATAGCGACGGGCGAAGGCCAGATAAGCGCGGCCTGTCGCTTCAAAAGACGAGAGCGCCGAGGGCTGGCCCTTGTCGTAGGCGTATTGCATCAAATCCGCAAAGATTTCATAGCCTTGGCGGGCCGCCTCTGCGATTAGATCGTCGCGTCCTTCGAAGTGCCGATAGACCGCAGCCGGGGTTACACCCGCGGTTTTCGCGGCTTCTGAGAGGGTGAAACCGGTCGGGCCCTTGGCCTCGATCAGCTGCAAGGCCGCCTCAACCAGCGCTTGGCGCAGGTTGCCGTGATGATAGCCGCGTTTAGGCATTCCAGATGTCGATGCCTCCGCAGATTTTGTCGTCTTGCGCGCCAATAGCGGCGGCGTCTTTGCGATCATAGTCGATCTGGCTTAGCACATGGCGGATCGCAGCCAGCCGAGCCCGGCGCTTGTCGTCTGACCGGATGACGGTCCAGGGGGCAGGGGCGCTGTCAGAGCGGGTCAGGGTCTCTCCAATCGCCGCCGTATAGTCGTCCCATTTCTTAAGGCCTTCGACGTCGATCCAGCTGAGCTTCCATTGTTTCAACGGATCGCTCTCGCGTGACAAGAACCGGCGCAGTTGTTCGGCACGGCCCACGTTGAGCCAGAACTTTACAAGGATAATGCCTTCGTCTTCGAGCATCTTTTCAAAGTCGTTCACTTGCGTGAAGAAATGTTCACGTTGCTCATCCGTGCAAAAGCCAAATACCTTTTCCACAACGCCGCGATTGTACCAGCTGCGATCAAAGAAGACGATTTCGCCGGAGGTGGGCAAGTGTTTGATATACCTCTGGAAATACCATTGGCCCTGTTCGCGTTCTGTCGGTTTGGAGAGCGCCACCACGCGCGCGCCCCGTGCGTTGAGGTTTTCGCGAAACCGTTTGATGGTGCCGCCTTTGCCCGCTGCATCACGCCCCTCAAAGACAATCGCAATCCGTGCGCCGCTTTCCTTGGCCCAGGCTTGCAATTTCACCAGCTCGATCTGCAGCGCATCGTATTGCGCCTCATAGGCCTTGCGGCCCATACGTTCGGCATATGGATAGCCTGTGTCCACGATGTCTTTCTTGCCCGCCTGCGCAATGGCGTCACGCAGCTCTTGAGGCGCGAGGTCGGTGTGATAGGCGCTGATGGCACCGTCAAAGGGCAGCTGCATGAGATCTCTCCATTTTGATTAATATGGCGATCCCAAGCGCTTAGCGCAATGCGGCGTGTATCGCGGCGCGGTCGATTGCGTCCAAAACAGCCTCTTGCGCGACGTGCTGGGGCATATGGCCGATGCCGGGCAGGGTGGTGAGTTGCGCCCCCTCGATTGCGTTCAGCAAAGTCGGCGTGTGCAGGTCGATATTGACCGTATCATCCGCATCGCCGTGCAGGACTTCAGTCGGCACAGAGATCTGACTATAGCGGGGTTTCAGCGTCCGTACCTCGTCCAGGAACCGTTTGCGCTGCAGGGCGGTGGCTTTTTGCGAACCGCGGCTCAGGGTCATTCTGCCAAAATGGTTAAGGTATCCCTCGGGCACCGGTTGCGGCGCGAAAACCTCTATCAGGACGTTTTGGACATGGCTGTTGGGCACCCAAGCTGAGATGACCGGCAAGACAGCCCAGCTAAGCCAAGGGTTTGAATTGATTTCATAAAGCCTTGCGAGCGGCGTGTCCCATGGCTCGGCAGGAGCCGCGAGGGTCACGAGGGCAGAAAGCGCGTCCGGATGGTCCGCAGCCCAGGCCAAAGCGACTGTGCCACCATAGCTTTGACCCACGACGATGGGTTTGTCGGCCCCCAACTGTGCGGCAGCTTTCTGCAAGATCGCGGCCTGTTCAAAGATCGTGTCGCCTTTAGGATTGACCGCATCAGAATAGCCCAGACCGGGGCGATCCAGCACGATGACGCGGTAGCGATCCGTCAACTGATCGACCAGCGAATGGGTAAAGTCGCGGATATTGCCGGAAGAGCCGTGGATCAGCACAAGATCAGGACCGCTGCCTTTGACCAGAGCATGCACGTCGTGGCCATCGACCTCGATGATTTCACCTAAAGGCGGGGTGTCAATACGGGCCTGTGCCTCATTGCGCGCGGCGCGCCAGACGGTGAGCGTCGCCAGCCCCAAAATCAGGATCGCAAGGATCAAAAGGATGCGCATATTACCCCCTTAGATCGGTGCTCTTCTCTCCGATCTTGGAAATGTCAAATGGTGTGGTTTCATATAGTTCAGAAACCCAATTTCCATAGAGCAAATGTGCATGGCTGCGCCAACGATTCATTGGATCCTGGCTGGGATCATCGTCGGGATAATAGTTGCTCGGCACGTTTATCGGCGTGCCGGACGCGACGTCTCGGTCATATTCCTGCTTCAGCGTGCCTGAGTCATACTCAAAATGGTTAAAGATATAGAGGCCACGTTTGGCTTTATCCTCGACCAAGCAAGGGCCGGTGTCCTCGTTGCCCAAGAGCGTCTGTAGCCCATCAACCGTGTCGATCTCGTCCTGCTTCATCTCGGTCCAGCGGCTGACCGGAATGACGCAATCATCTGAAAAACCACGCAAATAATGACTGGCAGGGGCCAGGTTCTTTTGCCGGAAACACCCAAAGGCTTTGGCGTCCAGAATGTGTTTTTGCACGCCATGGAAATAGTAGATCATCGCCATGCCACCCCAGCACACACCCAAGGTCGAATGCACATGGGTCTGGGTCCAGTCAAAGACTTCGCAGAGCTCGTCCCAATAGGTGACCTCCTCAAACGGCAGATGTTCAATCGGCGCGCCGGTGATGATCAGGCCGTCGAACTTTTCGCCAGTCGCCTTCACCTCGGAAAACGGGCGGTAAAATTCTTCCATATGGGCGGCGGCGGTGTTTTTGGTCTGATGCTCGCTCATGCGGATCAGTGAAAACTCGATCTGCAAAGGTGTCGCGCCGATCAGACGGGCGAATTGGTTCTCGGTTTGGATCTTTTTCGGCATCAGGTTCAAGAGGCCGATGCGCAGAGGGCGGATGTCTTGTCGTGCCGCCTGCCGCTCGGACATCACCATCACGCCTTCGCGCGAGAGCACGTCAAAGGCAGGCAGGTGAGAGGGCAGCTTGATGGGCATTGGACAAAATTCCTATATCTTGGATGGTCCTATGTAAGGCAGAGATTAGGCTTGCTCAAGGGTCTCTTCGATGAGGGCTTCGAATTCGGCAGCAGATTTGACCTTGGCGACATCTTCGCCAGCCAGCGTGATGCCCCATTTCGACATGGCCTCATAGCGCGGCTGGCGTGCGGCAAGGGCGCGGGCGTAGGTCCAGCGCACGAAGGCGTTCGGGTCCACAGCATCCTCATCGCAGCCCTGTTCCGCGAGGTATTCCGACCATGCTGATTGCAGGAACTTCGGCTGGTAATACATAGGCTTAGGCGCGCGATCAAAGCGTTTGACCAGCTCTTCGGTATGGGCGTCAGAGCCCTTGATCCAAACCAGCAGCGTCTGCTCTGTCAAAGCCTTTAGGACAGGGTCGTCAGGGTTCTCTGGCTCTACGACCTCGCAGATCGAGCCGGACGTATCGCAGATGAAATTGCCATAGCCATAAAGCTCCTGAGCGCGTTTGATGAAATGCGCGGTATCGAGCGTCGCGGCCACCTCGGAGGCGCGGTGCAGTTCTTGGCGGCGCATATATTCATCAAAGGGCACGCCGCCTTTGGCGGGGTCTCCGGGTTTGCCCAGATAGGCCGAGAGCGGTGCGAGGTTCTCGAAGGTGATGTTGTTGCCGATATAGATGCTGTCGCTCAGCAAAAGCTCACGCAGGTACGGGACCTTCATGGCCTCGGATTTCGCGTGATCCACGATGGCCTCGCCCATGTAGCGTGTGCCAATGCGGTAATCGACGGAATAGTGAAACCAGTCCCCCGTCGCGCGCATTAGGTTTGAGACATAGGTCTTGCCCAGGCCAGACATCGCGAAAAGCGTGACGCGTTTATGCGGCGCATTGCGCCAGTCGGAAGCGGATTGATAGATCATGGCCCGGCTCAAATTGCTGTTTGGAATTAGGTAGCTGTGTGCGGGCAGGGCGTCAAATGGTGAAATGAAAAAAACCCCGCCGAGATGGGCGGGGTTTCATTTTCAACTTTTGAATCTCGGATTAGAAATGAACACCGACTTTCAGGCCCGCACCAATTGCGTAGTTGTTTGTAAACGAGCCAGTGATGAGGGGTGCTGCATTCAGAACCGTGTTCGTGTCACCAAGCCACGTGTAGTTAATGCCACCTGAAACTGTGATGTTATCCTGCGTGTAGCGCGCTCCGATAGTTAGACCAGTTGAACCATCATTCGGGCCAAAGTTACCCGAAAAACCACCTTCGGCTTTTTCGTGACGCGCTGAGACGGAAACTGACCAATTGTCGTTGAGGCGACGTCCAACACCGAGTGTATAGGTAGTCACATCGTTTGAATAAGAAAGCAGCGATGCGCCGCCGTTGGCCAATGCAAACCCTGTTGGGGTCAATGCAAAATCAGACCAATTCACCCAACGAACGCTACCGAAAAGCAATGTATCTTCGGCAATGCCACTTTGTGCTTCAAGGTGCCAAGACTTTGGTGTCTTGAAACTCAGATTATAGGTGCCGACGCCCGATTCAGTAACCGATTGTGTGTGATCAATCGCAGAATTATATGTCAAAGACGCCCGCAATGCGATTTCCGGGATCTCGTAGGCTGCGCCGACCAAGTAACCCGTTCCAGATCCTTGAGAGACGTCTAGCGTGTAGCCACCTGTAATCGCAACATCGCCATCTACGCGTTGTGTACGGACACCAGCATATGCGCTGAAGTTCTCGTTCATTTGATATCGCGCAATCGCTGTCAGAGCTTGTGAGTTCACATCTGCAGTTGTTCCAGCGAGGGCGTAGCCAGTACCGGTTGGATAGCTAACATCGCCGCCATAAGGCGAGTCCACTACCAGCGCGACACTTACATCCTCAGTAACATCCATCTTCAAGCCGAACGCCACCGGTGAATAATCGCCTGCCATGTCTCCGGAGGGCGCGCCTCCGAGGCTTTGAGTGCCGGTTACATTAGGACGGACTATTCCGAATGAGAATTCTGCGTAATCGCCGCTCTCAAAAATGATGCCAACCGATTGGTTAGATCGCTCCAATCCACCCGCCATGGCTGTCGTCGCCATCAACGTCAGCGACAATGCGCCTGTAAGTTTTTTGATCATTGTACGCCTCCCTAAGCGCATTTTAATTTCCCTGCGCCTAAGGTACGGAAAACATTATTTTTCGGTCAACGGCTGACACCACGTCAAGTTGTGTCGAATTTATGACGCCGAAGTCCGAGTGGCGCGCAATTGCAACAGTATGTTCGCGTAATTGCCTGCCAAAATCAACGAAGCCCCCAAAATTAACCAATTGTCGACGGATTCCCCATAAAAAACTGCCCCTACGACAGCTATTAAAGGCAACCGAATGAAATCGACAGGCGCAACCAAAGAGGGCGGAGCGAGTTGCAGCGCGCTGGTTATGCTCCAATGCGCGGTCAATCCAGTGAGGCCGATCAGGATGACATAGGGCAGAGATGACAGCGACGGGAAGGTGATGTCTCCGTCATATCCTGCGCAGATCAGGCCAAAGACGGCCTGCATGGACGTCAGATAAAACAGGATTGTGATGGTTGAATTGCGCTTCGTCAGATGCTTGGTGAAGAGCATCGTGATCGCAAAGCCAATGGCCGAGCAGGCTGCAGTGATAAAGCCGACCCCCATGGGGATCACGCCGGGGCGGGCAATGGCGAGGATGCCCAGAAATCCAAGTGCCGCACAAAGTAGGGTCGAAAGGCTCCACCGTTCTTTCAGGAAAATCGGTGCCAAAAGGATCACCCAAATCGGTGTTGTGAATTCAAGTGCAAAGACTTGTGCGAGGGGGATTGAGGCAAGGGCAAAGAACCACAGGTTCTGACCTGTGAAATGCGCGATGTTGCGGCCCAAGTGCAGGTGAAAGTCGCGGCCGGTGATCTGGTCCCAGGCTTTGGTTTTGGTCAGGATCAGGCTGATGATTGTCACGCCCAAGAGGCTTCTGAACAGCATGATCTCGAATGTATCAAGTTCGGTGCTCACGGCGCGGCCTGCAATGGCCATGGCCGTGAAGGACAGCACAGAGCCCAGCATCCACAAAACGCCTTTAAGGCTATCACTCATTCTTTGATCTCGCAGCAACCGGTTAAGAGGATGGGTGTTTGACCTCGTTGCGTGAGGATGTCTACCGAAATCGGACCGGTTTCACATATGGCCTGATCCAAGATCACAACCGCCGTGTCAAAATCCCCGATCAAGGGTTTGGCGCGGGGCCAGTCTTGGCCTTCGGCACGGGCCGTATCGGGGATCTGAAAGCTGTTCTTGCGCTGATAGTCAAAGATCGCCTCTGACCCGGTGATCGTCAAAGACCAATCTGGCGCCGTGCCTGAACAAATAAAATCCTCTGCCGCCAAAGGGCTGGCCAGTAAAAGCGCTGCGAGAGTGGTGCGACCCATAATGTCCTCCGTTGGCAGACTGTGTCTGGTTCCGCGGTAATTGGAAAGTAAAATTACCGTTTTGGTGCGCAAGCTGCCAAGGCGTCAGCCGGGCTTAGGGGCGGGGTCCAGCTGCAGTCTGTCGGGGTGAACCTTAGGGATCGGTAGTAGGTGTCATACAGATAAGAGCGCCGCATGGCCTTGGCCCCCAGCCACAGAATAGGGAACGGGGCTGGGAATAGACGCGGCGCGCGCCCAAAGGCTCTGCGCAGGCGGCGCATCATGTCCGTGGTGCTGATGTCTGCGTGATCCGTTGCAAGGATCAAAGACGGCACATCGGCTGATTGAACACAATGACGGATCAAATCGGCCAGATTTTGGACGGCAATCATGCTGCGCTGGTTGCGGACAAATCCCAAAGGCAACGGATAAGGCGCATTGGCCATACGCAACATGCGTCCCCAGAGGCCAGGCCCATGAGGGCCATAGACCTGCGGCACACGCAGGATCACCACGCGCATTTTGCTTTTGAAAACAACCTCTTCGGCCTCGAGTTTGGCTTTGCCATACGCTGTATTGGGCGCGGTTGGGTGGTTTAGATCCAGCACTGTGCTGCTTGCGTTCACCCCATAGACCGCGACGGTCGAAAGAAAGATAAACGTCTCAACCCCAGCGGCCTCTGCCTGCGCGACAAGATCGGCGGTGCCATCGCGATTGGCTTTCATGTGGTCGGCAAGCTCGGTTGCCTTGTCCTCGCGCCCGTGCACACGGGCGGCACAATGCACGACGGCTTTCGCGCCTTTCAAAACCTGCGCATAATCGCCTGGGTTTTCCAGATCGAACCCATGCACGAGGCCCTTTGTCGGCCTGCGGCACAGCCCCACCGGATATTCTCCGGCATGGGCCAAAGCGTGCATAACATGTGTGCCGATAAAGCCATTGGCACCGGTAACCACGATATGGGGCTGGGTTGGGCTGCTCATGAGATGTCCTGCGCTTTTGGCCACAGGCTACATAAGCCAGGCGGTGTTTTCTACGCCAAAACGATTGGCCAACGTCCAGAGGCCGCCGCGGATCAGATTGAACCAAATAGCCAGCGGTTCGCGCATCAAAGCCCATGGGCGCGGCCAGACCCAGCTTTCGCCGTCGCGTGCGCTGGAAGGGACAAGGATAAGGTCTGCATAGCCAGCCCAGCGAAAGCTGATCCAACTGCGAGGGAGATGAAAGCTGTCGGTTACTAGAAAAACGGGCTTTTGGGCGTCCAGAAATGGCATTGAGAACAGACCGTTTTGGAGTGTGGAACGGGCAAGGCGCTCTTCGGTGATCGCCTCATCGCTCACCCCATCAGCGCGCGCCACATCGGCCATCATCTCGGCCACGGAGGTGTCAATTTGGCTCGTGCCGGTCATAATCACGTGCTGAGCCTTGCCGGCAAGGATCAGATCCGAACAGGTTTTCGCTCTTTGGTTTGAGTATTTCCCGATGCTGCCGTCTTTATTGTGACCGGCACCAAGGCAAACGACGGTCTCGACTTTTGGAAGTTCAGAGAAATCAGGCGCGGGCCACAAAAAACTCCATCCAATGACCGCAAAAAGGGTGGCTGCATAGACAACCACCCCAAGGCGCAACAGCTTGAGAAACGCGCGCTTTATTCCCATTCAATCGTGCCCGGAGGCTTGGAAGTGATGTCATAGGTGCAGCGGTTGATGCCTTTGACTTCGTTGATGATCCGCGTCGCGGTTTCGCCAAGGAATTCATGGCTGAACGGGTAGTAATCCGCGGTCATGCCATCCACCGAGGTCACCGCGCGCAGCGCGCAGGCGTAGTCATATGTGCGCCCGTCGCCCATCACGCCGACTGTGCGCACAGGCAGGATCGCCACAAAGGCCTGCCAGATCTCATCATAGAGGCCGTGTTTGCGGATCTGGTCGATATAGATCGCATCGGCCTCACGCAGGATCGCCAGTTTCTCGCGGGTGATTTCGCCGGGACAGCGGATCGCCAGACCGGGCCCGGGGAAGGGATGACGTCCAATGAAGGACGCAGGCAAGCCCAACTCACGGCCCAAAGCACGGACCTCGTCTTTGAAGAGCTCACGCAGAGGCTCAACCAGCTTTAGCCCCATCTTCTCAGGCAAGCCGCCAACGTTATGGTGCGATTTAATGGTCACCGAAGGCCCGCCGGAAAAGCTCACGGATTCAATGACATCAGGGTAAAGCGTGCCTTGGGCAAGGAACTCTGCACCCTCAATCGTGTCCGCATGTTTCTGGAACACGTCAATGAACAGCTTGCCAATGATCTTACGCTTGGTTTCCGGATCGGATTGCCCGTCCAGCTCGCCAAGGAACAACTCTTGCTCGTCCGCGTGGATCAACTGCATATTGTAATTGTCGCGGAACATAGTGACGACCTCTTCGGCCTCACCTTTGCGCAGCAACCCGTGATCGACAAACACACAGGTCAGTTGATCGCCAATGGCTTCATGGATCAATACCGCCGCAACAGAGCTATCGACCCCGCCTGAAAGACCACAAATGACCTTTTTGTCGCCTACCTGTTCGCGGATCTTCTCGATCATGATTTCGCGATAAGCACCCATGGTCCAATCGCCGGAAAAACCTGCCAGTTTGACGAAATTTTCATAAAGCTTCGCCCCGCGCGGCGTGTGATGCACCTCGGGGTGGAATTGCACCGCATAGAAGTTCCGGGAGACATCCGCCGTGATCGCATAAGGCGCATTCGGGGAGGTGCCATAGACTTCAAAACCCTCAGCAATTTCAGAGACATGGTCGCCGTGGCTCATCCAGACTTGCTCGTCACCCTCGGTGAACCAACCTTCCAAAATCGACAGCTCGTTTTGAGGCGTCACAAAGGCGCGCCCGAACTCTGCCGTGCCATGGCCCGACTCAACCTTGCCACCCAGCTGATGCATCATCACCTGTTGGCCATAACAGATGCCCAAAATCGGAACGCCCAGATCGAAAATCTCCTGCGGGGCACGCGGAGATCCCTCGCGCGTTACACTATCAGGCCCACCGGAAAAGATCACAGCTTTGGGCGCCATCTCGCGCACCATTTCCATGGTCACATTCTGATATGGGTGGATTTCACAATAGACATTCAGCTCGCGCAAACGACGGGCAATCAGCTGCGTCACTTGGCTACCAAAGTCGATAATAAGCAGGCGGTCGTGGGATGTCTCTGTCATGGGGGGCGGATATGCCAAAACCCCAAAAATCGCAAGCCGCTTTCATCTTGCAGCAAATACTCTGGGGTGAGCGCCCTAGGGCGCGAGGGGCAAAGCCCCTAAAGGCGACAAATCCGCGCGTCAAATGTCGCTTTTTTCGGCAAATAGCCGCAATCCCTCGGTGGCGACAAATGGGGGCGGGCTAGATAAGATCAACTTTTAACGCCTGAGGGTGAGGAACAAAATGGCCGAAGCAACATCTCGTCGTCGTAGCCGTGGAGGCGGGGGCGCAGCCCGCCGTGCAGAACGTGGGTCGATCAAGATCGAAACCGCTAAGTATATCGAACGCAATATCCCGCTGTTTGAGATCCTTACCGAAGAGGCGCTCGAGATCATCGAGACCAATGCTGAAACCATCCTCGAAGAGGTTGGTGTTAACTTTGTCGACAACCCAGCCGCTCTGGAGCGCTGGAAAGAGGCCGGTGCCACCGTCGAAGGTGAACGCGTTCGCATCCCGCGCGGTTTGGCACGTGAGCTGTGTAAAACTGCTCCGTCGACAATCACTCAGCACGCCCGCAATCCGGAAAAATCCGTTGTGATTGGCGGCAACTCTCTGGTCTGTGCACCGGTCTATGGCCCTCCGTTCGTGCGTGATGTGGATGGTGGGCGTCGCTATGCGACCATGGATGACTTCCAGAAATTCGTGAAGCTGGGCTATATGTCCAAATACCTCCACCACTCCGGTGGCACGGTCTGCGAACCAACCGATATTCCGGTTAACAAACGTCACCTGGACATGCTGCTCGCGCATATGACGCTGAGTGACAAGCCCTTCATGGGGTCAGTCACGGAACCAAGCCGCGCGCAGGATTCTGTGGATATGGCGGGCATTCTCTTTGGCAAGGATTTCGTTCAAGACAACACCGTCATGACCTCGCTCATCAACATCAACTCGCCGATGACATTTGACGATGTGATGATGGGCGCACTTGAGGTTTACGCCAAGAACAACCAAGCCTGCATCGTGTCTCCGTTCATTGTGGGCGGTGCAATGGCGCCTGTCTCTGTGGCTGGCACTCTGACACAGGTCATGGCCGAAGTCCTCGCGGGCATCGCCTATAGCCAGCTCATTCGCAAAGGTGCGCCGGTCATCTTTGGGGCCTTCGTGACCTCGATCGACATGGGCTCTGGTGCACCAACCTTCGGCACGCCTGAAGCGAGCCAGATCCTCTATGGCGCAGGCCAACTGGCCCGTCGCATGGGGCTGCCGTTCCGTTCGGGTGGCGGTCTCTGTGGCTCCAAACTGCCAGATGCGCAGGCGGCCTATGAAACTGCACACACGCATAATGCGGCGCTGATGGGCGGCGTGAACTTCATGCTGCACAGCTGTGGCTGGCTTGAGGGCGGTCTGGTGTCGTCTTTCGAGAAGTTCGTGATGGACGCAGACCAGCTCGGCATCCTGCAGAAAATGGCCGAAGGCGTTGCGATTGACACGAACGGCCAAGCGATGGACGCGATCCGCGAAGTCGGACCAGGCGGTCATTATCTGGGCTGTGCCCATACGCAGGCGAACTTCAAATCGGCCTTCTGGCGCTCGGAACTCCTGGACTACAAGCCCTTTGAAACCTGGGAAGAAGAGGGCGCGCGCGATACGCAAACCCTTGCGGCCAATCGCGTCAAGACCCTGCTGGACAACTACCAGAAACCGGCGATTGATCCGGCCATCGAAGAGGCGCTCAACGCCTATGTGGCTGAGAAAAAGGCGTCCATGCCAGACGCCTTTATCTAAGGGCGCAATCTACGACTGCGAGGCGCGGAAAATCTGCGCTTCGCCTATGACTGCGATCAAAATGTCCACGTGGCGCGTGACGGAATAGTCAGCCGTTTCTGCCAGTCTTTGATCGTTGCTTTGATCCTCAAGATGCAAAAGACGTCCCAAAAGATCCTTGCTTTGCATCGGAGGCACCTCTCCGAAAAAGCGTTTCAGATGTGTGTCGCGCCGATAGCTGAGGGCGCCTTCTTTGGCGGCGCGCACCAGGATTGGTGGGCGCTTTAGGCGGTTCATGCGCTGCAAGATATCCATGACTCTGTCCCCTTTTCTGGAATCGCAGCCAAGCGTGCCACGGCCCATTGGGGTGTTGCGTGGACGTAAAGCACCGTGCGGGCACCTCAGGCACTGTTTACCAAATGGAAACAATCATCGGATCCGCACGCATATTTTAACGCGTCGGTAACCAATGCTGCCTAGCGTGTGGATAAATCCGGGGACAATAACGCGGATAAAAAGGGCAGTTTTGTGTACCTTCCGTGGGGTATTTCACATGTCGGAGAGGACCAGAGACCACAACCTGAACAGCATTCCCACCTGGGTGCCACCCTATGCGGTGCGCTACTTGGCCCATACGGAAAAAGGTGTTTCAATTCGAGAGCTTGCGCGACATTCCAAATGTCATGCATCGACCATCATGCGCCAGATCAGGCGGGTTGAATCCCGTCGTGACGATCCCTTGATCGATTCCGCTTTGGCTGCACTCAGCGCCCGCGTGTCTCCGACCAAACCGCCCCTCTCAGCGACGGAGACAATTGGGATGGATGGTCATGTAGTTGATCCCCCAGCCAGCGACGAAACTTTGGATGCAGCGGCCCTTGAGGTCCTGACGGGCCTTAGTCATTCAGGCGCCATTCTTGCGGTCGCACAGGATCTTGATAAGGCCGTGGTCATGCGCGAGGGATTGAACGGGCAAAGTGAGCGCACGGCAGTCACGGACCGCGCGGTAGCAGAGGCCATGGCGCTCAAGGATTGGATTTCCTGCAAGTCCGGCGGGCGGGTGGCACGCTATGTGATCACGCCGCAGGGAAGGGCGGCTCTGCAGAGGCTATTGGCGCGGCGCGAAAATTCTGCAACGGGGTTTCAAGAGGCACAGGCCGAGTTTGAAACCCAACCTCAGGCGCGCCAAGTCGGCCGTGTCCGCTTTCACAGTTCTGAGGGCCCGATGGCTGTGCTGGCCCGTCGCCGTGACAAGGATGGCACACCGTACCTGTCGCGTGAGCTGGTGCGGGCAGGGGAGCGGTTGCGCGAGGATTTTGAACTGGCACATCTAGAGCCGGGGCTAACGCAAGATTGGTCCCATTTCCTGACACCAACGCAAACCACCAAGTCCTCAAGGTCTCCGGCAAGCGGACCAGCGACAGCGCGGGCCCGGGTGACCGCCGCGCTCGAAACTCTGGGCGATGGGTTGTCGGATGTGGTCCTCAGGTGCTGCTGTCACATGGACGGTATGGAGGCGACAGAAAAACACCTCGGGTGGCCTGCGCGGTCGGGCAAAGTGGTTCTGCGGATCGCCTTGACGAGGCTTGCTGAACATTACCGCAATTGCGATCCCGAGGTCGGCGATCTGATCTGGTAACAAAAAAGGCCCGCGATAGTCGCGGGCCTTTTACGTAATTTTCACAGAGGCTTAGGCCGCGACAGTGTCGACCTTGTTCTTAAGATAGCTCAGAACATTCTCTGGCGCGCTTTCGCCATAAGGATCCTCTGGGTGGTTGTCGTCGCGGCCTGGCTCTTCAAAGAAGGCCTCAACAACGCCATTGTCGATGACAGCCGCATAGCGCCAGGAGCGCATGCCGAACCCGAGGTTGTCTTTGTCCACCAGCATGCCGACTTTGCGGGTGAATTCACCAGAGCCGTCAGGGATTACGCCGACGTTTTTGATGCCCTGCGCTTCGGCCCATTTGTTCATCACAAAAGAGTCGTTCACAGACATGCAATAGATCGCATCGATGCCTTCGGCCGCGAAATCAGCAAAGCCGTTCTCAAAGCCTGGCAGCTGGTATGTCGAGCATGTCGGGGTGAACGCACCCGGCAGGGAAAACAGCACAACGCGCTTGCCTTCAAAGTAATCTGCGGTGGTCATGTCCTGCCAGCGGAAGGGGTTTGGACCTTCGATGCTGTCGTCGCGAACGCGCGTGCGGAAGGTGACATTGGGGAGTTTTTGTCCTGCAAACATAAGGAGCCTCTGTGGGATAGGATAGTTCTGCACTGCGGCATAAGGCGATTCCCGAAGGGCTTCAACAGCTTGCGTGCCGGCGACGGGGCCGCAAA
Organism: Cognatishimia activa; assembly: GCF_017798205.1. Lineage (NCBI taxonomy): Bacteria > Pseudomonadati > Pseudomonadota > Alphaproteobacteria > Rhodobacterales > Paracoccaceae > Cognatishimia > Cognatishimia activa. Next base: position 3,051,950 of record NZ_CP060010.1, on the reverse strand, counting down.
ACGCCTTTGCCATCTGCTTAGGCAGGTGGGCGCAAAACGCATAGCTGCCCTGCATGACTGGCCCTTGCGTAAATCTAGAGCTATGTTAGCAGTTCCAAAGCTTGAACGAGTGCAGAGGAGAGCCGCGTGAGAGACCTGAAGATCCCAGAGCAGCGCCATCCTGAAAAAGCCCATCGGCCGGACAATGCCCAGCCGAAGAAACCCAAATGGATCCGCGTCAAGGCGCCAACAGGAGAGGGCTATAACGCGACCAAAAAGATCATGCGCGAGCATAACCTTGCGACAGTCTGCGAAGAGGCGGCCTGTCCAAACGCGGGCGAATGCTGGTCCCAGGGTCACGCGACCATGATGATCATGGGCGAGGTCTGCACCCGCGCCTGCACATTCTGCAATATCGCCACCGGCAAGCCACCAGAGGATCTGGACCCGTTTGAACCGGGCCGCGTGGCCGATGCGGTCCAGAAACTTGGCCTTAACCACGTGGTCATCACCTCGGTGGATCGTGACGACATCGAAGACGGCGGAGCCGAGCATTTCGCCCAAACCATCCGCGCGATCCGCCACCGCAGCCCGGGCACCACGATTGAAATCCTGACACCGGACTTCATCCGCTGTGATCCTTCGGTGCTGAAAATCGTGACCGACGCGAAACCTGACGTCTTCAACCACAATCTTGAAACCGTCCCGGGCCTCTACCCAGAAGTGCGCCCTGGCGCGCGTTATTTCCATTCTCTGCGCCTGTTGCAGCGCGTCAAAGAACTCGACCCAGAGATCTTCACCAAATCTGGCATCATGGTCGGCCTTGGCGAAGACCGTCAGGCCGTGATGCAAGTCATGGAAGACATGCGCGCCGCCGACATCGATTTCCTGACCATCGGCCAGTATCTGCAGCCAACCCCGAAGCACCACGCGGTGGACCGTTTCGTGACGCCAGAAGAGTTCGAGCAATACGAGAAAGCCGCCTATGGCAAAGGCTTCCTCATGGTCTCAGCCACACCGCTCACCCGCAGCTCCTATCACGCAGGCGATGACTTCGTCCGCCTGCGCGACAACCGCCGCGCAAAACTCGCGCGTGCCTAAGTCTTTCTCTTGCTGAAAATATCCCCGCCGGAGGCTCCAACCCGAGCCTCCGGCGGTTTCATTTATGGCAAAGACGCCACATAGGCCGCAATCGCGTTGCGGTCCTCTACTGGTAATTTCGACATGTTCTCAACCACATGCGCCATTGCGCCGCCGGCGCTGTCAAAGCTGGGTGTGAAGCCGCTTTCCAGATAATAGGCGATGTCTTCAGGGCTCCAATCAAGCTCTGATGGGGTGATACCTGGCACTTTGCCTTCGCCCGGCAAGACAGATCCAGTCAGCCACGACGCGCGATCCAAGCCACCTAGTGCGTTCCGCGGCGTATGGCATTCGCCGCAGTGTCCTAGCGCTTCGACCAGATAGCGGCCGCGCTCCAGTTCAGGCGTTCCAACATCACTCACAACCCAGTCGCTGGCCCCAAAGAGCAGTTTCCATCCGCCCAAAGCGCGTCGGTAGCTAAAGGGGAACCCCACATCATGGGGAGTGTTCGCTTCGCCAGAGGCGGGTAGGGTCTCCATAAAGGCCTTCAGATCCACCACATCCTGCGGCGTGATCTTGGCGTAGGACACATAGGGAAATGCGGGATAATAGTGTTTCCCCGCAGGGCTTACGCCTTTCTGAACCGCATTCGCGAAGTCAACCGTGTTCCAGCCGCCAATCCCCGCCACTGGATCCGGCGAGATGTTAGGCGCATAGAAGGTCCCGAAATCCGAAGGAAAGGCCTGACCGCCCGCCAAAACCGGAGCATCGCCGATCTCGGCCTTTGGGGCGACGTGACAGGATGCACAGCCCGCGGCATGAAACACGTCTTTGCCATGTACCGGATCCGCTGTCAGACCGTCAAAGCTGGCGCTGTCGACCTGTCCGGGTCGCGTCACGAAAAAGAAAACGGCCAGCCCAAGAAGGGCCAGCACAAAGATCAAACGGATAAAACGTCCCATAGGGGATTAGCGACCCCGATAGGCCTTGTGACATGCACCACAAGTGCCGCCCAGATCGCCCATCGCGGCGCGCAGGGAGTCAAGGTCGGTGCCTGCTGCAGTGGCCATATTGGCTGCAGCACTTGTCAGCGCCATGGATTTCGCGCCCACATCAGGGAAGTTCTCCCAGATCGCCGCCTTCGCGCGGGTACCTTCCGCACTGTCCATATCAGAGCCCTGTGGCCAGAGAGAACCCGCGTTCAGAGACGCCACCGCCAGCAGGTTGTCTGCTGCGGCCTGCGCCGCTGCGGCGTCATAATCCGCATTGCCGCGCGCCATGCCGCCAAGGATGCCAAGGTAATGTGCGTAAAGTTGCATCTGACCTTGCCGGGCCTTTATTGCGCCCTCGATATGCCCGCCGGCAAAGGCGGCGCCGGCTGTCATTGAGGCCATCAATGTAAGGGTGGTGAGTAGTTTCTTGGCCATGGTGTAACACTCCTGCTGGTAAATCTACTTTCCACGAGTGTAGCAACGCTGGGCGCGATTTGGGAAGCATGACCCAAATTTGGCTTCACGATGTCGTGAACTCCGCCTATTCCTCGACGAAACGTACCTTGCCGATAAAGGGCAGGTTCCGGTTTCTTTGAGCGTAATCAATGCCATAACCGACAACGAATTCATCGGGGATCTCAAAGCCCACCCAATCGGCGCGCACATCGGCTTCGCGACGGCTGGGTTTGTCCAACAGCGCAATGGTCTTCATTTTGCGCGGGGATCGGTTCTGCAGGAAGCGAGACACATGGTGCAGCGTGTGCCCCGTGTCGACGATATCCTCCACCACCAACACATCGCGGCCTTCGATTTCGCCACGCAGATCTTTGAGGATCCGCACCTCGCGACTGCTTTCCATGGCGTCGCCGTAGGAGGACGCCTCAAGGAAGTCGACTTCGACCGGTAGGTCCAGCTCTCGCACAAGATCTGCGATAAAGACGAAAGAGCCACGCAACAGCCCCACAACAACCAGCTTGTCCGTGTCCGCAAACTCCCGCCGGATTTCGCTGCAAAGCTCTTCGATCCGCGCGTCGATGCTTTTGGCCGAGATCATTTTGTCGATCACATAAGCTGGCTGTGTCATGCTGCCCCCTTGAATTTCCGCGCCAACCATACGAAATGGGCGCGAAGGATCAAGGACAACCGAGCGGTCAAAGAACGAAAATGCCACGCCATTCCGAAACTCGAGTGCTGCCCTATACGGCGACGCAGATGTATGCGCTGGTGGCAGACGTGGCGTCCTATCCGCAGTTTCTACCCTGGTGCGCGGCTGCGCGCATTCGCTCGCGCGTGCCTGAGGGCGCAGCAGAGGTCATGCTGGCGGATCTAGTGATCTCGTTCAAAGTGTTTCGCGAGAAATTCGGGTCGCGGGTGACGCTGTTTGAAAGCGAGAAATCCATAGATACAGAATATCTGGATGGCCCGTTCAAATACCTCAAGTCTACTTGGAAATTCAAAGACGTAGAGGGCGGATGCGAAGTCGATTTCTTTGTCGATTTCGAGTTCAAAAATGCGATCTTGCAGGGCGTCATCGGCGTTGTCTTCAACGAGGCCATGAACCGCATCGTGCGCGCCTTTGAAAATCGCGCGGCCGAGCTTTACGCATAAAAAAGGGCGCTCCGAAGAGCGCCCGATTTCAATTTTTTGATGGCATTACGAGCTGACGTCGTAAGCGCGTTCGCCGTGTACAGTCAGGTCCAGGCCGGTGGTCTCTGTTTCCTCATCCACACGCAGCGGTGTGATCATACCGACGACTTTCACCAGCACAAAGGTCACAACCAGAGTGAACACACCCACGATCGCCAGTGATCCGAGCTGCGCTGCGAAAGACGCTTGGCCGAAGACCGCGATCATGATGGTGCCGAAGATGCCGCCCACGCCGTGAACTGCGAAGACATCGAGCGTGTCGTCAATTTTCAGCATGTTGCGGATCACGTTCACGGCCTCTTGGCAGAGAACGCCTGCAACTGCACCGATGATCAGCGCCTCAACAGGGCCGACAAAACCGGATGCCGGTGTGATAGACGCCAGACCTGCGATGGTACCGGTGACCAGACCCACCAGAGAGGCTTTGCCGTATTTAAATTTCTCCCACAGGGCCCAGGTCAGGGAAGCGGTGGCTGCAGAGATATGGGTGACGGTCAGAGCCATCGCCGCGCCGCCGTCTGCCGCGAGCTGAGAGCCGCCGTTAAAGCCGAACCAACCGACCCACAGAAGTGCTGCGCCAACCATGACCATCCAAGGTGCATGCGGAGGCGTTGTGCTGTTCTTACGTGCGCCTAGCAGAACCGCGATCACCAGCGCCGCGATACCCGCGGTCTCGTGCACCACGATGCCGCCTGCAAAGTCACGCACGCCGCTATCGCCAAAGATGCCGCCATCCGCGAGGAGGCCGCCGCCCCAGACCCAGTGCACAACCGGCGCGTAGCAGATCAGCATCCATAGCGCGGAAAACAGCAGCACAAAGCCAAAGCCGATGCGCTCCACATAGGCGCCAACGATCAGCGCTGGTGTGATGATCGCGAAGGTCATCTGGAATGCAAAGAAAAGAACCTCGGGCAGGGTGCCAGACAGGCTATCCGTGGTGACGCCCGACAGGAACATCTTGTCCAGACCACCCCAGTATCCCGACGTGCCGCCGCCAAAGGCGATGGAGTAGCCAAAGACGAGCCACAGAACGCTCATCAAGCAGGCAATCGCATAGCAATGCATAAAGACGCTGAGGACGTTGCGCGCGCGCACGAGGCCTCCGTAAAAAAGTGCCAGCCCCGGCAGTGTCATCATCAGCACGAGCGCCGTGGCGACGATGATCCAGGCGGTATCCGCTCCGTTCATGATCTTCCCCTTATCTTCTTAAGAACCGTTGCAGGGGGTCAAAGCGGATGAAAGGTGCAAAACAAAGCGGCAGTTTTGTTTGCGGTGTCTATTTTATATGCGTTTTGCGGCATGATTAAAAAATATGCTAAAAAATACCGCTAACGGCTAAAAAATAATCAAAATTGAGATGAGGCGGTGATTAGCAGGCGCAAGGCGTGATTTCTGGCCGAATCCCGCACATTATTTCGCCCGATTGCCCCAAATTCCACCGTTTCTGTGATGGTTTCGGTTTTCGAAGTGATGCCAAAACAGACGCGACCTTCGGGTTTAAACTCGGAACCACCGGGGCCTGCGATCCCCGTGATCGAGACGGCGATGGTGGCATTGCTATGCGCAACGGCGCCCTCGGCCATTTCGCGTGCGACCTGCTCTGACACGGCCCCATGGGCGTCAAGGGTTGCAGGTGACACGCCGAGCATCTGGATTTTCGCGTCATTGGTGTAGGTGACAAATCCCCGATCAAGGATCGCCGAAGATCCCGCGACGTCAGTGATCGCTGCCGAGACCATCCCGCCAGTGCAGCTTTCGGCTGTCGCGATCACCACGCCTTTGGCTTTGGCGATCGCTAGGAGGTCTTCGGCGAGTGTCACAGGATCACCATGTGATAGAGGCCACCCAATATGGTGACCGCGATGGCTGCGAAGACACCCGCAAAGACGTCATCCAGCATCACGCCCAAGGCGTCTCCGCGACGGTCGGCCCAACCGACAATAGAGGGTTTCCAAATGTCAAAGAGGCGGAAGAAGAAAAAGCCTGCAATCCAGCCAGGATACATGGCAAGGGCAGGGAGGTCCATTTTCCAAGTGCCATAGCTTACGACAAATAGCGCGATCCATTGGCCGACGACTTCGTCGACGACAACCTCGCTGGGGTCGTGATTGTCACTGCCGCGCGTCATGGCCGCGGTGGCCCACCAGCCGATGAGGAATACAATGACAGTGGCAGCGACCAAAGTCGGAAAGCCGCCAAAAATTTGAATGATCAAGGCAAAGAGCACCCCAGCCAAAGACCCCCAAGTGCCCGGTGCAGGACGCAGGTAGCCGACATAAAAGACAGTCGCGATGAATTTGCTCATGATTTCACCAATGTCGCGGTGGCGAGGGCTGCGATGCCTTCTTCGCGGCCTGTAAAGCCAAGGCGTTCGCTGGTGGTGGCTTTGATGCTGACGCGGTCTTCGTCCATATCCATCAGCTCTGCCATCCGCGAGATCATCTTAGCGGCATTCGGCCCGATCTTGGGGCGCTCGCAGATCAGGGTGCAGTCAATATTGCTGACCGTGAACCCTTTGGACGCTGCCAGATCCACCGCATGTTTCAGGAAAATCGCGCTGTCGGCGTCTTTCCACTCCATCTCGCTTGGGGGGAAATGCCGCCCAATGTCACCTTCCGCCAGCGCGCCATAGATCGCGTCTGTAACCGCATGCATGCCAACATCGGCGTCTGAGTGCCCCTTGAGCGCTTTGTCGTGCGGGAGCGTGACCCCGCAAAGCACAACATGATCACCCTCTTCAAAGGCATGCACGTCAAAGCCGTTGCCCAGTCGAATATCCATAGTCCCTCGCAAAATGCGTTCCGCGCGGGCGAAATCCCCGGGCGTTGTAATTTTCAGATTGGCCTCGTCGCCTTCGGTGATCGTGACGTTTACGCCAGTCGCGCGTGCGACCTCGACGTCATCAGCCGCTTGCCCGTGAAAGGATCGATGCGCTGCCAGAATGGTTTCAAAATCAAACCCTTGCGGGGTTTGTGCGCGGAATAGACCTGCGCGATTTTGCGTGCCCGAGACCTGACCGTCTTCACCCCGCCAAAGCGCATCCGAGACCGCCAAGGCAGGGGCCGCGGCCTTGCTGGTTTTCAGGGCGTCGATCACACCTGTAATCACATGTTCCGGCACCGTTGCGCGCGCCACATCGTGAATAAGGACATGAGTCGCGCCCGTCCCAACCAAAGCCTCGAGCCCCGCGCGCACCGATGCATCACGCGTTGCGCCGCCATGCACGGTTTTTACATCCAGGCTGTCATAAAACTGTGCATCATCAGGGTGTACGACCAGCAGACTCTCGTCCACCTTTGGATGGTTTCGGAAAGCCTTGAGCGCCCAGTCCGCCACGCGGCGACCCGCCAGAGGCTGCCATTGTTTGGGTAATGCCCCTCCGGCGCGCGTGCCTCGGCCTGCGGCGACGATCAGGGCAATTGTTTTCTGGTGCTGCTCACTCATAGGGCCTGTCTATGACCAGATCAGGCTTTGCGCAATCGACCTAGGTGTGTTGCCTAAAAAATAGGCACATGCTTAAATTGGAGCCGAAATTCCGGCGCGATTCATTGTCGAGCGCGGTGTTTCCGAATAATTTCAAGGCGCTGCACAAGGAATACGCATGTGAGCATTCGACTCAACGACATAATTCTGGATCCGCCGGTCTTTTTGGCGCCGTTGGCTGGAATCACCGATCTGCCGTTTCGGGAGTTGGTTGCGCGCTTTGGCGCGGGTTTAGTCGTGTCTGAAATGATCGCGTCTCAGGATTTGATTAACGCTAAGCCGGGTGTCCGTGAGAAAGCCGAGCTTGGGTTTGGCGTTGCGGGCACCTCTGTGCAGATCGCGGGATGCGAGGCCTATTGGATGGCTGAGGCCGCGAAAATGGCCGAGGCCAATGGCGCGCGGATCATTGACATCAATATGGGCTGTCCCGCCAAGAAAGTGACAAGCACCAGCGGGGCAGGCGCGTCAGGCTCGGCTCTGATGCGCGAGCCGGATCTGGCGATTTCCTTGATCGAAGCTGTGGTTGAGGCGGTGAATGTGCCGGTGACGCTGAAAACCCGTTTGGGCTGGGATGATGACATGCTCAATGCGCCCGAGCTGGTGGCGCGGGCTGAGGCGGTTGGCATTCAGATGGTGACGATCCACGGGCGCACGCGGTGTCAATTCTATAAGGGCGCGGCGGATTGGGGCGCGATTTCTAAGGTCAAAGAGGCTGTCGACATTCCAGTCATTGCGAATGGCGACATTGTGGACACGGTGACGGCCAAAGAGGCGTTGAGGCAGTCCGGCGCGGATGGCGTAATGTTGGGGCGCGGCGTGCAAGGGCGGCCTTGGCTGCCTGCGGTGGTCGCGTCAGAGATCTATGGAGCGGCGATACCGGAAATCCCCAGCGCTGACGAATTTATTCAAATGGTATCAGAGCATTATGACGCGATGCTCAGTTTCTACGGCACGCCTTTGGGCGTCAAAGTCGCGCGTAAACATTTGGGATGGTACATGGACGAAGCAGGCTGCGACAAGCCTTTGCGCACAGCAGTTTTAACGGCGAAAACACCGGCCGAGGTGATGCGGCTTTTGCCCGACGCCTTGGGTGCGGGCCCTGAAAGGAGCGCGGCATGATGTCAGATTCAGCGCTCTGGGCCTCGCTGCCGATCCCCGCGATCATGGTCGACAAGGATGACTGTATTCAGGATATCAACGGGGTGGCCGAGGTGTTCCTGAATGCCTCTGCCAAGTCGATCAAAGGCACGCCGGTCTGGGATCGCATCGCGATTGATGCGCCGCTAGAGCAGGCCTTTGCCCGGGCGCGCAAGCAGAATTCCTCGCTGTTTGTGAATGACGCGGACGTAGGCACCGGCAACGCGCCCCCCATGCAATGCAATCTGCAAATCGCGCCAGTTCAGGGGTCCGACGGAGACATGTTGTTCCTGTTTGAGCCTCAGGAGTTGGCAAGCCGTGTCTCGATTTCAGAAAGCGTGAAGAACGCCGCGAAATCCGCGATCGGCATGGCGGAAATGCTGGCGCATGAGATCAAGAATCCTCTGGCGGGGATCACCGGTGCGGCTCAGCTTTTGTCGATGAACCTGAAGCCCGAGGATCTGGAGCTGACCGATCTGATCGTCGAAGAAAGCCGCCGGATTGTGAAGCTGCTGGAGCAGGTCGAGCAGTTCGGCAACCTACAGCCACCCGCCCATACGGCGGTGAATATCCACGACGTTCTGGACCGCGCGCGCCGGTCTGCGCTCTTGGGTTTTGGCGCGCATATGACCATCAAGGAAGAGTACGATCCCTCGCTGCCTTTTGCTTTGGGCGACAGCGATCAGCTCTTGCAGGTCATTCTGAACCTGTTGAAGAACGCCTCAGAAGCTGCTGGAAAGTCAGGCATAATTCGTCTGAGGTCCTACTTTGAGCATAGCTTCAGGCTGCGGCGCAATGACGGCTCGGGCCAGTCGCTGCCGCTCCAAATTGAGGTCATCGACGATGGCCCAGGATTGCCTCAGGACATCAAGGGCGACATCTTTGATCCCTTTGTCTCGGGGCGTGAAAACGGTACGGGGCTTGGCCTCGCGTTGGTGAGTAAAATTATCTCTGATCACGGGGGCTGGATCTCGGTGGATTCTGTGCCAGGCAAGACGGTGTTCCGCATCTCTCTACCCCGCGCCCCTAAAAACCTCATTCCTGCGAAGGAGACTTAAGTCATGGATGGAACCGTCCTTGTTGCTGATGACGACCGTACGATTCGCACCGTGTTAACCCAAGCGCTGACGCGCGCGGGGTGTAAGGTGCATGCCACAAGTTCGCTGACCACGTTGATGCGTTGGGTGGGCGAGGGCAAAGGTGATGTGGTGATCACCGATGTGATGATGCCCGATGGCAATGGGCTCGAGATGCTGCCCAAGATTTCCGAGGACCGCCCGCAGTTGCCGGTCATCGTGATTTCGGCGCAAAACACGATCATGACGGCCATTCAGGCAGCCGAGGCCGAGGCCTACGATTATCTGCCCAAACCGTTTGATTTGCCCGACCTGATGAAGCGTACAGCGAAGGCCCTGAGCGAAAAGCGCCGCGTGGCGGCAGCGCCTGCGGCGGATGAGAATGACCGCCCCGATGAGCTGCCTTTGGTGGGGCGCACACCTGTCATGCAATCGCTCTATCGTTTGGTTGCGCGGGTGATGAATACGGATCTGCCGGTTTTGATATCCGGGGAATCTGGCACGGGTAAGTCTCTGATTGCCAAGGAAATCCACGACTTCTCGGATCGCCGCACGTTGCCGTTTATCACAGTCACAGCCTCCGATCTTACAGATCTGGAAGGCCCGGCACGGGTTCTCGCGCGTGCGAAAGGCGGTACTGTCGTATTCGACGAGGTCTCGAACCTGGACAGTGAAACCCAAGCCCGCGTTGTGCGCATGATGGACAATCCGGGCGATCACAATCCTCGGTTCATGGCGACCAGCCAGGTTGATCTGATGAATGCGGTCGAAAAGGGCACCATGCGTCAGGATCTTTTCTATCGGTTGAATGGGGCCAATCTGGTCGTGCCGTCGCTGCGCGAGCGGGTGGATGATATCCCACTCTTGGTCGACTACTTCCTCGCGCGACTGGAACGTGATGGTGCCTCGATGCGGGTGTTCTCTGAGGACGCGCGCGAGTTGTTCCGCGCCTATAGTTGGCCCGGCAACGTGCGCCAGCTTGAGAATGCGGTGAAACGGCTGGTTCTGACTGCGCGGGGCGAAGAGATTTCGCAATCCGAGGCGGAAACCGTTCTGGGCACCCAGCCTGAGGCCGTGCCGTTGCTGAGCGGTGGTGAGAGCGAGAAGTTGTCGGGCTCTGTTGCGCGCCATTTGAAGCGGTACTTTGACCTGCACGGCAATATGCTGCCGCCTCCGGGGCTCTATGGGCGGATCCTTAAAGAAATCGAGCTGCCCCTGATTGAAATCGCGTTGGATGCGACCGGGGGAAATCAGGCGAAATGCGCGGATCTGTTGGGGATCAACCGGAATACCCTGCGTAAGAAAATCACCGATCTCGATATTCACGTGACACGGCGCAGAAAGTTGATGTAAAACTGCCACAACGCGTGGCAAATCGGGCGCATGAGGTCGGTTTGCCACTGAATGTGGGAGTGATACGCTTGGCGGTCACAGTATCTAGTGAGAGAGCTTCGTGGCGACTGGTGTAAACGCAACACATTGGTTGCGCTTCCTGCGCCTGCGCCGACAGCGGCGTGCGCAGAATCTCGCCACCTTTGGTGTGGTCTTTATGGGGCCAATTCTGGCCGTCGCGACCTTTCTGATTTTCGGTCCCTTCGATCAGGGATCTTCCACAACCTCGCTGCGCGTCATTCTGCTGACGGATCTCGTATATGTGCTGGCAGTGGCGGCGCTTGTGCTGCAGCGCTTGGTGCGGATTGTGGCCTCGCGCCGGTCTCGGTCGGCGGGGTCAAGATTGCACATGCGGCTGACCGGAGCCTTTGCTTCTATGGCGCTCGTGCCTGCGGTCACAGTCGCGATTTTTGCGGGGTTGACTATCAATATCGGCCTTGAGGGGTGGTTTTCAGACCGTGTAAGTCGCGTGGTCGGCAATTCGGTGTCCGCGGCCCATGCTTATGAAGCAGAGCATATCCGTGATCTGGAAACGGATGTGTTCATCGTGGCGGATTTTCTGAACACGGTAAAACGCTCCTCTGGAACGCTGTTCACGCGTGGCGATCTGCGTCAGATGCTGTCTGAAGCGCAAACGAGCATCCAGCGCGGCTTGCGCGAAGCCTTTGTGGTTGATGGCACCGGAGAGCTCTTGGCGCGGGGCGACCGATCCTACCTCTTTGATTTTGAGCAGCCATCTGACGAACAAATCTCGGCCGCGCGTGACGATGGCATCGTGATCATTCGCGATCTAGAACAGAACGAGCTGCGTGCCTTGGTGCATCTGGACGCGTTCGTGGATCGCTATCTTTATGTCAGCCGCGAAGTCGATGGCGAGATCTTTGCGCTGTTGGACGAGACCCGTGAAACCGCGAACCTCTATACCCAATTGGAAGAGGACCGTGGCCGCGTGTTGTTTGAGTATGGCCTGATCTATATCGGTTTTGCAGTCATTTTGATCCTTGCTGCGATTTGGATGGGGCTGTGGTTTGCCGAGCGTCTCTCGCGTCCTGTGGGCCGTCTGGCCAGTGCGGCGCAGCGCGTTGGGGCAGGTGATCTGGACGTGCAGGTTGTCGAAGAGGATGGCGACGACGAGATCGCTATGCTCGGGCGCTACTTCAACCAGATGACGCGGCAACTGAAAGGTCAGCGCCAGACGCTATTGGACAACACGACACAGATTGAACGGCGTCAGCGGCTGTTTGACTCTGTGCTGACCTCGGTCACCTCAGGTGTTGTGGGATTGGACAATGACGGGCAGATCACCTTTGCCAACCGTTCGGCACAGCGATTGTTGCATTGGGACGGCTCCCATCGCGCGACGCCTTTGGCCGTGTCGATCCCAGAATTCACCGGTCTCTTTGAGGAAATGCGTGACGGTGGCCAGGAGGTCGCTCAGCAGGAAATCAAAGTGATCCGAGGCGGGCAGCAGGAAAATCTTTTGGTGCGTTTTGCCACGCGGCGGTCGGATGAAGGTGGGCTTGAGGGCTATGTTGTCGCCTTTGATGACGTCACTGATCTGGTCACCGCGCAGCGTATGGCGGCTTGGGGCGATGTGGCCCGCCGGATTGCCCATGAGATCAAAAATCCACTCACGCCGATCCAGCTCTCGGCGGAACGGATCAAGCGCAAATTCGCGCCAAAAGTGGGCGAAGACTCAGATAGCCTCATGTCGATGACCGATGTGATCGTGCGACAAACTGAGGATCTTCGGCGGATTGTCGATGAATTCAGCAAGTTTGCGCGCATGCCAGAACCTGAGCTTCGCGTGCATGACGTCGCGCAAATTCTACGCGATGCAGCGCTTTTGCAGGACGCGGGGCAGCCGGATGTACGCTTTGATCTGGACATTCCAGAAGGCGTTTTGCCGGCCAATATTGATGCGACAATGATCTCGCAGGCGCTGACGAATTTGATCAAAAATGCGGGCGAAGCTATTGAAACGTTTCAACAAAAGGGTGCGCCAGAGGGGCTCGTGCCCGAAGTGCGTATCCAGTTGGAGTCCCAGGACGAGACCTGCATCATCCGCATCATGGACAATGGCATCGGCCTACCTGCAGATCGCGCGCGCCTCTTTGAGCCATATGTCACCACACGCGACAAAGGCACGGGCCTAGGCCTTCCCATCGTTAAGAAAATCATCGAAGAACATGGGGGTACGCTGGCTTTGCTCGATGCGCCTGTGTTTGCGGGGAACGAACATTTCGGTGCGATGGCGGAAATCACATTGCCTGTTTTGCAGGCAGAGCACTCAGAACCAACGGAACTAAAAGGGTGAACCCTATGGGAGACATTCTGATCGTCGATGATGAACGGGACATCCGGGAATTGATCTCGGATATTCTGAAGGACGAGGGATACAGCACACGGCTTGCGTCAAATTCCGACGAAGCGATGGAGGAGGTCACCTCTGACCAGCCCGCTTTGATGATCCTGGATATCTGGCTCAAGGACAGCAATATGGACGGGATTGATATCCTCAAGACCGTCAAACGCGATTACCCCGATGTGCCGATTGTGATCATTTCCGGACATGGCAATATCGAGATCGCGGTGGCTGCGATCAAACAGGGGGCTTATGATTTCATCGAGAAGCCCTTCAACATTGACCAGCTCATGGTGGTTGTGCGCCGCGCGATGGAGACCAGCCGGTTGCGTCGTGAGAACAGCGAGCTCAAGCAGCAGGATGGCAAGCCGACCGAGATGATCGGGGATTCTGCGGCCTTCCGGACGATGGTTGGCAATTTGGATAAGGTGACCAAGTCCAACGGCCGTGTGATGCTGTCGGGCCCGTCTGGGTCGGGCAAAGAACTGGCCGCGCGGTTCATTCATCAGAACTCCCTGCGGGCGTCTGCACCTTTTGTGACTGTGAATTGTGCGGGCGTGGAGCCGGATCGTGTAGAAGAGGTGCTCTTTGGCCGCGAAAGCCTAGAGCGTGGCGTTGAGGCGGGCCTCTTGGAACAGGCCAATGGTGGCTCTGTCTATTTCGACGAGGTCGCTGATATGCCTTTGGGCACGCAGACCAAGATCCTGCGCGTTTTGGTTGACCAAAGTTTCACCCGCGTTGGTGGCAGCGACAAGATCAAGGTGGATTTGCGTGTGATTTCTTCAACCAGCAAGGATCTGGCTGAGGAAATCGAGGCCGAACGCTTCCGCGAGGAGCTCTATCACCGTCTGAATGTGGTGCCGATTGCCGTGCCGTCCTTGTCGGAGCGCCGCGAAGATATTCCGGTCTTGGCCGAGTATTTCATCGAAGGGTTCAATGAATCCCAAGGCCTGCCGCAACGCGAGCTGTCTGACGATGCGGTGGCGCTCATGCAGACGATGAGCTGGCCGGGCAATATCCGTCAGCTCAAGAACCTGATCGAACGCGTCCTGATCCTTGGCGATGAGACCGGACCGATTGAGGCCCGGGAACTGCCGGGCGATGAGGGACCTGCTCAGGAAGAGGGCCGCGTGGTGCTCTCTGGCGCTTTGGCGACCATGCCGTTGCGTGAGGCGCGTGAGGCCTTTGAACGCGAATATCTGCTGACACAGATCAACCGTTTTGGCGGCAATATCAGCCGGACGGCGTCTTTTGTGGGCATGGAGCGCTCTGCGTTGCACCGCAAGCTCAAGTCTCTGGGTGTTGTGACCAGCAATAAATCTGGGTCCCGCGTGGCCTCCGTCGAAGAGATCGAAGGAACTTGAAAACGGATCGGTACTAGAGGCTCGCTAGGTCGACTATGCCTCTAGTACCGTCGTCTCGCGTTACAGCGCACACGTTACCAGTCAGTTTTGGCAATTTTTGAACTGTTTTGACGACTTTATCTTTGAGTTGTTGAGACGTGCAGGCGGGAATTTCCACGTACTCATACCCTTGAGATGACATGCACTGTGCGGTCACCTTATTTCTCAGCCCTGCGTTGGCATCGTAAGAATACAAATCTCCTCCATACACATCGCCACCATATGTTGTGCAAGAATACCCGTAGCAGCTGGTTGTTATTGGCGTTGTGTAAATGGGGGTCATGCCGATTTGTGTGTTCGCTGGAACCCTTTGTGCTGCAATGACCTGACAATTTGTGAGGTCCCGATCCAATCGAGAAACCTTCGTTCCTTCTTTGTAGTAAGTGCTGAGAGGGGTGCATCCAATAGAGGCAATGGAGCAAACGGCAATGCCTAAAAATCGTATCAATTTCATGTAATCGGCTTTCAAAACAACATTCTAGTCAAACGAGATTCTACAATCTCCGTGTTTCTTAGCTAGCACTCGTACACGTGTCACGGCAATAACTTGAACCAGTTGGATTGACCAAATTGACGACTTCTGACACACCAAAGTTCAAGCAAGAGCGGAGACTTGGATGAAAGTCATCATTTGCGGTGCCGGGCAGGTGGGCTGGCAGATTGCGCGCCATCTGGCCAATGAACGCAATGACGTTACGGTGGTCGACAATAACGCAGACCTCGTGCGCCGGGCCACAGATGCTTTGGATGTCCAGGGCGTTGCAGGGTTCGCGAGCTATCCTGACATTCTGGAACGGGCAGGGGCGCGGGATGCGGATATGATCATCGCGGCCACCCATTCTGATGAGGTTAATATGGTGACCTGTCAGGTGGCCCATTCGGTCTTTGAGGTGCCTCGCAAAATCGCGCGGTTGCGCTCGCAAAGCTATCTGGATGCGATTTACTCTGATCTTTACCGTCGCGACCACATGCCGATTGAGGTGGTGATCAGCCCGGAACGCGAGGTCGCGGATGCGGCGCTGAAACGTCTGTCGGCAGCGGCGACCTTTGACACGGAATTCTTTCTGGACGGTAAGCTGCAGCTGATTGGCATTACGCTGGACGAGGACTGCCCGGTCGTGAACACGCCACTGCGGCAGCTTTCTGATCTGTTTTCCACCTTGCGGGCGGTCGTCGTCGGCGTGCGCCGCGAAGGCACGCTCTTTGCGCCAGAGCCGGGCGATCAGCTTTTCGTGGGCGACGATTGCTATGTCATGGTCAATACCGAGGACTTTAGCCGCGCCTTGGAAATCTTTGGAAAGCAGCAGCAAAAACAAGAACGTGTGGTTCTTATTGGGGGCGGAAACGTCGGCCGGATGGTCGCGCAAAAGCTCGAGGATCTGCCGGGGCGCGCGATCCGCGCCAAGATGATCGAGCGCGACCGCAAGATCGCTGAACGCTCAGCCGAAGCTCTGGAACGCACGATTGTTCTGAACGGAGACGGTCTGGACGCGAGCCTTCTACAAGAGGCGGGCGCGACGCGCGCCGACGCGGTTCTGGCCGTGACGGATGACGACAAGACCAACATCCTTGGCGCCGTTCGCGCGAAATCCATGGGCTGTAAGTTGGCGGTCGCCTTGATCAACGACCCGACCTTGGTGCCCTTGATGACGCCTCTTGGAATTGACGCCTATATCAACCCGCGCGCCACGACCGTCTCGTCGATCCTGCGCCACATCCGCCACGGACGCGTGCGTGACGTGTATTCGCTAGGGGACGCTGAGGCGGAAATTATCGAGGCCGAGGTCCTTTCGACCTCACCCATCGCCGGCAAACAGATCCGAGACATTGATTTCCCCGAAGGCGTGCTGATTGGTGGGATCAAGCAGGGCGACCAGATCATCAAACCGAACGGTGGTACTCGGGTGAATGAAGGCGACATCATTGCGCTCTTCGCGCTCAGTCAGGACGTCGGACAGGTCGAAAGCCTGTTGCAGGTCTCGATCGACTATTTCTAGAACGCCATGTGGTCGCGCCTGACATCTCAAACGCTGTTGCTCCAGTTTCTGTGGTTGGCGGGCGTGTGTATGTTCGTGCCTGCGATTTATGCTGGGGTGACGGACGATTTTCTGACCGCGCGGACGTTTCTTTATAGCGGCATCCTTACGCTAGTCTTCGCGACACTTGTGACAATTGCCACTCAGGACACGCCAAGCGCGCGGATGGGCTCGCTGCAACAATCGCTTTACGCTCTGTTTGCAGCCCTTACGATCTTGCCTGCGATCCTCGCGATCCCTTTTGCTGAATCTTTGCAAACCACCAGCTATGTGAACGCATACCTCGAAATGGTCTCGGCCCTGACGACCACGGGCCTTGATCTGTGGGAGGATCCCGCGCGCCTGCCGGATGCGCTTCATTTATGGCGCGGCATGGTGGCCTGGTTCGGAGGCCTTATGATGTGGATCGCTGCGGTTGCGGTTTTTGCGCCGCTCAGCCTCGGTGGCTTTGAGGTTACCGCGCGCAGCGGTTTTGCCGATCACACCCGCGGCACGCCCGCAGCGGCCCAGATCGATCCGGTACGCCGCTGGAAACGCGCAGCACGCATGTTGACGCCGATCTATGCCGGGCTGACCTTTGCGCTTTGGATCATGCTGGCCGTCATGGGCGATGCGCCCCTTGCTGCCTTGATCCACGCCATGTCCGTCATGTCTACCAGCGGCATTTCCCAGATAGGCGGCATCGAGAACGCGCAATCGGGCCTTGGCGGAGAGATCGTGATCTTTCTCTTCCTGCTATTTGCCCTTTCTCGTCAGACATTTAGCGCCGATATTGGTGCCACCAGTCGCGATCATATCTGGCAGGATCCAGAGTTCCGTTTCGGCGTCATGTTCGTCTTTGCCATTCCGCTTTTGCTGTTCCTGCGCCATTGGCTGGGGGCCTTTGAGGTCAACGAAGAAGAGAACATCTTTGCCGCCCTGCGCGCGCTCTGGGGTGCGATATTTACGGTTCTTTCCTTTATGACCACCACCGGCTTTCAAAGCGTAGATTGGCAGACCTCGCAAAGCTGGTCAGGCCTTGGTACGCCCGGTGTTCTTTTGATGGGGCTCGCGGTGATCGGTGGAGGCGTCGCCACCACCGCAGGCGGCGTCAAACTCTTGCGCGTCTTTGCGCTCTACCTGCAAGGCCTGCGCGAGATGGAGCGCCTGGTGCATCCCAATTCAGTCAGCGGCTCGGGCCGCCGTGACAGACGCATTCGCCGCAAAGGTGCGGTGATTGCCTGGGTGTTTTTCATGCTCTTTGCCCTGTCGCTGACAGTCGTCACTTTCCTGCTGACTTTTGCGGGTTCTAGCTTTGAAGAAGCAGTGCTGTTGGCGGTCTCAACCCTCTCAACAACAGGCCCATTGGTGCAAGCAGCAGCGGAAAACCCGGTGGAGCTTTTGTCGCTCAGCCTGTCCGGAAAGCTTATTTTATGTGCATCTATGGTCACGGGGCGCCTTGAGACCCTCGTGATCATCGCGCTTTTGACGCCTGATCTGTGGCGGAACTAGTATTTTAGCCCTAACAATCGTGTTTCTGGCCTTTTTAGGGGGTGGAAACTTGCGCCGTGGCGTTTCATACTCATTTTTGGAAGCGTTGCACGCGCAGCAAGCAAAAACAAAAAAGGCGACTTACGATGGCTTCGGATCGGCAAAACCTGCAGGACGCATTTCTTAACCACGTCCGTAAAACAAAGGTTCCGGTAACAATTTTCCTGATTAATGGTGTGAAGCTGCAGGGTGTGATTACCTGGTTCGACAATTTCTGCGTACTTCTGCGCCGCGATGGTCAAAGTCAGCTGGTCTATAAACACGCGATTTCGACGATCATGCCGGCGCAACCCATCAGCCTTTATGAGGGTGAAGACGCCCAGTGATGGAGCATGACACCCGCATCACCCGAGCCTGGGTGGTGCGACCCGAAGTCAAATCCCCGGATGCAAAACGTGACGCCTCTTCTGCCTTGGAAGAGGCGGTTTCACTTGCGGCGGCCCTCCCCAATATCGAGGTGGTGGGTTCTGACGTGGTGCGGCTGGCTAAGATCCAGCCGGGCACTCTGTTTGGTACGGGCAAGATCGAAGAGCTGCATGATCGGTTTCATGCCGAGAAGATCGACCTGTTGCTTATTGATGGTCCGGTCACACCTGTCCAGCAGCGCAATCTCGAAAAAGCACTTGAGGTTAAGATCCTTGATCGAACCGGTCTGATCCTTGAGATCTTCTCAGACCGCGCCCGCACCCGCGAAGGTGTGTTGCAGGTCGAGATGGCGGCGCTGTCTTATCAGCGGACACGACTGGTCCGTGCCTGGACCCACTTGGAACGTCAACGGGGTGGGCTTGGCTTTGTGGGTGGTCCGGGTGAAACCCAGATCGAGGCCGACCGACGTGCGATTGACGAACAACTCGTGCGCCTGCGTCGGCAGCTCGCGAAGGTCGTGAAAACCCGCGAGCTCCATCGCGGGTCGCGTGCCAAAGTGCCCTATCCGATTGTCGCATTGGTCGGATACACCAACGCCGGAAAATCTACACTTTTCAATCGTGTAACCGGCGCTGAAGTCATGGCGAAAGACATGCTTTTCGCCACGCTTGACCCCACAATGCGGCGTCTTGAACTGATCGACGGCCCCGAAGTGATCCTGTCTGACACGGTGGGCTTCATCTCTGATCTGCCGACCGAACTTGTTGCCGCATTCCGAGCCACGCTCGAAGAAGTCCTCGCCGCCGATCTGATCCTGCATGTGCGCGATATCAGCCACGCGGAAACCGACAATCAGGCCGAAGATGTGGCCAAGATCCTCGCTTCGCTTGGTGTGGATGAAAACATCCCGCAGCTCGAAGTCTGGAACAAAATCGACCAGATGGAAGCAGACGAGATCGCCGCCTCGCAAGCACGCTCGGAACGCAGTGACGACATCTTTGCGATCTCGGCCATCACGGGCGAAGGCATCGACCAACTCCTCGCAGAGATCGCCGTGCGCCTGCAGGGCGAGCATAGCATCGAAGAGCTGTCCCTCCCGTTTTCGGCAGGCAAAGAACGCGCCTGGCTCTTTGCTGAAGGTGTGATCGAGAGCGAGGCTCAAACCGACGACGGCTTTGACATCACCGTCAAATGGACCGCTAAACAGGCCGCGCAGTTCAAGAAACTCTAGGCATTTCTCTTGCCCAAAATATCCCGGGGGGAGGCGGAATTTTGTGAAAATTCCGACGGGGGGCAGAGCCCCCCGATAGCATCATGGCAATAGCGTCGTCACCCCAACCGCCGCGGCGCGCGCGAGACCTTCGTCCAGCGACATCGGGATATACTCTCCTCGCCGCCAAAGCTGGGCCAGATCGTCGTAATACCGGCTTAGCGGATGCCCGGATTGGCCTGTCGAAATGATGAAGACAGAGGAATCCGGATCCGCAAAATCATAGACACCGCGATAACCTGCTGCGTGGACATTGTGGAACGGATCATCCCCTTCACCAGAGGTGCGCCCGCGTTGCAAGGTATTGTCTCCGCCGCTGGTGGACTGGCGGATGTTGACGAAGGTCCGCAGAAGGGGAACCTCTCCCAGAACCGGGTGATCGTGGGTCGCCTGATGCGCATCGCCCCAGCGCAGGCTCTCAAAGTTGTCGCCATAGCGCTCGTTGATCCAGATGATAGCATCATCCAGCGCCATACGCGCCACGTCTGTACAGGTCTCAATCGGCGCGCTCTGGATCACGTCGCACCAGGCACTCGCACCATCCACATCGCGGAAGACGCGTTCGATGAACAAAGGCTCTACATGTTTGAATTCGCTGATTAATGGTCCGAGTTCGTCCTTGGCCAAACGGTCCTGAAGCGCGCGCATCCAGGCGGCATAGATCAGGGGTTCCGGCAGATGTTCATTCATCTCGCCGTTCCAATTGGCCAATAGATCCAAAGCCTCTTTGCGCTGGCGCTCTTGGGTGCCTTGCGCGGTTGTGCCCGCCGTAAACCAAAGATCCGCCGCCACCAAAGGCAGCAGAGACCGTGCGGTCACGCTGACCGTATCCAGCTGCGCTTCGATGAAGCTGTCGCGCGTATGAACCGCACGGCCCTGCATCAAACGCTGCCAGCGTTGCACGCGTTGGCTGTCGCCCCACACGAAGGACACGTGCAATGGAAAGGCACGATCCACGGTCTTATTGTTGGTATTGCCGAGGATGCCGCCGACGGGCGCCACAAATTCGGGATTGCTGGAATATGGCAGTCGGCCTTGCCAGCGGTTCTCGACCTTGGACCCAAGGCTCGGCAAGCGACCCTGGCTTTGATGACGGGCAGACCGACGCGGCAGGGCTCCGATCACCTTCATTGCGATGGTGTCGCTGTCCACCAGCGTTAGGTTCTGTGCCGGTGCCAGAAACGCCTCGCTATTGCGGATCGCTTCGCGCACGTCCTGGGCAAACATCAGATCAATGGCCGCATTCATCGAGGTATCCGCGGGGCTAAGCACCGTCCAGCTGACAGCCGCAACATGGCCTTTCGGCGTGACTGTGCCCAGATCGAAATTGCTTGCTGGCAAGACGGGCCCATTGTCGGTCCAGCGTAGGGTCAGGGTGATGGGTTCTTGCTCGGAGACTTTGATGATCGTCTTGCGTGTCACAAAGTCCTGATAGCCATTCGGCCCCAGATATTGATCCGGATTGTTTGGATTGATTTCTTCGATAAAGACGTCCTGATCATCCACATAGGCCGAGGTCAGCCCCCAGCCCAATTGCGCGCTGCGGCCGGTCAGGATCGCAGGGATCCCCGGAATGGTCCCACCGATCACGCCGCCCGAGGACAGCTCAAGCCGTGCCAGATACCAGATCGCCGGAGCCGTAAGTCCAAGGTGCGGATCATTGGCCATCAGAGTGCCGCCAGAGGCAGATCGTGCCGGCGCTGCGGCCCAGGCGTTTGAGGCACCAGCAAGGCCACGTTCCGGGAACGGAGACAGCGGGTGCGATTTTAACTCTGCGGTCTGCACGAACCGTGGAACACCGGGCACGAGCTGCGCAAATTCAGGCAGGTCGGCGACGCCTTTGCCCGGATGATCAGGTAGGATGTCTTTCAGGCGGGTCTCATCGCTCAGCGCCAAAGAGACGCGGGCGCGCAGGACTTCTTCGTCCAGATGTCCGGCCAGTTGCAAAGACATAAGCTTCTGAATTGAAATGGAATCTGCAACGCGCCATGGCGCAATCGGAGCGTTGAAAATGAACATCTCTGGTGCGCCACGCCCCAGTGACTCTTCATTCACTTCTGTGATCCGCGCGTTCACGCCATTGGCGTAAGCCGTCATCAAGACCCGTGAACGCTCGGACAGAGACTCCACAGAGCTTACCGCCAGCGTATAGATCCCAAGCCGGCGCAAAAGCTTGTCGATATCCAGCGTTTGCGCGCCAAAGACTTCGGACAAACGCCCCTGTGCCGTGCGCCGCATGGTGGTCATCTGCCACAGACGATCCTGCGCATGGGCGTATCCCAGCGCAAAGAACACATCCGGATCCGTCTCGCCAAAGATATGCGGGACATTGGCGTTGTTGCGCACAATTTCCACGGGGGCCGAAACGTAGCCGGTCTGCAATTCCTTGTCATAGTCAGGCAGCGAGCGGGAGGCGAAATAATAGACCAAAGCGCCAAAGGCGAAAATCAGAATGAAGGTCGCGGTTGTCAGGCGGAACAGCCACTTAAATATTCTTGTCATTGCGCGTCTCTATTGGGTCTTGCTTTGGTATTTGCTCTTGCGCTTGGGCCTTTGTCGCGGGCACACATGCAGACAGACATTACGACGAATTTGCGAGGGGGAAAAGCGATGACACGCGTGGCATTTCTGGGACTTGGCGTCATGGGCCATCCAATGGCGGGGCACCTTAAATCTAAGGGGTTTGAGGTGGTGGTTTATAACCGAACTGCTGCAAAAGCCGAGGCCTGGGTGAAGGAACACGGTGGCGAAATGGCGCTTACGCCGGCGGCTGCAGCAGAGGGCGCGGATTTTGTCATGGCCTGCGTCGGCAATGACGACGACTTGCGTCAGGTCTGTGTCGGCGAGGGCGGGGCCTTTGCCGCGATGAAAGACGGCGCGATCTTTGTGGATCACACGACGGTATCGGCCAAAGTCACGCGCGAGCTTTATGAGGCGGCAGGTGCTGCGGGTCTTGGCTTTGTCGATGCGCCGATCTCTGGTGGTCAGGCGGGGGCCGAGAACGGGGTTTTGTCCATCATGTGCGGTGGTGATGCAGACACTTACACAAAGGCCGAGCCCGTTATGGAGTCCTACGCGCGCATTTGTCGTCGTATTGGCGAGAGTGGTGCGGGTCAGATGACCAAGATGTGCAACCAGATCGCGATTGCTGGCGTGGTTCAGGGGCTCTCTGAGGCGCTGCATTTCGCCGAGAAGGCCGGTTTGGATGGCGCGGCGGTTGTCGAGGTGATCTCGCAGGGCGCGGCGGGGTCTTGGCAGATGTCCAATCGCTACGAGACGATGATTGCAGATCACTTTGATCACGGCTTTGCGGTCGATTGGATGCGTAAGGATCTGGGGATATGTCTGGACACGGCGAATGAAACCGGCGCGAGCCTGCCGGTAACGGCTTTGGTCGATCAGTTCTACAAGGACGTTCAGAAACTGGGCGGCGGGCGTTGGGATACATCCAGCCTTATCAAACGTTTACGGGCGCTCGACTGATCTGAACAAGCGTCAAACAACATCCGCATATGGGTCCAATAGGGCGTGCCTGTCTTGTCTTGGTCGTTGAGCAAGGCCTCAACAGGCGCGCCATGTCCGCGCCGCGCGCAGATGATCGTGCGCAACGGAGCTTCGGCCTGACGTGCGGCTTTCTCTACTAGTGCTGTGTTCTGAGGCCGGATGATGCGATCCATTGTGCTGTGCAGCATAAGGCTCGGGACGCCGTTGGGCGAGAGGCACCAAGGTTGCACCATGGCAGCGCCCAATCCAAGAACTGCGTCGGGCCGGCATGTCGTTGGCAGGTTCTCGGGCGGATAGGCCAGAGAAAGCGCTGCGATCCCGCCCGCCGAAATGCCAACCACAAACACGCTACTTGTCGCGATATCCCAGCCTGAGCTTCGCGATTTCATAAAGGCGACCGCCGCACCAAGGTCTAAACGCGCGGCTTCAAAGGCGGGGCCCATCAATCGTTTGGACGTTGCGAGTCCGCTTTCGACGGATCTCTTTCTATTGGCGCGAATGGCTTTTCTATGAATTAGGTCAAAGGCTTCCAGCGGCGTTTTCAAGCGATAGCTGATAGACGCAAAGGCATATCCGTCACGCGTAAACCGCCGCGCGAGGGGCAAAACCTCTGCCGAGGATCGCGTGCCTTTTTGAAAGCCTCCGCCATGGGCGAAGACCACGGTGGCTTGCGGGGTGCGATAGGGCAAATACAAATCGAGCGCCAGATTTTCAGACTGGCGCTCGACATAGGTGATATTTTCGATGATCCGCATCGGCGGAGTTTACGGGATGATCCGCGTGTATTTCGATCCCTCAAGCGTCGCGCCAATCCGTGCACCGGCACGACCAAAGACGACCGCCAGAACCGGGCTGCGCAGGGTCGTTGTGTCGGTCGCCAAAGAGTCGCCCTGATCAGAGACAACATACTCCAGGTCAGCACCGGCCGCCCATCCGCGAGAGCTCTGGAATTCCTGCAGCGCGCCTTCGGTCATGAAGAACAGAACATGCGCGAATTGCTGGGCACCGATCTGGAAGCCAAAATTCGCACGCGTTGTGGAGTAGTAATCCACGACCTCGTCATTCACCTTCAGAGCACCGCGACCATAGCCGCCGCCAAAGCCAAGACCTGCTTCAGTGATCAATGGCATGACCAGCATCCCAGCCGCTTTATCGGCGAGGTCGATCGTGTTGGGGTACTCGTCGTACATATAGTTCAGCGTCGCCTCAACGCGCGCATTGATCGTGTCAGAGCCGCGGCTGTTGACGCCATTTCCGCACGCGGTTGCCATGGTCACGCTGGCCATGGCCGTAAGTATGAGGGCACGTCTCTTGATGGTTTTCATCTGTTTGCCTGTTCTTATCACTGTCGATTTGCGCCACAACATAGACCCATCGGCCCGCATTGTCACCCAAGATAGAGCGCTTTCGGCGCTTTAGCGCCCAAGGAGACCTTTGGCGATCAATGGTGCGAAATAGGTCAGAATCCCATCACATCCGGCGCGTTTAAACGCCATCAGGCTCTCGACCATCGCTTTGTCCCCATCAATCCAACCGTTTTGCGCGGCTGCCTTGATCATCGCGTATTCGCCAGAGACCTGATAGGCGAAGGTCGGCACGCCAAAGCAGTCTTTCACACCGCGGCAAATATCCAGATAAGGCATGCCGGGTTTGACCATCACCATATCCGCGCCTTCCATCAGGTCGCGTTCAACCATCCGCAGGGCTTCGTCAGAGTTGGCCGGATCCATTTGATAGGTTTTCTTATCGCCTTTCAACGCGCCGGACGCGCCAACCGCATCGCGGAAGGGACCATAAAAGGCGCTCGCATATTTCGCGGAATAGGACATCAGCGCCACATTCTTGTGGCCTGCGCCTTCCAAAGCGCTGCGCAATGCGCCGATGCGACCGTCCATCATGTCTGATGGACCGATAATATCAACACCGGCCTCAGCCTGGCTAAGCGCCTGTTTCACAAGGGCTTCGATGGTTTCATCATTGGCCACATATCCGTCGATCACAAAGCCGTCCTGACCGGTGTCGCTGTAGGGGTCGAGCGCAACGTCGGTCATGATCGCGATCTCTGGCACGGCCTCTTTGATGGCACGTGTCGCGCGGTTTGAAAGGTTGTCGGGGTTCCAGGCCTCAGCACAATCTGACGTACGCTTGTCGCCCTCGGTGTAGGGAAAGAGACAGATCACAGGGATACCCAGATCCGCCGCCTCTTTGGCAGCCTCTACAATCCGGTCAACCGACCGACGCACCACGCCGGGCATAGAGGGCACGGGCTCTTCGATATTCTCGCCCTCACGCACAAAGACCGGCCAGATCAGATCGCCAACACTCAACGTGGTTTCCTGCACCAAGGACCGCAGGGCGGGCGTGTTCCTAAGACGTCGCGGACGCGCAGCGGGAAAAGGGGCGATTGTCGGTTTCATATAAGCCTCATTCTTTGTAGAAAACGGGGTGCCATGGAATTTGCTGCGCGACAAGGGTAGGAATTGCCGCGTCCGAACGATATGGATCAACAAAACGACTAAAGGACGCGCTGCGTGGACCTGCATACTTCTATTATCGAGCTTATCGACCTGCGCAGTTTTTCCAACCTCTGGTTCTGGATTATGCTTGCGCTTTTGTGGTCGTCCGCCAGCCATTGGGTTCTGGGTATTCCCTATGATCTTGTGCTGCGCGCGCGGCGTCGTGGCGGGCAACATGAAGTCGATCTGGCGGATATGGTGCGCATCAACGTCGGGCGGCTTTTGTATATCAGCCGTGTGTCTGGCCTGGCGATGCTGTCCTTTGGATGTTTCATCCTGAGCTCTCTGGCAGTCGTCGGATTTTACTATCGCTACGAATTCGCGCAGGCGGTGTTTCTGATCCTTTTCCCGATGTCGATCATCGGGCTTTTGTCCCTGTCAACAGCACGCGCGCTTGAGGTCGAGGATCTGACCCGTGAGACGCTGTATAAACGTTTGGCACGGCATCGTATCTATGTCCAACTCATTGGAATGCTGTCTATTTTCATAACATCCCTTTGGGGGATGTATCAGAACTTCCAACTCTCGCCGCTGAACTGACGGGGCTGACATGACGACACAACATCACGTCACCGTTGGTGGCGCGCCCGAAGGGTTCGACGCCAAGCTGATCCTAGAGGAAATGGAGCGTTCAGGCGGTCCGGTTCTGCATATCGCGCGCGACGACAAGCGATTGGCAGCGATGCAGGCGGCGCTGGCCTTCTTTGGGCCTGATGTGCCTGTGGTGGTATTCCCCGGTTGGGATTGCTTGCCCTATGACCGTGTGTCGCCGAATGCCGACATCGCGGCGGCGCGGATGGCGACCTTGGCGGGGCTGGTGCATGGGATGCCAAAGCAGTTCGTCCTGTTGACGACGCTGAATGCGGCCACGCAACGGGTTCCCGCGCGCGAGGTTCTGAAAGACGCGGCGTTTCGCGCGCAGGTAAACTATCAGGTCAACGAAAAAGAGCTTCGCGAGTTTCTGGTACGGATGGGTTTTACCCAAGCGCCCACGGTGATGGAGCCCGGAGACTACGCGATCCGCGGTGGTATCATCGATATCTATCCTCCGGGCGAAGGCGGCCCCGTACGCCTCGATCTCTTCGGAGACGTTCTAGACGGCGCGCGTCGTTTTGATCCGGTATCGCAGCGTACAACGGAAACGCTGGATCTGGTGGAATTGGCGCCGGTGTCCGAAGTCATTCTGGATGAAGCGGCAATCACACGGTTCCGGCAGAATTATCGCATCGAGTTTGGGGCGGCTGGCACGGATGATCCTCTGTATGAGGCGGTGTCAGCAGGGCGCAAACATCAGGGGATTGAGCATTGGTTGCCGTTCTTTCATGAGCGGCTTGAGACCTTGTTCGACTATCTGCCAGAGGCGTCGATCAGCGTGGACGACCAATGCGAACCGTCGCGTCTGGCACGCTGGGACTCGGTCAGGGATCAATACGAAACCCGCGCCCATGCGTTGACGCAAAAGAACCGGTTGGACACGGTCTATAAACCTGTACCTGCAGAGTTGCTGTATATGGACGATGCGGCATGGATTGAGGCCGTTGGCGCGCGTCGGGTGCTGAACTTCAAGCCGCTCCCACAGGCGTCGGGGCCTGGCGCGATTGACAAGATGGCGCGGATAGGTCGGAATTTCTCGCCAGAGCGTCAGATGGAAAACGTGAGCCTTTTCAGTGCGCTTGCAGATCATATTAATGCAAAACTTCACAATGGACCGGTTGTTGTTGCGTCCTATTCCGAAGGTGCGCGGGAACGTCTGAGCGGCCTCATTGAAGACGAAGGCCTCGCCGAAACCATCGCCATCAAAGACGCCAAAGCCATTGGGAAATCCGGGCTCTATCTGGCTGTTTGGGCGCTGGAAAGCGGCTTTGAAGCCCCCGGTCTGACGGTGATTTCCGAACAAGACGTGCTGGGCGACCGCTTGATCCGCGCGCCCAAGAAACGGCGCAAGGCTGAGAATTTCCTGACCGAAACACAGTCGCTTAGTCCCGGTGATTTGGTCGTGCATGTGGATCACGGGATCGGCCGCTATCACGGGCTAGAGGTCATCACGGCGGCGGGCGCGGCGCATGAATGCATCAGCCTTGAATATGCCGAGAAGGCCAAGCTGTACCTACCGGTCGAGAACATCGAACTCTTGTCGAAATACGGCCATGACGAAGGGCTGCTGGACCGTCTTGGTGGCGGGGCCTGGCAAGCGAAGAAGGCTAAACTGAAAGAGCGCATCCGCGAAATGGCGGATAAGCTCATTCGCGTGGCCGCCGAGCGTGCCTTGCGCAAAGCGCCTATGCTCGAGGCACCGCATCACGCCTGGGAGGCTTTTTCCGCGCGCTTCCCTTATAGCGAGACCGAAGATCAGCTCAGCGCCATTGGCGATGTGATGGAGGATCTGGCCTCGGGTCTGCCGATGGATCGTTTGGTCTGTGGAGACGTGGGCTTTGGCAAAACCGAAGTCGCCATGCGCGCAGCCTTTGCGGCGGCGATGTCAGGCGTGCAGGTCGCAGTGATCGCGCCGACGACATTGCTGGCCCGACAGCATCTCAAGAGCTTTTCAGAACGCTTCAGGGGGTTCCCACTGGAAGTGCATGGGCTGTCGCGGTTTGTATCGGCGAAAGAGGCTGAGAAAACCCGCGATGGCATGTCGCGTGGGACCGTTGATATCGTGGTCGGCACCCATGCGTTGCTCGCGAAAAACATTAAATTCCAAAACCTTGGCCTGCTGATCGTCGACGAAGAGCAGCATTTCGGGGTGGCCCATAAAGAACGTCTGAAGCAACTGCGGTCTGACGTGCATGTTCTTACCCTGACCGCGACACCGATCCCTCGGACGTTGCAACTGAGCCTCTCTGGCGTGCGTGATCTGTCGATTATCGGCACGCCGCCTGTGGATCGTCTGGCGATCCGCACTTATGTCAGCGAGTTTGACGGCGTGACGATCCGCGAGGCTCTGTTGCGCGAACATTATCGGGGTGGGCAGTCCTTCTATGTGGTGCCTCGGATTTCTGATTTGCCCGAAATCGAAGAGTTCCTGAAAGAACAGCTGCCCGAGCTGACCTATGTGGTCGCCCACGGCCAAATGGCTGCCGGTGAGCTCGATGACCGCATGAACGCTTTCTATGACGGCAAATACGACGTGCTTTTGGCGACGACGATTGTGGAATCGGGCCTCGATATCCCGACGGCTAACACAATGGTCGTCCATCGCGCCGATATGTTTGGCCTCAGCCAGCTTTATCAGATTAGGGGCCGTGTAGGCCGCTCCAAGACCCGCGCCTATGCCTATCTGACGACGAAACCGCGCAAGCCTCTGACGCCGGCTGCCGAGAAACGTCTGCGCGTTCTTGGCTCGCTGGATACGCTCGGGGCCGGATTTACGCTGGCGTCTCAAGACCTTGATATCCGCGGGGCAGGGAACCTACTGGGTGAAGAACAATCTGGTCAGATGCGCGATGTAGGCTATGAGCTGTATCAGTCCATGCTCGAAGAGGCGATCGCCAAGATCCGCGCGGGTGAGATGGAAGGCCTGTCAGAGGTCGACGATCAATGGGCCCCGCAGATCAATTTGGGCGTGCCGGTTCTGATCCCCGAGGACTATGTGCCTGATCTGGACGTGCGCCTCGGGCTCTATCGCCGTCTGTCGAGCCTCACGAATAAAGTCGAGCTCGAAGGCTTTGCGGCGGAGCTTATCGACCGGTTTGGCAAGTTGCCGAACGAGGTGAACACGCTCTTGCTGGTCGTGCGCATTAAGGCGATGTGTAAACGGGCAGGGATCGCGAAGCTGGATGGCGGGCCAAAGGGCGCGACCATTCAGTTCCACAATGACAAGTTCGCCTCGCCCGAAGGTCTGGTGGCCTTTATCCAGGATCAGCGCGGCTTGGCGAAGATCAAGGACAACAAGATCGTCGTGCGCCGCGACTGGAAAAACAACCGCGACAAGATCCGCGGCGCCTTTGAAATCGCGCGGGATTTGGCGGTAAAGGCGAAGCCTAAAAAGAAGGCTTAGGCCTCATTCGCGGGTCTCGGACCTAACTTGAGCATCAAGGCGTAACTGACTGCCAAGCCTATGAGAGTTCCGATCAGGACGGCGCGTGGCGTGCCATCAAAGGCCAGCCCGATTGGTATCGCAAGGGCCGCGGCGAGGATTGTGGAAATGGCCCCATTCACCGAGGCCGCCAGGCCTGCGATATGGCCCATAGGTTCCATCGACAGCGCGGTAAGGTTTGGGAAAACGAAGCTCATCGAGAACATGAAGGATGTGGAGTAGATAAAGAACATCCAGATTGTCATGTTCTCGCTCAGCAGCAAGCCGAGCATTAGGATTGTCATGATCAGATGGCCCAAAACGGCGGATTTCACCAGCAATCGCATGCCATAGCGCAGCACCAGCCTTCCGTTCAAGAAATTGCCGGGAATGGCCAAAAGGGCAGAGCCTGCGAACCAATAGGGGAAGGTTTCGGCTGCGCCAAAGCTCTCGGCATAAATCGGCTGGACGGATGAAATCAGCGCAAAAAGTCCCGCGAAGGTCAGTGTTAGAACGGTGACCGAAAATCGAAAGACGCGGTTTGAGAGGCATTCGACAACCGCGTTGC
This sequence comes from Cognatishimia activa, assembly GCF_017798205.1. Lineage (NCBI taxonomy): Bacteria > Pseudomonadati > Pseudomonadota > Alphaproteobacteria > Rhodobacterales > Paracoccaceae > Cognatishimia > Cognatishimia activa. The sequence continues at coordinate 3,021,591 of NZ_CP060010.1, read as the reverse complement.
CCATGGCGCGGGCCGATATGGGCACTCGATTTTCGCGCAGCAAGGTTTCGGGTTGCCGCGTGGCCAGCCATGTGCCGATGACGATAGCAAACAGAACGAAAGAAACGAAAATCGCGCGCCAATCGAAAGCGATCATGATCTGTTGGCCGATCAGAGGCGCGACGGCGGGGACGAGTACAAAGATCATCATGGAATATGAACTGATCGAGGCCATGCGTTCCCCGCTATAAAGGTCTCGGACCATGGCCAAAGCGGCAATGCGCGGGCCTGCAACGGCAAGGCCTTGGATCAGACGCCCGGCCAGCACCCATTCCAAAGTGGTCGAGGTCGCCGCCATCACAGAGCCCACAATATATAGCGCGTACCCTCCTAAGATCACAGGCTTTCTGCCAAAGGCGTCCGACAAAGGTCCCGCAAAGAACGTGCCGATGCCCATGCCCAAAACAAAGATGCCGACCACCAAAGTGGCGCGCTCCGGGTCAGCGGGGCTGAGTTCCTCGCCCATGACGGTCAATGCGGGCAGCATGGCGTCGATGGAAAAGGCGATGGTGGCGAAAAGCATTGCGGTCAACGCAATGAATTCCAATTCCGACAAGCGGCGTTGGTCAGTCACGGGGCGATCCTTTGGTTGACGACCGCGCCCTTGCAAATTCGTGCAACTCGACGCGTCGATGAGGCTAGACTACCCTAAAGATGCGTCGATGCAACCCACTCGTGCGATCTGTTCATTCAGCACCCTCGGCCTTCTCGCGCAGTTCTTTGATTACCTTCTGCCACAGTTCCGGTGGCTGAGCACCCGGGACAGCATGACGGCTGCCGACAATGAAGGTCGGCACAGAGTTCACACCCATTTCACGACTGTGAACGTCCCGGTCGCGGATGCTTTGCTTGTCCTCATCGCTTTTAAGAAGCCGTGTTACGACAGCGGCGTCCATTCCGGCATTGTCTGCGATGTCTGCGAGGGTTTCGATATCGCCAATATCGCGGCCTTCTTTGAAATAGGCTGAAAACAGAGCGTCTACGATCTCGTTTTGTTTGCCTTCAATGCCCGCCCAATGGATCAGGCGATGCGCGTTCACTGTGTTTGGCGTTTTCTGGATCGCAGCAAAGTCGATTTGGATGCCCGCGTCCTCGGCATGTTGCGCGATCTGGCCGTAAACACGGATCGCACCATCCTTACCGCCAAATTTACGTTCGAGATACTCGCGACGATCCATACCGTCCTCGGGCATGTCAGGATTGAGTTGAAACGGGTGCCATTCGATCACGAAAGGATGGTCTTCTTCGGCCGCAAGTGCCCGATCCAAATGGGTTTTCCCGATATAGCACCACGGGCAGATCGGATCAGACAGGACATCAAGTTTTATCGGTGCGGTCATTTTGGGCCTCAAAGGTTTGGCGCATCAGTTTGCGAGACAATTTGCCGTTTGGATTGGTCGGCAGTACGTCAACGCGTTGATAGATGCGGGGCTGTTTGTAGCTGGCTAAAAAGGAATTGGCAAAACGCTTTAAATCATCCTCAGTGATCTCTGACGCAGATGTGTAAAAGGCGGCAATGACGCGGGCGTCTTTGGCGATTTCGACGTCCGTGACGGCGATTTGCTCAATGTCTGGGTGCTGGCGAAGGGCGTCCTCGACTTCGAGAGGCGAGACGCGATAGCCGCCTGCGTTCATCATGTCATCCGCGCGGCCTAAGTAAGTAACATTGCCGTCCTGGTCCATTGATCCAAGGTCGCCGGTCACAAACCAATCGCCGCGGAATTTGGCGGCGGTGGCATCAGAGGCATTATGATAGCCCAGCATGAGGCCCGGATCGCCGCGATGCACGGCGATTTCGCCGGGGGAGTTGCGCGGGGCCGGGGTGTCGCCGTTTAGGATGGCGATGTGGCGGCCCTTTTGGGGGCGTCCGAGCGTGCCGGGTTTGCAAGGGTTTGCGGGGGATCCGGAAATAAAGGTCGAGCATTCTGACATGCCAAAAGCCTCATGCACATCGCAGCCCGTGGCGTCTTGCCAGGCTTTGCGCAGGTCCTCAGACAGCTTTTCTCCGGCGCAGAGACCATGGCGCAGGGTTAGGCTCGACAGGTTCGCCTTTTGCTTTAAAAGTTTTCTGTAAACGCCTGGAGCTGCTGCGAATATAGTTGCCTTGTGGTTTCGCAATAAATCTGGAATGTCGTCGATTTTGGTCTCTGGCGCGGGGATCAGACTTGTTGCGCCGACAGACCAAGGATCCATCAATCCGGTGCCCATGGTGAAGGTCCAATTGAAGGCCCCTGCGTGAAACACCCGGTCGCTGGCGCGCAGATCATACCAGTCAGAAATCATCATCCGCCGCGCCCAAATTGCACGATGTGCGTGGGCGACAGCCATGGGTTTTCCCGAGGTTCCAGAGGTGTAAACGATATAGCCAAGTCGGTTCGGATCGCCCATGTGAAACTGGATCGGATCTTGTGATGCCCTCGTTTCCGGCAAAGTGATGACGGGCGTCTCACACTTTGGCAAAGAGAGTTTCGGGTCTCTGACAATCGCTCTAGGGCGCAATTCTGTGATGATTTTCGCGATTTCCGCCTCTGTCAGCATCGGAGAGGTCGGCACAGGTACCGCGCCCAAGGCCAAAGCGGCCAAATAAGTGGCCGGAAACTCCAACGTATTGCCCAATCGCATGAGCAAAATGTCTCCGGGCACAATGAACGCTGTTTTAAACTCTACTATGATAGACTGAATTAGGTTGGATAATTCACTATAGGTCCAATTTTCATACCTAGTCCTATTTGCAATAATAAGCGCGGTTTTTGAATTTAGTTCATTTACGTGCTGTAGGACATGTGCTGCGTAGTTGAACGGCACAGGGCAGGGCGCGGGATCGCCTTGATGGAAAACAGAGGTCATATGCTCTGCTAGGCCATGGCACCCCTGCCGCACAAGCGCCTCAGCCTTGCAGTTTCGCGAACTGCGGCCTAGAAGCACCGTCATGAGTGACAAAGACCCCAAAAGCCTAATCCAAGTGGCCCGCGAAAATGGCGTTCAAGACGAACCAGAGCCATTAGATCTCGGCGCGCGCGTGCGCGAGCTGCGCAAGGCGCGGGATTGGACTCTGGAGCGGGCGGCAAATCAGGCCGGATTAGCGCGCTCGACTCTGTCCAAGATCGAAAACGGTCAGATGTCGCCGACCTATGACGCGCTGCGCAAGCTGGCCGAGGGTCTGCAGATCTCGGTGCCGCAGCTGTTCACGCCGCCAGAGCGTGATCAGATCAACGGGCGCATGTCTGTCAATAAGAACGGGCAGGGTGCGAAGCGGGCAACCACCACTTATGAGCATGAATTGCTGGCCGAGCAGCTCTCAAAGAAGCAGATGCTGCCATATAAGGCGCGGGTTCGGGCGCGGTCGGTCGAGGAATTTGATGGCTGGGTGCGTCATGATGGTGAAGAATTTCTGTACGTTCTAACCGGTGTGGTGAAGCTTTACACCGAGTTTTACGAGCCGATCGAAATGCGTCGCGGTGACAGCGCCTATTATGACGCGACCATGGGGCATAATGTGGTGTCGATCAGCCAAGAGGATGCGGAAATCCTTTGGGTGACGTCGCTAGTTTAACGCGTTTAGCGCCGATTTCAGATCGCCGTAGCCGGTGAACCGGTATTCAAATTCCAGCCCCAGACGGTCTGCGCATTCGGCGGCTTTGGCCTTTAGTGCTGGGTCTTCGATCTGCGCCTGATAGACCAGCTTTTCGTAATTGCCAAAGATCATGTCCCGCAGCTCTGGGTGTTTATCCAGCCCCATGGGTTTCATGATGAACGCATCAAATTGGCGGACGAGGAAATCGGTCAGGTAGAAGGACGTGAACTCGTTTTCTGAGAGTTCTGCAAAACGCTCGTTGCCCTCATAAAAGCTATAACAATGAGGGCCTTGCACCATTTCCACGCCCAACTCGTCGCAAGTGTTTTTCAAAATGCCACCGGTGCCGCAATCGGCGTAGACCACAAAGATCTGGGCGAAATCATCGCGTTTCTCCTCGACGATCCTACGCACTTCTGAGGGGATCTTTTCAGGATGCAGATGGTAGATTGCAGGCAGGCAGGTCAGAACCATATGGTCCCAGCCATTTGCCTTTTGCAGATCCAGAATCTCGCGCGCCAGGGCCCCGCAGGCAATGAGCAGAATGCGGCCCTTGGCGGCCTCGGCAGCCAAACCATCGCGGGTTAGGTCTTCGTCGCTCAAATCCATTCTACACCCATCAAATAAAACGGGCCCGCTTTGGTGAAAGCGAGCCCGGTAATTAAGGAATTTGGTCTCGCTTACGCGTTCAGCGCATTGTGCTTGCGGCCCATCATCTCTTTGGCGGTCTCAACAGCCACCGCCGCGTCACGGCAATAGGCGTCTGCGCCGATCGCTTTGCCGAACTCTTCGTTAAGCGGCGCGCCACCGACCAGAACCACATAGTCCTCACGGATGCCTTGCTCGACCATCGTGTCGATCACGACCTTCATGTAAGGCATGGTGGTGGTCAGCAGGGCGGACATGCCCAGGATGTCTGGTTTTTCCGCTTCAAGCGCTTCGAGATAGCTCTCGACTGCGTTGTTGATGCCCAGATCAACAACCTCAAAGCCTGCGCCTTCCATCATCATGCCGACAAGGTTCTTACCGATGTCGTGGATGTCGCCTTTCACAGTGCCGATGACCATCTTACCAACACGAGGCGCGCCGGTTTCAGCCAGCAAAGGCTTTAGGATCGCCATGCCGCCCTTCATCGCGTTTGCGGCCAGAAGAACTTCAGGCACAAACAGGATGCCATCGCGGAAGTCCGCACCAACGATGGTCATGCCACCGACCAAAGCTTTGGTCAGGATGTCATAGGGTTCCCATCCGCGCTCCAGCAGAATGTTGGTTCCCTCTTCGATTTCCTCTTTCAGGCCATCGTAGAGGTCATCAAACATCTGTTCGACAAGTTCTTCGTCGTCGAGTTCAGAGAGGATGATATCTTCTTCGTCGGACATAGGCTCTTCCTTAAGATTTGGCGTTGGCGCCCGTTTTCTTTCCGTCAGCTTTCGTGTGTTTCGCATGAATCGGCTGTCAAATATGCGACACTGACCGCGCTGAGTGCGACTTGTGCCGCCGAAAACGCCTGTTTTCAATCGAAATTCTTGCAGCATGATTATGAATTGCGTGTGTTCTTGTTTTGTTCTAGTTTGAGGCATGCCCCATGATCCTGATCTCTTGATAGACCCGCCCCGACGCCGCGCTCGCGGTGCTGTCAGCAACAGCTCGGGACGGTATGAAAAACTTGAACGATCCGAGGTACATGACGGCAGGGACATTGACGAAGAGCGTGGCGATTTCCGCACGCATTTGTCGTTTGAGACAGCAAAGACGATCATCACCCGCAATGCCTCGCCTGATCTTGGGTTTGACCGGTCGATCAACCCGTATCGCGGGTGTGAGCACGGCTGCGTCTATTGCTTCGCGCGCCCTACGCATGCGTATGCGGGCTATTCGCCGGGTCTCGATTTTGAGACCCGTTTGATTGCCAAACCGAATGCGGCGGAGCTGCTGGAGAAAGAGCTGCGCAATCGCCGATACGCGGTGGCCCCGATTGCGATTGGGACCAACACGGATCCCTATCAGCCCGTTGAGAAGAGCCAGCGCATTATGCGGGAGTGCCTGGAGGTCCTGCGGGACTTCAAGCACCCTGTCGGAATTGTCACCAAGGGCACATTGATTGAACGGGATCTGGATATTCTGCGAGGAATGGCCAGCGAGGGGTTGGTAAAGGTCGGGATCTCTGTGACGTCTTTGGATGTAAAGGTCAGCCGCTTGATGGAACCCCGCGCGCCGACGCCGGATCGGCGCTTGCGAATGATAGAAAAGCTGGCTTCAGAAGGCATTCCGGTGCGGTTGATGGTGTCGCCGGTCGTGCCGGGTCTGACCGATCATGAGGTGGAGCGGATCATCGGTGCCGGGGCCGCGGCTGGGGCGAAGGCGGTCAGCTGGATCATGTTGCGCCTGCCGCTTGAGGTGTCAGAGCTGTTTCAAGAGTGGCTTGCGACGCATTTCCCAGACCGCAAAGCCAAGGTCATGTCCCTGATCCGCGAGATGCATGGCGGGCAAGACTATTCCGCAGAGTGGGGCAAGCGGATGCGCGGCGAGGGCACTTATGCCCAAATGATCGCGCATCGTGTGGCGATTGCAATGCGGCGCACCGGATTGCCCAAAGAGCTGCCCCCGCTGCGATACGACCTGTTTGAACGGCCTATCGCTGCGGGGGATCAGCTGAGTTTGTTTTAAGCGCGGCGACGACGGCGGGACCGGCGGCCCTCATCAGCGCCTCCGGCGCCTTCTTCTGTGCCATCGCTGTCGGACGTAAAGGCGCCGACGGCTCCAACGATTTGCTCCAGGGACGGTCGCTCGCCACGTGGACGGTTTTCCAGAGCGTCGCGCATCGAGGACAGGTGCTCGGCCATGGTGCCACAGCATCCGCCGATGATCGTCGCACCCGCATCGCGCGCCAGAACGGCGTAATCCGCCATCAGTTCAGGTGTGCCATCATAGTGAATATGGCCGTCGTGGTATTTCGGAATACCCGCGTTCCCCTTTGAAATCACAGGACGTTCTGTGCCCTGAGCCGTAAAGCCCAGAACCGTGCGCAGGATATCGGCAGAGCCTGTGCCGCAGTTTGCGCCAAAGCCAATTGGCGGGTTCGGAAGGCCTTCGACCATGCTGACCATGGCTGCAGAGGTCACGCCCATCATGGTGCGTCCGGCGGTGTCAAAACTCATGGTGCCGCACCAGGGCATATCGGCCAGCGCAAAAGCTTCGGCGGCGGCTTTGAATTCTTCAGGGGCGGAAATGGTTTCCAGCCACAGCACATCTGCGCCACCTTCTTTCAGGCCCTCAGCTTGCTCGTGGAACATTTCGACCGCGTCCGCATGGCTAAGGTCGCCCACGGGCTGCATGATGTCACCGGTCGGGCCGACAGAGCCAGCAACCACAACCGTGCGGCCCGAGGCATCTGCGACCTCACGGCCGATCTCGGCGGATTTACGGGACAATTCGCGCGCGCGGTGGCCCGCATCGTGCAGTTTCAACCGCGACGCGTTGCCGCCAAAGGAATTGGTCAGAAAGATGTCGGACCCTGCGTCCACGGCCAGCGAGTAGAGTTTCTTGATGCGGTCAGGATGCTCATCATTCCAAAGCTCTGGCGCGTCGCCAGAGGTCAAACCCATGTTAAATAGGTTTGTGCCAGTCGCGCCGTCGGTCAAAAGCCAGTCGCGGGTCTCTAGGAGTTTAGAGAGGGCATTGGTCATGGGGTGAGTCCTTGAAAAAAATGTACCGCTCCTGATGCCATGAGGCGTCAGAAGCGGCAATTTCATTTTCTTCATCATGATTATGAAAGCGTTTCGATTCTAAGCGAAGGGAAGGGGGCGAAACGCTTTCAAATCAAGCGGCTACACGCATAGCCTGCACACGAGGTTTGGCCACGGGTTTCGCGTTTTTGATCGAGCGGATCAGGTCGAAAGCTGCGATCACCAACTGGGCTGGACCCGGGGCTGCCATATAAAGCGGCTGCCATGTAGGGTTGAAGCAATCTTTGAACTGACGCAGACCTTTGCCACCGGCTTTCTCGAAGTATTTCGTGCGCAGACGACCTTCGATAGAGGTGTTGTCCTTTGGCAGGACAGGGGCCGCGGCGAGGGAGACGTTTGGCACCTCTTCTTCGCGGGCCATTAGGATCGCCTCATTCACCATCAGATGCATTGTGCCATCTGGTGCACCCGGTGCGATACGCATCAGGTCCAGAGCCCATTCGTGGCCCGTGGTGTGGAAGGTGACAAAGCCAACCAGCTCGTCTTCTTTCCACGCCAGGAAGGTGCGCTGACGCTGGATATAGTCCTCTTCGAATTGGCCCATGGAGAGGCCCTTGGCGCCGCCATTGCGGGATTCCCATGCTTCAGAGACGCGCTTCATCTCGGCAAAAGGCAGGCCGGTGGATTGTTCAACAACCTGAACACCCTCTTTTTCCGCCTTCTTCAGTTTGCGACGCAGCTGACGGTAGGCAGAGCCTTCCATCGTGTGACCGGCTGGATCCACCATCGCCTCGTCAGAGACACGCAGCACGGCCCAGCCAGCCTTACGGGCTTTGATCGCGTGAGGTGCAGTGATTTTGTATTTGCACACGATGCGGTTCTGTTCGCGGGCAAAGGCGCGCAGATGTTTCGCAAAATCTTCGCCGTTGTGCACCGGATCAAAGATCGAGGTCAGGGTCTGACCGGTGCGCACAACACCGCAGGTGCCGCTTTTAAGGCTAACAATCGCGCCGCCGTTTTGACGGACCACACCCAGCTCTGCACGCGCCGTGTTTTTGGTGAGGGTTGTGTCGAGGCAAGAGACCTCGCGGTCGAACGCTTCGGTGCCCATTGCCATCGGACGCAGCAGGGTGACGCCAGCGATAATCGCAGGGATTGCATAATATACGACGCGGAAGGCAAGGATTGCTGCCATCAATTCGGCTTCAGGTGCGAATGGCAACAAAGCCAGCAAGGTGAGTTCAAACGGGCCAACGCCACCTGGGGTGCCGGACAACAGCGCCGCGCCCAGTGCCAGCATGTAGATCGGGAAAAGCTGAGCCACAGTCAGATCGATGACGCCCGCAGGCAGCAGAACCCACAGGGTTGCGGCCGCGAAAAGCGTGTCGATCAGGCAGAGCACCAGCATTGCGACCATGGCTTTTACGGTCGGCAGCTCTACGCGTTTGCCTTTGACGCGGATGCTTGGCTTGAAGAAGGACAGCGCCATGAGGCCTGCAGCCAGCATCAGCGCGCACATTGGAACGGACAGCGGAATGTCTGCCATTGGCGCAACAACGATGGCTGCAGAGGTTACGATCGCCCATGCAGACATGAAGCAAAGGGTGACAAAGGCTGTGATCTTGGCGGCTTTGACGACGCCCAGGCCTGACAGCATGCGCCAGCGCACGAAGCCGCCGACAACTGCGCCCATGCCCAGCGTCTGACCCAGCGCCACGGCGGAACCGCCTGTGATCGTGGCGCGACGGCCGGAGATACCTGTTTGGAAATGCCGATGCGCGACAACGTCATAGCGCGCAATGGCGAAAAAGCTGATTGCGGTAAAGACCATCGCAAGCGCCCATTGCCAGAGGCTCACAGATTTTACGGCCGCCCAAAGCGTGCCGAAGTCAATATCGCTGAGTTGATTATTTAGTGCCCAGAGGCACGCTGCGCCGATGCCCAGTGGCACAATGTGCCGCGCAAACTTAGGGGCGTTTTTCATCGCCTGTTTCATCTTCTGACCCTTCGCCTTAGCTCGTGTCCGTTGTCCGGACCGAATTTTATTTTTTGGTTGCCTAGCGCTTCTGCGCCTTAACCAGAATTAACGCGGAGAAAGTGGTCAGAATGTGTTCGCCCCGCGGTTGAGGTGTGACGATTTCGGTGTTTTTCAGTGCCGATGGGCCTTGTTTCTATGACAAAAACGGCGGCTCAAAATAAATATGAGATTGTTGGTATGAAAAACCCCGCCACAGAAATGGGCGGGGTTGGTAACCTTTTGGGCGAGTGGGTTAACCAATTAACTTTCAGAAAGCAGTTGGTCTTCCGCCATTTTGAGCGTCTCGGCGAGCTTGGCGCGGACCTCATCGGCGCTGGATTTATCGCCTAGATCGCCAGCGACCTTTCGGATCACATCCTCATTGCCGGCTTCTTCAAAGTCTGCCACCACGACGGTTTTGGCATAGGCCTCAGCCTCATCGCCAGATTTGCCAAGCAGTTCTGCAGCCCAGAGACCAAGCAGCTTGTTGGCGCGCGCTTCGGCTTTGAATTGCATTTCTTCGTCATGGGCGAATTTGGCTTCAAAGGCGGTTTCGCGATCGTCAAAAGTGCTCATTCAGGGTCTCCTCGTTAAAATTGTCCTGTGCCTATTAGATAGGCGAAAAACGCAATCACGCAACAGATGGGCGCATCTGCTTGCGAGATTTTCGCCCATGGCTTAAGAGGGCCGCAAGTTTGGGGACTCGCGCGCCCCATATTCATTTCTATTCCCGGGAAAGTCGTTCAATGGCACGTGGCAAGAAGATCTATGAAGGCAAGGCGAAGGTTCTTTATGAAGGCCCAGAGCCAGGCACCATCGTGCAATATTTCAAGGACGATGCAACCGCGTTTAATGCGGAAAAGAAAGACGTGATTGACGGCAAGGGCGTGCTGAACAACCGCCTGAGCGAGTATTTCATGGTGGGTTTGGGCCAGATCGGCGTGCCGACCCACTTCCTGAAACGTCTGAACATGCGTGAGCAACTGGTGCGCAACTGCGAGATCATTCCTTTGGAGGTCATCGTGCGCAACTTTGCGGCTGGCTCCATGTCCAAGCGTATGGGGATCGAAGAGGGCACCCAGCTGCCACGGCCTATTGTCGAGTATAGCTACAAAGACGACAGTCTTGGCGATCCGCTTGTGCCCGAAGAATATATCGCGGCCTTTGGCTGGGCGAGCCAGCAGGATATGGACGACATCGTCAGCATCGCTCTGCGCGTGAATGATTTCCTGTCGGGCGTCATGTATGGCGTCGGCATCAAGCTGATTGACTTTAAAATCGAGATCGGCCGGGTCTATGAGGGTGACTTCCAACGCCTGGTCGTAGCCGATGAGATCAGCCCCGACAGCTGCCGCCTCTGGGATATCGAGAGCGGGCAGAAGCTGGACAAGGATGTGTTCCGTCAGGATCTGGGCAATCTGACCGATGCCTATACCGAGGTCGCGCGCCGTCTGGGTGTGCTGCCGAAATCGGCACCTGTGAGCAAGCCGACCCTGATCAACTAAGCGAAGGCCCCGGCGAGACCGGGGCTTTTGAGTATTTTTGGCAAGATGAAAGAGCTGGAGACCAAAAAGATGAAAGCACGTGTCTATGTGATGCTGAAGAACGGCGTTTTGGACCCGCAGGGTGAGGCCGTGAAACACGCGCTGGGGTCTTTGGGCTTTGATGGCGTCGAAGGCGTGCGTCAGGGTAAAGTCATCGAGCTGGATTTGGCTGAGGGCAGCACAGAGGACACGGTCAACGAGATGTGTGAAAAGCTCTTGGCGAACACAGTGATCGAAAGCTACCGCGTGGAGATCCTCTGATGAAGGCGGCGGTTCTGGTTTTTCCGGGCTCTAACTGTGACCGCGATTTAGCGGTGGCATTGGAGCGCGCTGGGGCGGATGTCTCGATGGTTTGGCACAAGGAAACGGCTTTGCCTGAGGGGCTCGATTTTGTCGGCGTGCCGGGCGGGTTTTCCTATGGCGACTATCTTCGTTGTGGTGCGATCGCCGCGAATTCGCCGATCTGTCAGGCGGTTGTGAAACATGCTGAAGCCGGTGGCTTTGTGTTCGGCGTCTGTAACGGGTTTCAGATCCTGACCGAGACGGGGCTTTTGCCAGGCGCGCTGCGTCGCAACGCGGGTCTTAAGTACATCTGCCGCACGGTTGGTTTGAAGGTCGAGACGTCTGATACGGCGTTCACTGCGGGCTATACCGAGGGCGACGAGATCCAGATCCCGATTGCGCATCACGATGGCAATTACTTTGCCGACGATGAAACGCTGGCGCGTCTGCAGGGCGAGGGTCGTGTGGCCTTTACCTATACCGACAATCCAAACGGCTCTGTTGCGGATATCGCGGGTGTGCTTTCGGCCAACAAACGCGTGCTTGGCATGATGCCCCACCCGGAACGCGCCTCGGATGCAGGCCATGGCGGCACCGACGGATCGGCAATGTTCAGCGCATTGATGGAGCAAGTGGTCTCTGCTTGACTTGAGCTTGGCGTGGCTGCGGCGTAGCTTGGCAGCCATGAGCGGGAGTGAGACAGCCTTGGGTAAAATGCGCGGCATGCGCACGCTGAGTTGGCGTGTGCGTGCATTGCTTTTGGCCCTGGCGACTGTGGCGATTACGACCATTTGGGTCACCAACGCCTATCTGACGGACCGTTTTACAGAAACCACACGCAACCGCGCCGAGGTGCGGCTGGCGCTTTATTCGGGCAACCTTTTGGCCGAGCTGCGCCGCAGCGCGATTGTGCCTCAGTTGTTGGCGCGCGATCCGGCGTTGATCTCTGCGTTGCAGGGAGATGACTATTCCCAGACCACCGCGCGGCTGATTTCCTTTGTAGAGGAAATTGGGGCGGCGTCTTTGCTGATGCTGGATTCAGATGGGCGGATCGTGGCCGCAACCGATCGCAATCGGCTGGGCGAGAACCTCAAGCCGACGCAGACCTATGTGGACGCGATGCGCAGCAATGTGACTGTGTTTACGGTCGAGCCCCGTGAGGCGGCTGGCTATTACTTTGCCTATTCGCGGCGGGTCGAGATGCAGAATGCGGTGCTTGGCGTCATCGTCGTTGAGGTGGATCTGCAGAAGTTCGAGCGGGCCTGGGCGGGGATTTCGGATGCAGTTTTGGTCACGGATTCCGAAGGCACGATTTTGCTGGCAACAGAGCCGCGATGGCGCGGGTTGACGGAAGAGGCGGCCTTGCAGCGACAGCCGCCTCAAGGGGCCATTCAGCGCGCCATTCAGGCGACCTCGGATTGGACGGCTTTGCCTGCGGATGCCTACGTTCAAGGCGAGGCTGTGTTGCGCAAGGATGCGCGTATTCCGTTCCGGGGCTGGCAGATCGCGAGCTTCACCACCTATGCCGGTGTGCGCGAGCGGGTGAACGGCGTTCTGGCGCTCGAGATCATGGGATTCGCGATCCTTATGGCCGCGGCCTTCTATTTGCTGAGCCGGCGCTCCTTTCAGAAAGTCGCTCTGTTTCAGCGTGAATCGGCGAGCCTTCGCGCATTGAATCATCGCTTGCAGCGGGAAATCGCCGAACGCGAACGCATGCAACAGAGCCTTGAGGTGGCTGAACAATCGCTGGCTCAGAGCTCGAAACTGGCCGCTTTGGGCGAGATGTCAGCGGCCGTATCGCACGAGTTGAACCAGCCGCTGGCCGCGATGAAAACCTATCTGGCGGGGGCGCGATTGTTGGTTAATCGGAACCGTCCCGACGAGGCGCTGTCGAGTTTCAAACGCATCGATGATTTGATCGAGCGGATGGGGGCCATCACCAAGCAGCTCAAGAGCTATGCGCGAAAGGCAGGAGACGAGTTTACCCCTGTGGAATTGGGCGAAGCGCTGGCCTCAGCGCTCGCGCTGATGGAGCCGCAACTGCGCCAAAGACAAATAAAAATTCGCCGTGTGCTGCCTGATGAACCGGTCAATGTCTTGGGTGATCGGATGCGGATTGAGCAGGTGATGATCAACCTTTTGAGGAATGCTCTGGATGCCACCCAAGCCAGTGATGATCCCGAGATCGAGGTGATCCTTGCCAAGGGGGAAACCGCGAGCCTCATGGTGCGCGACAATGGGCCGGGGATTGAGAACCTGAATGATCTGTTTGAACCCTTCTACACCACCAAGAAGCCCGGTGACGGTGTTGGGCTGGGGCTTGCCATTTCCTCGGGCATCGTGAACGACCTTGGGGGACGGTTGATGGCAAGAAACGGCCAGGACGGGGGGGCTGTATTTGAAATGCAGATCCCTATCTTAAACCAAGATATCGAAGCAGCAGAATAGGCTTAGACGAAATATGGCTCAGGCAATGAAGATCGCGATTGTGGATGACGAACGGGATATGCGTCAGTCCATCAGCCAATGGTTGGCGCTGTCGGGCTATGACACCGAGACCTTCGCGAGTGCCGAGGACGCGCTGAAAACGCTGGGGCCGGAATATCCGGGGATTGTGATTTCCGACATCAAGATGCCGGGCATGGACGGGATGCAGTTTCTGAAAAAGCTGATGGGCTCGGATAGCGCTTTGCCGGTGATTATGATCACAGGGCACGGCGATGTGCCTATGGCAGTTGAGGCGATGCGCGTCGGCGCGTTTGATTTTCTGGAGAAGCCGTTCAATCCGGATCGTATGAGTCAGCTTGCGAAAAAGGCCTCCAATGCGCGTCGGCTGGTGCTGGACAACCGCGCCTTGCGCAAGGAACTTTCTGACGGGGCGCAGCTGATCAAAAAGCTCGTTGGCTCGTCGCCTGTGATGACGCGGCTTAAGGAAGATATCCTGGATCTGGGCCAGGCCGATGGGCATGTGCTGATTGATGGCGAGACCGGCACGGGCAAGACTTTAGTGGCGCATGCGTTGCATGCGGTTGGGTCGCGCGCCGGTAAGAAATTCGTATTGGTAAGCTGTTCTGCACTCGAAGAAGACGCGCTGACCAAACGCCTCTTTGGGCCGATGTTGCCTGAGGACAGCCAACTGCCCGCAATTGAGGAAGCGCGGGGCGGGACGCTTGTATTGGAAGATATTGAAGCGCTGTCAGATACTTTGCAGGCGCGCTTGCTGAGCGCGATCAACGAGCAGGGGACCCCGGCGGAGACGCGTATCATTGCGATCTGCAACCTGCAGGAGCAAAACCGCACCTGCGAGGACGCGCTCCGTCGGGATCTTTTCTATCGGCTGGCGGCCTTGCGGATCACGGTGCCTCCGCTCAGGCAACGGGGCGAAGACATCCTGACGCTGTTCACGCGCCAGTCCGAACAGTTTGCCGAAGAATATGGCTGTGAGACGCCGAAAGTCTCCGCGCAAGAGGCAGCGCAACTGTTGCAGGCGCCTTGGCCTGGCAATGTGCGTCAGCTGATCAATCTGGCGGAACGCGCGGTGCTGCAGTCGCGGCGGGGCGGGGGCACGATTGCGTCTCTGTTGATGAACGACCACGAGGAAATGCAGCCGGTGATGACCACCGAAGGAAAGCCGTTGAAGGAATACGTCGAGGCCTTTGAACGCATGTTGATCGACAACACCATGCGGCGTCATCGCGGATCAATTGCCTCTGTCATGGAAGAGCTTTGTCTGCCGCGTCGAACGCTGAATGAGAAGATGGCAAAATACGGCCTCGCGCGAGCGGATTACCTGTAAAAAACCACAAGAACCGTGAAGACTGTCTTTGCGCTGTTACATAAGTCTGGCAAGGCGCAGCTCTGATTGACAGACAGGACGATCCAATGACCAAACCCGCCGCTTTTTTGTTTGATATGGATGGGTTGCTCTTGGATACCGAGCGGCTGTTCCTTCAGTCGTTTCTGAAATTGACGGGGCAGATTGGCATCCCGAGCATGGTTGCTAAGCCGTTCTTTATGACGTTGGTTGGAACCAGTTCTAAAACAACGTCAATTCGTTTGGCCGAACTGCTGCCCCGGGGCGTAGACCCGCGAGCCTTTGAGACCAAGTGGCGCGACATGCATGCCCAAAATGTATCTAAAGGCGTGCCGCTGAAACCTTATGTAAAAGACGTGCTCGACAGTCTTGCCGATCAACAGGCGCGCATGGCCGTTGTGACCTCGACCTACGGAGAACCGGCACGGCATCACCTGCAGCACGCGGGGATTTTTGAGTATTTTGAGCAGGTGAAAGCCGGGGATGAGGTCTCTGCCAATAAGCCGGATCCAGCGCCCTATCGTGAGGCGGCTGAGGCTCTGGGTGTAGATCCCAAAGACTGTGTGGCCTTTGAGGATAGCGATCTTGGGACGCAGGCGGCGGTGGCTGCGGGGTGCCTGACGTATCAAATTCCTGATCTGCGCCCTGCGGGCAAAGCGCTGCCTGACTTGGGGCAAAAGGTGCGGCCAAACCTGCGCGCGGCGCTGATAGACCTAGGGTTGATTGCCGAAACCACGGTTTAACGGGCCATTTGTCGCATTTGGCATTGTAATTCCGCAAACCCTCGTCTTAAGTAGAGGTGGCGGCCTCCGTTTTTTGGCGAGGCTGACTGAGAGTTTCTCTGACCGAAAACGCAGGGGCGACAGATACGCCGCGTTTTCCTTCAGTTTGAATATGCCCTTTGGGGCAAAAGAACTGCCCGGATGATAAAAAGCTCTGGGCCTGTAATTGGCACCAACGCAATGTCGGTGTCGGAGAAGAACCGCGATGAAGCGCGCGACAGATATGAGATCCCGAGCAGAGGCCGCACGCGGCCCCCTTGGTGATGTGCTGCGCGACGCGAGACCCATCGCCACTACAAGACACCCTGCAACACGCTCTGCGCCGCCTGGAATAAATCCGGGCGCAGGTTTGCGTGATTCCGGGTGCACACGGAAAACATGGCTAAGAAAATGCTCATCGATGCCACCCACGCGGAGGAAACCCGCGTCGTGGTGGTCGACGGAAACAAGGTCGAGGAGTTCGACTTTGAATCCGAAAATAAACGCCAGCTTGCTGGCAACATCTATCTCGCAAAAGTAACACGGGTCGAGCCGTCCTTGCAGGCGGCCTTTGTGGACTACGGTGGCAATCGCCACGGGTTTTTTGGCCTTCTCGAAATCCATCCGGACTATTATCAGATCCCGGTTGCTGATCGTGAAGCGCTGATGGAAGAAGAGCGCGCCTATGCCGAAGCGATGCGCGCACGCGACGAAGAAGACGAAAAGCCCAAACCAAAACGCAGCCGCCGGTCTAAGGCGAAGGCCTCGGATAAACCTGCGGAAGAGACGGCTGAGAGTGATGCGGTCGCAACCGATGAGATCTCCGGCATGGAGACCATCGATCTGGGCGATGACACGGTTGAGGCCGAAGAGGCCCCCGAGGTTGTTGAAGAAGAGGCTCCAAAGCCGAAAAAGCCGCGCGCCCGTCGTCCTCGGAAGAAAAAAGAGGATGTGACGGCTGAGGAAGCTGCCGAGGCACCGGCTGAAGGTGATGCGCCCGCTTCTGAAGAGGCGAGCACAGACGCTACAGGGGCGCCTGCCCAAGACGTGGCCGAAGCACCTGCCGAGGACGTGAAATCCGACGACAGCGATGGTGATGACAAAACCATGGCAATGTCGACGGACAATGATGGCGATGCCGTTGCCACTAAAGACGTCGAGACCGGCGAAGAGACCGAAGAAGACAGCGCCGCGCCAGAGGCCGCGTCTGATGAGGAGGCCGATGAGGCTACCACAGAAGAAGTGTCCGATGAGACGTCTCAGGATGACGCCTCTGATGACGAGGAAGAAGAGGGCGGCAAGAAACGCAGCTCTCGGTCACGCAGCCGGCGCAAGCGCGCGAAGGCATCCGAGAAGGATTCCTCAATCGAGGATGTGGCAGATGACGACGATCAGGACGACATTCGTCCTCCGCGCAAGCCGCGTCCACGTCGTTATAAAATTCAAGAAGTCATCAAGGTCCGTCAGATCCTGCTGGTGCAAGTGGTCAAAGAAGAGCGCGGCAACAAAGGCGCGGCTCTGACCACATACCTAAGCCTTGCGGGTCGCTATTGCGTTTTGATGCCAAACACCGCGCGTGGTGGCGGGATCAGCCGCAAGATCACCAATGTGGCGGATCGCAAAAAGCTCAAGGAAATCGCGCAAGAGATCGACGTGCCGCAAGGCGCGGGTCTGATCATTCGGACCGCAGGGGCGCAGCGCACCAAGTCCGAGGTCAAGCGTGACTATGAGTACCTGCAACGTATGTGGGAGCAGATCCGCGAGCTGACGCTGAAATCCATCGCGCCGGCCAAGATCTATGAAGAGGGCGATCTGATCAAACGCTCGATCCGCGATCTGTATTCTCGTGAGATCGATGAAGTGATGGTCGAGGGCGAGCGCGGCTACCGCATCGCCAAAGACTTCATGAAAATGATCATGCCGTCGCATGCGAAAAACGTGAAGCAATACCAAGACAGCCTGCCGCTTTTTGCGCGCTATCAGGGGAAAGCTACCTGTCGGGCATGTTCAACCCGACGGTGCAGCTGAAATCCGGTGGCTACATCGTGATCGGCGTGACTGAGGCGCTTGTCGCTGTCGACGTGAACTCGGGTCGCGCCACCAAAGAAGGCTCGATTGAAGAAACCGCGCTTAAGACCAACCTTGAGGCCGCCGAAGAGGTGGCCCGCCAGTTGCGACTGCGTGACCTTGCAGGTCTGATCGTCATCGACTTCATCGATATGGACGAGCGCAAGAACAACAACGCAGTTGAGAAGCGTCTGAAAGATAAGCTGAAAACGGATCGCGCGCGCATTCAGGTGGGCCGGATTTCGGGCTTTGGTCTCTTGGAAATGTCGCGTCAGCGTCTGCGTCCTGGCATGATCGAAGCGACCACTCAGCCCTGTCCGCATTGTCATGGCACGGGTCTTATCCGCTCGGATGACAACCTCGCGCTGACCATCCTGCGTCAGATCGAAGAGGAAGGCACCCGTCGTCGCTCTCGTGAGGTGCTGGTCAAAGCGCCGGTTGGTATCGTGAACTACATCATGAACCAGAAGCGCGAGCATGTGGCGCAGATCGAAGCGCGCTATGGGCTGTCGGTGCGGATTGAAGCGGATCCTGCACTGATTTCACCTGATTTCACACTCGAGAAACTGAAAACGGCCACTCGCGTGGTTCCAGAGCCCTCGGAGTCAGTGGTGTCGGCCGATGCGTCTTTGATGGATGCAATCGACGAGGATATCGAAGACGCGGAAATCGTCGAAGAAACCCAAGAGGACGAAGAGGCCAAGCCCAAGAAGCGTCGCCGTCGTCGTCGTCGCCGGAAGCCTAAAGGCGAGGGTTCTGATGGTGCGTCAGACGAAAACGGATCTGACGAAAATGGCGCGGATGAGGCGACTGAGGCTGGCGAAGAGACGCCGGCTGGAGGCGACGATGCAGCACCCGCGGAAGAGGCAAAGGACGAAGAAGCGCCGAAGCCAAAACCGCGCAGCTCGCGCAGCCGTAAGAAGAAAGCAGAACCTGTTGTTGCGGAAGAAACTGCGGAAGCGCCTGCTGAAGACGCAGCGGACATTCCAGCTGAGGAGGCGAGCGAAGCTCCTGCTGAGGCGCCAAATGAACCGGTTGCCGAAGCAGCCGAGGAAGCGCCCACGGAAGACGCGGTTGCGGAAGAGCCTGTTGCCGAAGAGCCTGCGCCTGCTGAAGCAGAGCCAGTCGCAGAGGTGGCCGAGGCCCCAGCGGCAGAGCCCGCACAAGATGAACCCGCCAAGCCGAAACGGCGCGGCTGGTGGTCGATGGGCCGATAAGAAAATTTAGAAACGCCGGGTGTCTCGCCCGGCGTTTTTGTTACATGCCTTGCCGCGCCAGTTGACACCAGAACGCGATGCCATGCGGGATCGCCGCATCATTAAAGTCGTAGGATGGATTGTGAAGTGGCATCGCAAAGGCCCCTTCGGTGCCATTGCCCATCAACACAAAAGCGCCGGGGCGATGGGTGAGGAATTCCGCGAAATCCTCAGAAAACCCGACCCGCCCATAGGCGTCATTCAGCTCTCCGGTCTGGCGCGCGGCGGCTGACAAGGTTTCGGTGGCGCTTGGATCATTCACCAAAGGACGGAATGAGGTGGAATATTCGACCTCAACTGACGCCCCATAGGCGGCGCTTACACCGCTCGCGATCGCGCGCATTCGGGTTTCAATAAGGTCTGACACCTCTTGGTGAAACCCGCGGCAATCGCCTCGCAAGGAGACGTTGCTCGCTAGGATATTGCGGGCGCCGTCGGTGATGAACTCGGTGACTGAGACGACGCCATGGTCCTTGGGCGAAAGCGCGCGCGACACTATGCTTTGAAGTTGCTGCACAATTGCCGCGCCAACTACGATGGGGTCCACGCCTTTTTCTGGCATAGATGCATGGCCGCCTTGGCCTTGAATGCGGATCTCGAAGTTGTCTTCAAAGGCGCAGAAAGGACCAGGTTGCGTGGCGAAATGCCCGAGCGCCATGCCGGGCATATTGTGTAGGCCATATATTTCGACCATTGGAAAGCGGTCAAACAGGCCATCCGCGATCATCGCGGCTGCGCCATTGCCGTTTTCCTCATCCGGTTGAAATATGAAATGGACCGTGCGGTTGAACGCGGAATCCTGCGCGAGCTCCAGCGCTGCTCCCAATAGCATCGTGCTGTGACCGTCATGGCCGCAACCGTGAAATTTCCCTTCGAGTTGAGAGCGATAGGGGAGGTTTGTCGCCTCGGTGATCGGCAGCGCGTCCATGTCGGCGCGAAAGCCAATAGCCGTCTCTTCAGGCCCGCGCCGCAGTGTGGCGACCAGGCCGGTTTTGCCAACGCCGTAGGTGACCTCAAGCCCAGCCTTCTCAAGCACTTCACCGATCACTTTCGGCGTGCGCATCAAGTCAAACCCGGTTTCCGGGTGCGCATGCAAGTCTCGGCGAAAGGTTTTGAGGTCGAGCATCGAGAGAGCTCCGTTCTAAGGCAAGATCCTCAAAGTCTGCCCCAGCACGCAGGTGACGTACAAGCCTTGCTAGCGCTTGATGACCTCAAATGTCAGAACGCCGTCAGCCTCAGACTGCGCCGCCAGTACATGGCCGTTTTCATTGCAGAAATGTGGGACGTCGACGATAGCGGCCGGATCATCCGCCAAGAGGCGAATGCGCGTGCCAGTGGCCAGCGGCTGCATTCGTTTGCGCAGGCGCAGAACGGGCAGGGGACACAGCAGCCCGATAGCGTCGATTTCAAAGATATCGTCAGACATGCCCCGCAGTAGCTCAGATGTTTCAAAGCGTCCACACCCTTGTGACAGCTTGTCAGGTGACCTAGGCGCATAGATCGCCTATGTCGGGACTATGTTCGGAATCGAAATCATAGACGCAGCCCTGCTGCCCGCCATGATCGTCGCGCTTTTGGCCGGCGTTATGTCTTTCCTCAGCCCCTGCGTGCTGCCCATTGTGCCGCCCTATCTGGCCTATATGAGCGGGGTTTCGGTCACCGATCTGTCAGAGGGAAAGGCCAAGAACACGGCACTCATGCCAGCGCTTTTCTTTGTGATGGGGCTGTCGACGGTGTTTTTGTTCCTTGGGTTCACAGCCTCGGCCATTGGCTCGCTATTTTTGCAATATCAGGGCTGGTTCAACACGCTGGCGGGCATCCTCGTGATGATCTTTGGCGCGCATTTCATTGGCATCTATCGCATCGGTTTCCTTGATCGCGAAGCGCGTATTGATGTGGGTGATCGCGGTGGCAGTTCCTTTGGTGCCTATATCCTCGGCCTGGCGTTCGCCTTCGGCTGGACGCCCTGCATTGGTCCTCAACTGGGCGCGATCCTGTCGATTGCCGCGTCTGAAGCCTCTGTGACGCGCGGCACGCTGCTGCTAGCGGTTTACGCGATGGGGCTTGGTATTCCGTTTTTGCTGGTCGCAGCCTACTTGCCGCGTCTGACGGGGCTCATGAGCTGGATGAAACGTCATATGGAACAGATCGAGCGCGTCATGGGGCTGTTGCTCTGGACCATCGGCCTTTTGATGCTGACGGGCGGATTCTCGGCCTTCTCCTATTGGTTGCTCGAAGCATTCCCGGCCTTGGCGCTTGTGGGCTAAGCATGTAGTCTGATCTCAACGCGCCGCCAAACAGGTGCAAGAGAGCAGACCATGGGTGATCAGACCTCTGAACCGATCAAAACGCGCCGGGTGTTTTACATTCCAGGCTATGATCCGATTCACCCGCGTCGCTACCGCGAGCTTTATCGCAAAGAGAGCAAAGCGCAGGGCGAGATATCTGGCTATGAGGTCGCGCTTGCTCCGAAAACCACCGATGGGCCTTATGGCTGGCGGGTGGACAGCCAGATTGAGGACATCGAAACGCAGACGGATTTCGAAGTGCTGGTCTGGTCTGACATCGTGCGTGGCAGCATGGATCAGGGGATCTTGGCGACCTATGGGCTGCTGATCCGCACGGCCTGGACCTATATCGCGACCGGGGCCCTGTTTCGCCTGATGCGCCTACGCAAGGGGCCGGTGATCGCGGCGCTTTATCCGGTGGTGTTTTTGCTGGTGCAACTGCAACTCGCGTTGCTGGCGGGCTATGGGCTGTTTCGTTTGGTCGGGATGTTCGCGCCGTGGTGGGCGGGGCTGGCTGGCTTTGTGATTGTGCCGCTTTTACTCAATTGGTTCAAAGCGCGTGACAACAAGTTTTTCGCCTATTACCTCATGCATGACTACGCCTATTCGGCCTCGACCAAGGGCAGCAATCCACCCGAGCTTGAGGCGCGGATGGCTGAGTTTGTGGATCATATCGCTGAGGCTCTTAAGAGTGACGTGGATGAGGTGTTGGTCGTTGGGCATAGCTCCGGCGCACATCTGGCGGTCTCGGTGATCTCGGATCTTTTGCGGGCAGGGCAGGTCAAACCAGACGGTCCCGTATTGTCTTTTCTCTCGCTGGGGCAGGTCGTGCCGATGGTGAGTTTTCTGCCAGAGGCCAAACGCCTGCGTATGGATTTGAACTATTTGTCGACACGCGAGGATGTTTTTTGGCTAGACGTCACGGCCCCCGGCGATGGCTGTGCCTTTGCGCTTTGTGATCCTGTGTCGGTGACTGGCGTCGCCTCTGAAGGCAAGCGCTGGCCGATTGTGATTTCGGCGGCTTTTACCCAGACGCTGAGCCCCGCCCGATGGAAGGCGCTTCGGTGGCGGTTTTTCCGGCTGCATTTTCAGTATCTTTGCGCATTTGATCGGCCCAAAGACTATGATTATTTCCAGATCACGGCAGGCCCCAAAACCCTGCGTATGCGGTTTGAGGGCCGCAAAGCCTCGCGGTCTCGGATCGAAGAGCCGGTCAATAAATTCACGGAGATGGGCTGATGGAGATGCCTCCTAAGCCCCCGGCGCGGCCTGATCGTGTGTCTTTGATCCAGTATATGCGACTGTTTAAAAAGGATCTTTTGTCGGCCCAACCCGCGCGGCTCTATCGAGCGTGGATGGCTGAATTTCGCACGCCGTTTTTTCGGTCGTATCTGTTGAACCAGCCTGATCTGGTGAAAACGGTCCTCAAAGAACGCCCCGATGATTTTCCTAAATCGGGTCGAGTTGCCGAGGGTCTGCGCCCGTTGCTTGGGGACTCTGTGTTCCTGACCAATGGAGAGACGTGGAAGCGCCAACGCCGCATTATTGATCCGGCCTTTGAAGGTGGTCGCCTGCGCGAGATTTATCCCGCGATGTATGAGGCTGCTGAGGCTTCGGTCGCGCGGCTCAAGGCGCGGGTCGGAGAGCCGATTGAGATCGAAGAAGAGACCAGCCACGCGTCGGCGGACATTATCTTTCGAACGCTGTTTTCGATCCCGATTGAAAACGAAATTGCGACGCAGGTTTTCACCCAGTTTCGCGACTATCAACGCAGCCAGCCGATCCTTAACATTGCGGCCTTTGTGCCTCTGCCGCGCTGGATGCCGCGGTTTTTTGGGCGCTCGACCAAATCCACGGCCCGCGAAATTCGCCGTTTGATCACGCAATTGACCGAGGAGAGATCGGCAGAGATCGAACGAGGCACGGCACCTGAGGATCTGGCGACCAAAATCATGACCACCAAGGATCCTGAGACGGGCGAGACATTTACCCCGCAGGAAATGGTCGATCAGGTCGCGATCTTTTTTCTGGCAGGGCATGAGACCTCTGCCTCCGCGCTGGCCTGGACGCTCTATCTGATGGCGCTTTATCCAGACTGGCAGGAGCAGGTGGCCGAGGAAGCGCAGGCATTGGACGGCACTGAGTTTGGGCAGATCAGCAAGCTCAAGATTTCGCGGGATGTGTTCCGAGAGTCCCTCAGGCTCTATCCGCCGGTACCAATGATGGTGCGGCAGAATACCTGCCCTGAAACGTTCCGAGAGCGGGATATCAAGCGCGGCAGTCAGATGGTTCTCAGCCCTTGGCATCTGCATCGCCATGAACGGCTGTGGGAGAACCCTGATGGGTTTGATCCGACCCGTTGGGGCACGGACAACGGCAAGCAATGCATGCGCGAGGCCTATATGCCGTTTTCCAGCGGTCCGCGTGTTTGCACGGGGGCTGGGTTTGCGATGGTTGAGGGGGTCTTGATGCTGTCGATGATCCTCAAGCATTTTCGGATTACGCGGGTTGAGGGGCGTGATCCGGAGCCTGTGGCGCATCTGACGGTGCGGAGTAAGGATGGGATTTGGCTGACGTTGCAGCCGAGATGAGGGCTTTGCCCTCTTTGCCTTTGGCAAATTCACCCAGGATACTTGGGCAAGAGAAAAAGCGCGGCCCCGTTAAGAGCCGCGCTGGGTTGGTTTATTCTTCGTACCACCAGGTGACAGGCATCCAGTCGACGCCATCGCCATAGATTGGGAAGTCGGTGGAGAACTTCATGGTCTTGTCATGTGCAATGCGGCCCACGGTGAAGTTCCAGAAGGGGATCACGTAACGGCCTGCGGTGAGCACGCGATCCAGCGCGCGGGTGGCAGCGACAAAATCATCCTGCGTGCGGGCTGTCAGCATCTCGTTGATCAGCCCGTCGATGGCTTCGGATTTCACACCCATCCAGTTGCGCGACCCTTCGGTGTCCGCCGCCGCTGAGCCCCAGTAGAGATTTTGCTCATTGCCCGGCGACAGGGACAGGGACCGGCGGTAGTAGGTCATGTCAAAGTCAAAGACGGTCTCGCGCTCTTTGTATTGCGCGTTGTCCACTGTGACGACGGTGGCTTTGATACCGAGGCGTTCCAGCGCTTTGGCGTAGATGTCGGCCACGGCGCCCGCGTCCTGGAAGCCGCTGCCGGATTGTTTCATCAGGATTTCAAAGGCAAAGGGCTCGCCATTCGGTTGGGTCATGACGCCGTTTTCGACGGTGAAGCCTGCGGACATCAAGAGATCCATCGCTTTGGCCACATTCGCGCGGTTACGCTCGGAGCCGTCAGAGACGGGCAGGGTGTAGCCTTCGATCGTGCCTGCTGGCACGCTTCCGGCATAAGGCGCGAGGTAGTCGGCCACGCGGCCTGCGGCTGGGCCGTCCTGTTTGGACAGAACCGAGTTGCTGAAATAGCTTGTGATGCGCGGCTGGCGGCCTTTGGTCATCGCGTCGTTGACGAATTCAAAGTTGAACGCATGCATCAAGGCATCCCGCACGCGGATATCATCAAAGGGCGCGCGGCGGGTGTTCATCACAAAGCCGGTGATACCCGAGGGTTTCTCATGCGTGATTTCCGATTTCACCACATCGCCCGCTTCGGCACGGGGGAAATTGTAGCGGCTCGCCCAGTTCTCGGCATTGAACTCGCGCACAAAGGAAACCTCGCCAGCCTTGAAGGCTTCAAAAAGCACATCGCCATCGCCGTAGTGTTCGATCTGGATCGTGTCGAAGTTATTTGTGCCGCGCCGTAGGGGCAGATCCTTGCCCCAATAGTCGGGATTGCGGGTCAGGGTCACATAGCGGCCCGCTTCGAAATCTGTCACCACATATGGAGAACTTGTGATGGGAATATCTTCAAGCGTGGAGTCATTGATGTCGCGACCGTCCCATTGTGCCTTTTGCAGGATCGGGCGCAGGCCGGCGATCAGGGCGAGCTCTCGGTCGTCCACGTTGAAGGTGAGACGGACAGAGCGGTCTCCGGTTTGCTCGATGGAGCCAATCTTGCCCCAGAACCCGCGATAGCGTGGGTGGCCGACGGTGCCCAGCGTTTCAAATGACCAGATGACGTCGTCGACCGTCACAGGGCTGCCGTCGGAAAACTTGGCCTCAGGGCGAAGAGTGAATTCGACCCATTCGCGGTTCGGGCCGGTTTCGATGGTCTCGGCAAGCAGGCCATAAAGCGCAAATGGTTCGTCGCGGTTGCGGCCCATCAGGCTTTCAACCGCAAAGAAACGCAACTGCCACGGGACTGAGCCTTTGCGAATGTACGGATTAAGCGAATCGAATCCCCCGGTATTGGCTGTGACGATTCGGCCACCTTTGGGCGCATCGGGGTTCACATAGGGGAGTGAGACGAAGTCCGGACCCATTGCAGGCTCGCCATACATGGCAATCCCATGTTTTGGCTCTGCAAATGCGCTCGGAGCCATTAAAACAAAGGCGATCGCCGTTGCTTTCTTAAGGAACGCGCTGATTTTCACTGGTCGCATTGGTTAAACAATCCCTGTTTGCCTTTTATGATTGATGCCAGCCTACATGGGATTCCAGCCATATCAAACTTTTAGCTTGGACTCTCAGCCGGAGATTGCTTATAAAGAGGGCACTGCTCGATAGGTTTCTTGCCTGTATGAAACCTGCCTCAATAACTTTACGCCCGCTTCGTGCGGGCGTTTTTTTTGGGCCCGAGGTCTGGCAGCGCCTTTTCCCCGTAGGACTACCCGGTCGCGAAATTGCGACTTATGTTGCGCGTGCAAAGTGGTATGTTGCATCTGCGAAATCGTGAATGACTTGGGTATGAGGAGAGCTGCCATGAGCTTGAACGGAAAAACGGCTGTAATTACAGGGTCCAATTCAGGCATCGGCCTGGGCGTTGCACGCGAGTTGGCGCGCGCGGGTGCAGATGTGGTGCTGAACTCGTTCACCGACCGCGATGAGGATCATGCGCTTGCAGCAGAGATTGGCAAAGAGTTCGGTGTGACCGCCCGCTACATCAAGGCGGATATGTCCAAGGGTGATGAATGCCGTCAGCTGATCGCCGATGCGGGCAAATGCGATATCCTTGTGAACAACGCAGGCATCCAGCACGTCGCACCCATCGATCAATTTCCAGTAGAAAAATGGGACGCGATTATTGCGATCAATATGAACTCTGCCTTTCACACAACGGCCGCGGCTTTGCCTTTGATGCGCGAGGCGGGTTGGGGCCGGATTGTGAATATTGCCTCGGCCCATGGTTTGACTGCCTCGCCGTTTAAAGCGGCCTATATTGCAGCCAAGCACGGCGTGGTGGGCATGTCCAAAACCGTGGCGCTTGAAACCGCGCAGGAGCCGATCACCTGTAATGCGATCTGCCCGGGCTATGTGCTGACCCCGCTGGTGGAGGCTCAGATTCCTGACACGATGAAGGAATACAACATGAGCCGCGAGGATGTGGTGAAGAACGTTATGCTGACGCGTCAGCCGTCCAAAGAGTTTGCGACTGTGGAGCAATTGGGGGGCACGACGGTTTTCCTCTGTTCAGATGCCGCCGCGCAGATCACTGGCACGACGATCTCTGTGGATGGTGGCTGGACCGCGCTTTAGAGCGCGGTTTTTGGATATTTTTGGCAAGAGAAAGACTAGGCCGTGGTGTGCATAAATCTGGCATTGCAAGGAGGCGGGGCACATGGCGCCTTTAGCTGGGGCGTGCTGGATGTGCTGCTGCAGGTGCCAGGGGTGGAGATTGCCTCGGTTTCCGGCACCTCTGCGGGGGCGCTAAATGGCGCGGCTTTGAAGTCCGGATTGGCGCTTGGGAGCCGTGCGGCGGCTTTGGACAATCTGGAGTGGCTCTGGTCCAAGATGGGCGCTTTGTCAGGTGGCGGGTTTACGGATTGGCTGGCCGGGTTTGAAGCCGACACGATTGCGCAGGGTCTGGAGTATTCACCGGGCTATGTGATGAGCGATCTGGCCTCGCGGTTTCTCTCGCCCTATGCCTATGGGCCGTTTTATAGCCATCCGTTAAAGCCTTTGATTGAGTCCTTTCACTATGACCGGATTTGTGGCGAGGCCGGTCCTGATCTGTTTGTCTGTGCCACAAATGTGCGCACTGGGAAGGCAAAGGTTTTCACGGGCGGTGATGTGTCGATTGATGCGATCCTGGCTTCGGCCTGTTTGCCGACAGTGTTTCAGGCGGTTGAAATTACGGATCCTGAGAGCGGCGTCACGGATGCTTATTGGGATGGGGGCTATACCGGCAATCCGGCGCTTTGGCCGTTGTTTCGCAAGGATCTGCCCGACGACATCGTCATCGTGAATATCAACCCGATTGAACGCAGCGAAACGCCGAAAACGCCGGCGCAAATCCAATCGCGGATGAATGAGATCAGCTTTAACAGCTCGCTTCTGGCCGAATTGCGCGCGATTGCCTTTGTGAAGCGGATGCTCGCGGAAGGTTCGCTTCAGCAGGGGCAGATGAAGGACGTGCATGTCCATATGATTGCTGATGATGAACTGATGAACGATCTAAGTGCCGCGACCAAGATGGTGCCGATCCCCTCGATCCTCACGCGTCTGAAAGAGGCCGGTCAGCGCGCGGCGATTGCGTTTTTGGATGAGAATTTCGACAAGCTGGGCAAATCCAGTTCGGTCGATCTGCGCGCGATTTACGGCTGATCTGACGGTGGCTGGGTCGGGTCTGCGCCGTTGGGGTAGACGAGGCCTGCCGAGATCACGAGTTTCGCTGCGTCTTCGACCGACATATCCAGTTTGATCACGTCTTTTTCAGGGAAAAACAGCAGAAAGCCTGAAGTCGGGTTCGGCGTTGTGGGCACAAAGACGGACAAGAGCTGGTCGTCCTCTCCCGCGGCACGCTTGTTGATTTCGCCTTTGGCTGAGGTCGAGACAAAGCCAATCGCCCAGATGCCTTTGCGGGGGTATTCGATCAGGCAAGCCTCTTCAAAGCTGCGATCAGATTGCGCGAACACGGTTTCGGCGATTTGTTTGACGCCCGAATAGATCGAGCGCACCACAGGCATCCGCAGAACCAGATTTTCCGCATAGCTGATCAGCGAGCGGCCAATCAGGCCCTTTGCGATCCAGCCCACCAGAACGGTGAACAGCAGGAAAATAACGACGCCGACGCCGCGAATATTGATGCGTACGTCTTCGCCGATCCAGCGGTTGTACATCTCATCGCCGATGACCCAGCGCACGAGGTTATCAGGTTGGTAGAAATCTGGCACGAACGGCAGAACAAAGCTGTCGACCCAGCCGATGAACGTCCAGAAGAGCCAAATAGTGAAGCCGACAGGCATGATCACAACAAGGCCCGTCAGGAACGACGACCGCAAACCGCCGATCAGGCCGGGGCGCTTAGGTTGATTTGGGTCGTCAAAAGGCGTGGTCATTCGGATCGCTCGTGGGGCTTTCTTAAGCTTTAGCGCTAAATAGGCAGAATCTTAAGGGGCTTCAATAACGCAGGGTCACTTGGTCCCGGATCGTGCTTATTCCGCCGATAGGCTGCTGATTTCCGTGGCAATCTTGGCCGCGACGCGGGCGTTGTTCAGGACAAGCGCGATGTTGGAAGTCAGGGATTTGCCCTCGGTCGTCTCAAAGATTCGCGACAAAAGGAAAGGTGTGACGTCCTTGCCTGCGATGCCCTGCGCGCTTGCTGCCTCGGTGGCCTCTTTGATGATTGGGGCGAGGGTCTCGGCGGCGATCTCGTCGGCCTCTGGGATGGGATTTGCGATCAGCTGGCCACCGGGCAAGCCCATCTGCGCGCGCATCACATAGGCTTTGGCGATCTCCACAGGGGAATCCAAGCGAAGAGGGGCTGGAAGGCCGGATGAACGTGACCAGAAGGCAGGAAAGTCGTCTTGGCCAATAGCGATGACCGGCACGCCCTGGGTTTCAAGAACCTCGAGCGTTTTGGGGATATCAAGGATGGCTTTCGCGCCCGCGGCCACAACAGAAACAGGTGTTTGCGCGAGTTCCATGAGGTCGGCCGAGATATCAAAGCTCTGGTCTGCACCTTTGTGGACACCGCCGATGCCGCCTGTTGCAAAGACGGAAATACCCGCAAGATGTGCTGCGATCATGGTTGCGGCGACGGTCGTGGCGCCATTGCGGCCAGCGGCCATACAGACGGGCATATCGGCGCGAGATACTTTCATGACGTCTTTGGCTTGTGCCAATTGTTCCAACTGTGCGTCGGTGAGGCCGATCAAAAGCTCACCGTCCAGGATTGCGATGGTTGCGGGCACGGCCCCTTCAGCGCGCACGGTGGCCTCAACCTGCCGCGCCACTTCGACGTTTTGCGGATAAGGCATGCCATGGGTGATGATCGTGCTTTCCAGCGCCACAATCGGTTTGCCCGCGGCCTTGGCGGCTGCGACGTCCTTAGACAGGGTGAATAGGGTCATTTAGGGGTTGCCTCCAGAGACATAGATCGCCGCGGATTGTAGCGCGCGGGACAGGGCGTCTTCGCGGGACGCTCCGGTTTTTTCAGCAGCAATATGCGCCGCCATAAAGGTGTCGCCTGCGCCGGTGACACGGGTCACAAGGACTTCGGGCGGGGTTTGGCTTAGGATGCCGTCATTGGTGCCGTCGCTGCAATCCTTGCCGCCATCGGTGACAAGCGCGCGTTTCGCACCGCGCGACAGGAGCGCTTCGGCGGCGTCGCGGCTTGAGTCGAACTCTTGCTGACAGAGCAGCCCGGCTTCTTCGAGGTTCACATAAAGCGTTGCGCGGGTGTGGTTGAGGAAAGGTACTAGGCGTTCGGCTTTGCCGGGGCTTGCCGGGGCGACACGCAGGTCGGCTTTGGCGAAGGCAGGGCTGACGGCGATGTTTTCCAGCAGGCGCTGGGTGAGATTGCCATCCAGCGCGATGTATCCGTCATAGGGTGCGTCATCGCTGCCAAGGGTGCCGTCCATCAGTGGGCGCAGGATCTTGTCTCCTGCGGCTTCTAAGGAATGCGCGTCCGCGATGGCTGCGATCAATCCGTTCGCGCCTTCGACCGCCATATAGCTGTCGGTTGGCAGGTCGTCTGAGAGATAGACGAAATCTGTGCCCGTCCCGAGTTCTTTGCAGGCCTGCAAAAGTTCCTCACCCTCCGCGTCACGCCCGATGGAGGTCAGCAAGGCCGGGCGCATGCCAAAACGGCTGAGGGTCATGGCGATATTCATCGCAACGCCGCCGGGCAGGCGGGTGATGCGGCCTGCCACATCGGAACCTTGGCGCATATGCACGGGCGCGCGGCCAATGATGTCCCAAAGGACCGAGCCGATACAGAGAATGTCGTGTGAACTGTTCATATGTTGCTTGTCGCGAGAAACGCGAGCCGGTGCAAGAGCCTACCGCGGCACGGCAAATGTTAAAGCCGCCCAAAGCGTTTCCCATTTGACCGTCTTTGGCGCGGCAACGCGGTCCAGCGTTTTCTGAGCGGGCGCACGAAGCACAACGGAATCAATGAGATAGCGGTGACCTGCAAGAACTGGGATTGTGGCCTTGCCGTCTTGATCACTGCGCAAAAGCGTGATCGTCACTTGGCCTTCAGGGTCCATTTGAAAGACTTCTATCTGAGCATCCGCTCGCGTCGCGCCCTGATAGAGCAACTGGACGTCCAAACCATCCGAGACGTCGGCAGTATAAGGGTTCTCAAGCGCCACGAATTCGGTCGCCATTCCCATGGCTTGATCCTGCCCCGCGCCGGATCCAATGGCGACAAGAGCCTTTGCGTGGCGGCTGTAGGCTTCTTTGAACGGGTATTCCATCGTGGCAAGATCCACAGGCAGATCCTTGTGGTTCACGAAATCCGCGAACTTTTCAGGTTCCCGATAATTGACCGTAGAGGGCGCGGCCTCGGTGATCAGAACCATCAGCCCGTCCTCGGGTGCGATTTGTGTGATCGCAGGGACATCGCCCAGTCGACCCCCGATGGGAAAAATCATATCGCTGATCATCGCTTCGGCGCGGTCGACGCGTTTGTCAAACCACGCGAGCGTGCCGCCACGAAATTCCTGCCCATTTACAAAATCCGCTTGGATATTTTCCCCAACTTCGACTTGATATTTTTCCGGAGCAATCCAAAACTCATGTGCAACGGCCGCCGGAGCGGCGAACAACACAGACTGACAGATCAACAGGGCAGCAATACGCATGAAATTTAACTCTTTTACTTCACTGATTAAGCTGAAGCTATTGGCGGTATTGTCAATGCTCATGGCGATCACCTTTGCGCAAGCGCATGAAACCAATCCAACGATTGCGGATCTTTCGGTCGAGGGAAGTGCTTTGACGCTAGAGCTGCGCCTGAACGCCGAGGCGTTTTTGGCGGGGATCGATTTGTCGTCGGTGTCAGACACGGATGATGCGGCGGAGGCTGCGGATTATGACGCGTTGCAAGCCTTGCCCGGATCCGAGGTTGCGGAGCTGTTTCGCGCGGGAAGTGCTGCGTTTCTGTCTGGCGTCACGGTTGTCGCCGACGGATCGCCAGTTGCCCTGAGTTTGAGTGACATCCAAGTCAGCGCCGAGGCCGTTCCCGAGGTCGCGCGGTTGGGGCTTGCTGTTCTGAGTGGCGAAATCCCTGCGAATACCCAAGCAATCACAGTGGCTTGGGGCGACACCTACGGAGACCTCGTTCTGCGCCAGCAAGGCGTCGAAGCGCCTTTCACGGGGCTACTGGCCGGTGGGCAGACCTCCGAGCCGATCCAGATTGGAGGCGGCCAAGAGCTGAGCGGGTGGCAGACTTTTGTCGCCTATATCCCTGTTGGGTTTGATCACATTCTTCCAAAGGGTCTGGATCATATTCTGTTCGTCTTGGGGCTGTTCTTCTTTAGCCTGCGTATGGGGCCGCTGCTGTGGCAGGTCACGGCCTTTACGGCTGCGCATACCGTCACATTGGCGCTTGGCGCGCTTGGGTGGGTGGTTGTGCCTGGCAGCATTGTCGAGCCGATCATTGCGGCCTCGATTGTCTATGTGGGGATCGAGAATGTGAGGACCACAGAGCTGACCAAGTGGCGGCCGATCGTGATCTTTGTTTTTGGCCTGTTGCACGGGCTGGGGTTTGCTTCGGTGCTCGGAGAGTTTGGCCTGCCAGCAGGACAGTTCATCCCAGCCTTGATCGGGTTCAACATCGGCGTAGAAGTCGGTCAGCTGACCGTGATCGCTCTGGCGTTCCTGGCCGTTGGGCTCTGGTTTGGCCAAAAACCATGGTACCGCACCATGATCGCAGTGCCTGCCTCTATGATGATTTCAGCGATTGGGATCTATTGGGTGATTGAACGCACTCTGCTTTGAGTGCGACTTTCACGTCTGGTTGTAAGGGTTTGAAGTAAGGGGATAAACCCTCTTACTTCATGCAGTCTATGAAGGCTTGCAATTGCGCCGCCGGATCCTCGGCCCGCCAGATTTCTTCGCCAATGCCAAAGAAATCTGTGATCGGTGCGAGCGTGCGAATGATCTCGGAATTAAGGTCGCCTTCGGCCACGACCGGCACTTCGATCATCTCTGACCACCATGCGAATAACTCTGGCTCGGCGATGCTGCCGTCGCCCAGAGGGGCCGACCCCACAGGGCCGAAGGCAACGTAGTCCGCGCCACTTTCTCCGGCAGACATACCGTCGTGGCGCGAGGCCCCGCAGAAAGATCCGACAATCGCGTCATCGCCCAGATCCTTGCGGATTTTGCGGATGCTGCGCGCGCCGTCCAAAAGATGCACGCCGTCCAGCCCAAGACGTTGGGCCAGCAGAACATGCTCGCTCATGACCAGAGCGATATCGCGCGGATAACAGACCTCGCGGATTGCGTCTGCCGCGCGGCTCAGGCGGTCTTCGTCGCGGGTGGCCAGTGCGACACGGACGCAAGCGATCTCGTGGGAATCCAAGACCTTGGCGAGTTGATCGGGGTAGGTGCTCAGTTCAAACTCTGGCGGGGTGATCACATAGATCTGCGGGAGGTCTTGCTCGGCCATGACGCGTCTTTCCGTTCTGTTTCGGGCTCTATAGCGTGGATTTTGCGGCTTGGCTATCCAGCTCTATTTCGCGGGCATGGCCCCGACGTAGGCCTGCGCGAGCGCAAGCATCTTGAGGCGACGGTCATCGTCGCCAAGAAGGTCATCTTCGACATCGATAAATCCTGCCATGGGACGCCCTGTGAAATCCATGGGACGCGCGCCCTCAATGGCGAGCGCCTCGGCCTCCAGCTCTTTGCCGACCCGGAACATACCGCCGTTCTTGTGAACGCCGCAGAGCATATTGCCATTGAGCATAAAGCAAAGCCCGCCAAACATGCGTTTCTCGGTGATATTGACCGTGTGCGCTAGATCTTCGCGCAGGATCTCTACGAGGCCTTCATCGACTGCCATGATATCTCCTTTGTCTGCGCCTGTGGCTAAGCCTGAGTTTTGAGTATTTTTGGCAAGAAGAAAAGGGCGTGGGTTGTTTGCACCCTTTGGCCACGCTAAGAGCAGGCGGATTTTGACAGGAGAGCCTGATGCCAAGTGAAACCCCGCAACCGGTCATGGTTTTGGTGCGCCCGCAGATGGGGGAAAACATCGGCGGGGCTGCGCGGGCGATGTGGAATTTCGGGTTGGACCGGATGCGGATCGTCAATCCGCGCGACGGGTGGCCGAACCAAAAGGCGATTGCAATGTCCTCAGGGGCTGGGCGTTTGCTGGATGAGGCGCAGATTTGTGGCTCGACCGCTGAGGCGGTTGCGGATTGTACTTATGTCTTTGCCACGACCGCGCGGTCTCGGGACTTGACGGTGCCGGTGATGACGCCGGAGCATGCGATGAATGTGGCGCGCGAGAAAATCGCGGCGGGGCAGAAGGTTGCGGTTCTTTACGGGCCAGAACGGGCAGGGCTAGAGAATGACGATATTGCCTTGGCAAATGCGGTCATCAATGTGCCTGTGAACCCGGAATATGCCTCGCTTAACCTGGCGCAATGTGTCTTGTTGACGGCCTATGAGTGGATGCGTGGTGCGGCGGACGTCGCGCCTGAACGCATGTCGATGGCCGGCAGCGATTGGGCCAGTCAGGGCGACGTCGACGCCTTGGCGCGCCATTTTGAGGATCGTTTGGATGAGGCAGGGTTCTTTTTCCCCGAGCCCAAAGCCGAAGGTATGAAGATCAATCTGCGCAATATGTGGTCGCGTTTTCCGATGACGCGTGCCGATATTCAGATGCTGCATGGAATGATGCGGCAAATGGTGCGCTGGAAAGACCGCAAAGACGATTGAGCGCACTTGAAGCCCCTCGCGCGTCGACCTACTCTCTGGCGAAATAAGATCAGTTGAGGATCCACCGATGAGCGAGAAGCGCAGCATCTTTGAAGAGGTTGGCGAAAAGGCCGATGTGGCCATGCCGGCAGGGGGCGTGATCGATCAGGCGCCAAAAGGCGCGCGGCGCGGGATCCGGATTTGGCTGGGTATCCTTTTTGTTATGGTTGTCATGATGATCGCTGTCGGTGGGCTGACGCGGCTGACGGATTCCGGTCTGTCGATTACTGAATGGAAGCCCGTCACCGGTGCTGTGCCTCCGATGTCGGTGGAGGCCTGGGAGGTGGAGTTCGACAAGTATCGCGAGATTCCTGAATATCAGTTGCAAAACAAGGGCATGAGCCTGGCCGAGTTCAAAGTCATCTATTGGTGGGAATGGGGGCACCGCCAGCTTGGGCGTACTGTGGGGCTTGTGTGGGCACTTGGGTTCCTTGGTTTTGCGGTCACGCGCAACATTCCGACGGGTTGGGCGCGTCGTTTGTGGATTGTGGGGCTTCTGGGAGGTCTACAAGGTGCGATTGGCTGGTGGATGGTGTCCTCGGGCCTGTCTGGAGACCGCTTGGATGTGGCCTCCTATCGGCTGGCCACCCATCTGGGGTTGGCCTTTGTGATTTTGGGCGTGTTGGCGTGGTACATCCTGTTGCTGTCGCGGCCTGAGAAAGACTTGATGCAGGCGCGGCGAGGCAAAGAAGCCAAGCTCTATTCGCTATCGACGGGGCTCTTGCATGCAAGCTTTGTGCAGATCCTTTTGGGCGCGCTGGTTGCGGGCATTGATGCGGGGCGCACCTTCACCGATTGGCCTCTGATGGCGGGAGGTTTCTTTCCACCGGATGCCTTTGGTCTGACGCCGTGGTGGAGCAACTTCTTTGAGAACCCCGGGCTTGTGCAGTTCATTCACCGCATGTGGGGCTACCTCTTGGTGATCTTCGCGGTTGTTGTCTGGCGTCGCGCGCGCGGCTCTGCGCATGGGGCGACGCGGTTTGCGTTTAATGCTGTGATGGCGGCTTTGGCGGTGCAGATCGTTCTGGGCATCGCGACGGTTCTGTATGTTGCACCATGGCAGCTCGCGATTGTGCATCAGTTGATGGCGGTTCTGGTCTGGGTGTTGATCCTGCGAGCGCGGTTCTTGTCCTTCTATCCGATCTCTACTTCTATTCGTGAGGCGTAAATGAGTTCTTTCAATGATTTGATGGCTTTCCAGCGCGAAACTCAAGCGCTGGGTCAAGTGGCTGGGCGTCTGGGATGGGATCAGGAAACCATGATGCCGCGTGGGTCTGCGCCGCAACGGGCAGAAGAAATGGCCGCGATGGAGACGGTTTTACATGCGCGCCGGATTGATCCTCGGGTTGCGGAGTGGATCGCCTCGATTGATGCGTCAGACCTCGACGAAGCAGGGCAAGCTCAGCTGCGTGAAGTGACGCGCAGCTATGAGCGGACGCAAAAGGTGCCCGTGGAATTGGCGAGCCAGCTCGCGCGGGTGACGTCAAAGGCGCAAGGTATCTGGGCACAGGCGCGGGCGGATGAGGATGTGGCTGCCTTCCAGCCGATCCTTGAGGAAGTGGTGAACTTGCGTCGTCAGGAAGCGGAGGCGCTGGCGGCGGGCGGTGATCCCTATGATGCGCTTTTGGAAGACTACGAGCCTTATACTCAGGCATCAGAAATCGCCGCCATCTTTGATGCGATGCGTCCGCGGTTGGTGGCTTTGCGTGGCGCGTGTTTAGAGGCTGAGGCACCTGCAGCCTTGACCGGACATTTCCCCGAAGCAGTGCAGTTGAAACTGAGCCATGAGCTGGCGGCGGCTTTTGGCTATAGCTTTGATAAGGGGCGCATTGATAAGGCCGTGCATCCGTTCAGCTCTGGATCGGGCATTGATGTGCGGATCACGACGCGCGTAGACGAGGCAGATCCATTTAATTGTTTTTATTCGACAATTCACGAAGTCGGGCATGCCTGCTATGAGCAGAATATTTCTCAGGACTATCTGCTGACGCCTTTGGGACGTGGCGTGTCGATGGGCGTGCATGAGAGCCAGAGCCGGATTTATGAGAACCAAATCGGGCGGGGGCGTGCCTTTACCGGATGGCTGTTTGAGCAGATGCAGGCCGCGTTTGGAGACTTTGGGATTGCCTCGGCAGACGAGTTCTATCGCTCGGTCAACCGTGTGAAGCAGGGCTATATCCGCACCGAAGCCGATGAGGTGCAGTATAACCTACACGTCATGCTGCGCTTTGGGTTAGAGCGCGCGTTGATGGCGGGTGATCTGCAGGTTGCGGATCTAGAGGCTGCCTGGAATGACCGATTTGAGAGCGATTTTGGCTATGCGGTCGATAAGCCGTCCAACGGTGTCTTGCAGGATGTGCATTGGTCGGTGGGGCTCTTTGGGTATTTCCCGACCTATTCTTTGGGCAATGTCTATGCGGGCTGTTTGAATGCGGCGATGCGGGCGGCGGTGCCGGATCTGGATCAGCAGTTGGCGCGGGGGGATACCTCGGCGGCGACGGGATGGCTGGGTGAGAATCTGCAGCAGCATGGTGGGTTGAGAAAACCGGTTGATACGATCATGCATGCGACTGGATCAGAGGTGTCACCTGTGCCTTTGCTTGATTATCTTGAGTTGAAGTTCGGTGAGATATACGGCCTGTAATGCGCTGATATAGAATTGAAAAAGCCCCGAGGTAATCCTCGGGGCTTTTTGTTTCTCGTGACGTAGAGGGAGTTACTCTTCGGAGCCCTCATCGTCTTCATTCTGTTCGGCGATCCACGCGACAGAAACGACTTCTTCGCCTTTTCCGGTGTTAAACACGCGTACGCCACCCGCAGAGCGTGACCGGAAGGAGATCCCATCGACAGGCACGCGGATCGACTGACCCTTAGAGGTCGCGAGCATGATCTGATCACCCATCTCAACCGGGAAGGACGCCACCAGAGCGCCGCCGCGCATGGCTTTGTCCATCGCCGCAACGCCCATGCCGCCACGACCACGCACCGGGTAATCATGCGAGCTGGACAATTTGCCTGCGCCACCTGTGGTGATCGTAAGGATCAGGTTTTCAGCAGCAGACATCTCTGCATAGCGTTCCTGGCTGATGGTCGCGTTTTCATTGGCCTCTTCGTCGCTGGCCGCCTCGTCATCAACAGCGCCTGCAACCGCGCGGCGCATTTTGAGGTAGGCGGCGCGTTCATCAGAGGTGGCGTCAAAGTGGCGGATGATGGACATGGAGACCACGCGGTCATCGTCGCCCAATTTCACGCCCCGCACACCGGTTGACGCGCGTGAGTTAAAGACCCGTACATCTGTCGCCGGGAAGCGAATGGCGCGGCCGGATTTTGTGACCAGCATCACGTCGTCATCGTTAGAGGCAATGCGGGCGTCGATCATGGACCAATCTTCGCTATCGCCTTCAAATTTCATCGCAATTTTGCCGTTGGACTTCACATTCGTGAAGTCAGACAGCTTGTTGCGCCGCACAGTGCCGCGGTTGGTGGCAAAGACCACCTGCAGGTCGTCCCATTCCTTCTCGTCGCGGTCGACCGGCATGATTGCCGCAATAGACACGCCCGTCGGGATCGGCAGGATATTCACAATCGCCTTGCCCTTGGCCGTGCGTCCGCCCAGCGGCAAACGCCAGGTTTTCAGTTTGTAGACCATACCGTCGGTCGTAAAGAACAAGAGCTGCGTATGGGTGTTGGCCACAAAGAGGGTCGTGACCACGTCCTCTTCTTTGGTCTGCATGCCCGAAATACCCTTGCCGCCGCGTTTCTGCGCGCGGAAATCGGCCAGAGCGGTGCGTTTGATATAGCCGCCGGAGGTGACCGTCACGACCATATCTTCGCGTTCGATCAGGTCTTCGTCGTCCATGTCGCCGGACCAATCGACGATCTCGGTGCGGCGGTCGACGGCGAATTTCTCTTTGACTTCCATGAGTTCGGTGGAAATCAGACCCATGATGCGTTCACGTGAGGAAAGGATCTCAAGGTATTCCTTGATCTTGCCTGCCAGTTCTTCGAGCTCATCGGTGACCTCTTTGACCCCAATCTGGGTCAGACGTTGCAGACGCAGTTCTAAGATCGCGCGGGCCTGGGTTTCAGACAGGTTATAGGTCCCATCGTCGTTCATCGTGTGGGTCGGGTCGTCAATCAGCTGGATATAGCCCGCGATGTCAGCGGCAGGCCAACGGCGGGTCATCAGTTTCTCGCGTGCTTCGGCGGCGTCGGCCGAGGCGCGGATCGTGGCGACGATTTCGTCCACATTGGACACAGCCACCGCCAAACCACAGAGGATATGGCTGCGTTCGCGTGCCTTGCGCAGCTCGTAAGCGGTGCGGCGCGCGACGACTTCTTCGCGGAAGTCGATGAAGGATGTCAGAAACGCCCGCAGAGTTAGCTGTTCTGGACGGCCGCCATTCAGCGCCAGCATGTTACAGCCAAAGGAGGTCTGCATCGGTGTGAAGCGGAAGAGTTGGTTCAGAACGACCTCTGACGTTGCGTCTCGTTTCAGCTCGACAACAACGCGAACGCCGTTGCGGTCTGATTCATCCTGCACATGGGCCACGCCTTCGATCTTTTTCTCGCGGACCTGTTCCGCGATTTTCTCGATCATCGAGGCTTTGTTGACCTGATAGGGGATCTCGTCGATGATGATGGCGTAGCGGTCCTTGCGGATCTCTTCGACGCGGGTCTTGGCACGGATGATGACGGATCCGCGCCCCTCAAGATAGGCCTTCCGCGCGCCAGAGCGGCCCAGCATAATGCCGCCTGTGGGGAAATCAGGGCCGGGTACGTATTCGATCAGATCCTCGGAACTCAGGTCTGGGTTTTCGATCAAAGCCAGCGTGGCATCGCAAACTTCGCCAAGGTTGTGAGGCGGAATATTGGTGGCCATACCCACCGCAATACCACCCGCGCCGTTGACCAGCATGTTCGGGAAGCGGGAAGGCAGAACCGTCGGCTCTTGGTCTTTGCCGTCGTAGTTGTCCTGAAAATCGACCGTGTCTTTTTCGATATCCGCCAGCATAAAGGCCGCCGGCTTGTCCATGCGCACCTCGGTGTAACGCATCGCCGCCGGGTTATCGCCGTCCATCGAGCCAAAGTTACCCTGACCGTCCAGCAAAGGCAGAGACATCGAGAAATCCTGCGCCATCCGAACCAGCGCGTCATAGATCGCGCCGTCGCCATGCGGGTGGTATTTACCCATGACATCGCCGACCGGACGGGCGGATTTACGATAGGCTTTTTCGTGGCTGTTTCCGGTCTCGTGCATCGCATAAAGAATGCGGCGGTGGACCGGTTTCAGACCGTCCCGAAGGTCAGGAATCGCGCGACTCACGATCACGCTCATCGCGTAATCGAGATATGAGGTCTGCATCTCTTCTTCGATGGTCACAGTTGGACCGTCGTGATGCATGCGCTCTACGATGTTTTCTTCTTCGTTTTCAGGGGTTTCAGGCGTGTCGCTCAAGTCTTGGCTCGCTTCTGTCTTGGGCTCAATATTTAGTTGAAGCTTTTATAACAGAGGCAGCATATGGGGTGCAATGGCTGCATCGCCATTGTGGAGAATTCGCCGAAATTTGGGGTGGTTTAGGCCGAACAGCTTGCTCCGCCCAAAACACAGAATTTCGCGCAATGTGGGTGGTTAAGTTGCACGGATTTCTCGGCCTCTTCCAGCGTGCGACCCATGTCGAATTCTTTCTCATATGGAAGCAGGGTGCAGGCAATCACGCTGGGGGCGTCGGCCCCCTTGTGTTTGACCACCATGCGAGAGTTTGAACACATGACATCGGTCGGTTGCTTGTTCAAAATACCCCAGCAGTCGGTGGTGATTTCGGGGACTTCGACGGTTTCGTCCATTTCCGGGAAAAGCACGGTCATGCCCGGATTATTCGCATCAATGTCAAACCCGTGTTTCGCATAAAGATCCGCATAGCCCTGACGGGAGTCCGCGTCGGTCTCGCCCCAAACGGTGCGCCCAGCGACTGCCATGGCGAACCCGTTCTCGCTGAGCCACTCCATGCCGGTGATGGTTTTGCCAAAGCTGCCCTTGCCGCGCTCTTTGTCGTGCAGCTCTTCGGACCAATGGTCGACCGAAATGCGCATGGTCAGCTTGCCGGGGTGGGCGGCGTTCAGCTCCAAAAGGCCTTCTTTCACCTTCTTGCGCTGCATCGGCATCATGGCGTTGGTCAGAACAAGGACGTCGTAGCCACGTTCCAGACAACGGCGGGTCATCTCGTTCATTTCGGGGTTCATGTAAGGCTCACCGCCCGTAAAGGCGATTTCGCGCACGCCCCAATTGCGGTCCTCAAGCTGATCCAGATAGTCGGTGATCTCATCTGCCGTCAGGTAGACCAGCGCGTCATTGGTTGGAGAGCTCAGGATATAGCAGTTTTCACATTCGATATTACAGAGCGTACCTGTGTTGAACCACAGCGTCTGCGGATCGCTCAGTGGCACATGCGCGCGGGTGTCGCCCTTTGCGGTTACAAAGGGATCCTGAAACTTGCCGAAATTTACCGCGTCTTTCATATGCCTGTCTTTCTTTTGGTCGATCTTGCTTATGAAAATATGCCTATGAGGGAAAGTCGTTACAGATATACTGACAGAGATGTGAAGTAGACTTGCTTAACGGACGGTCAATTGTTAAGCGGTGTTTGCGCTAACAGTCGCTCGGGCGAGGGCGAGGGAGCAGAGGGTAGCATGGTTTCGCGTATTATTCCGGTTGAGACATTCGATCTGGTGATTTTTGGGGGCACAGGCGATCTGGCGCGCCGGAAAATCCTGCCGGGGCTGTTTAAACGGTTCTGCGATGGGCAGATGCCGGTTGGGTCTCGGATTATTGCGGCTGCGCGGTCTGATCTGGATCTGTCTGGGTTTCAGGATTTCGTGGTTCAGGCGGTCGAGGATGCGCTTGGCACGCCGGATGCCGATCAGATCTCGGGCTTTGTCGACACGCTGGACTATGTGACCATCGACGCGTTGGGCGAAGAGGGCTGGGCGGATCTGGCGGCGAAACTGCCTGCCTTTGACAAGGTGCGCGCGTTTTACTTCTCGGTCGGCCCGAGCTTGTTTGAAGCGCTCGCCGAACGCCTTCACAAACATGGGTTGGTGGATACGGAAACGCGGATCGTCGTCGAAAAGCCATTTGGCCGCGATCAAGAGAGTGCCAAGGCCCTGAACGCCACGCTGCGTCGCCATTTTGATGAGAGCCAGATTTACCGCATCGACCATTACCTTGGTAAAGAAACAGTGCAAAACCTGATGGCCGTGCGCTTTGGCAATATGCTCTTTGAGCCGCTCTGGAACAGTCAATACATTGATCACATTCAGATTTCTGTCGCCGAGGACGTGGGTGTCGGGGGGCGTGGTGCCTATTATGACAAGTCGGGTGCCATGCGGGATATGGTGCAAAACCACCTGATGCAGCTCTTGTGTTTGACCGCCATGGAGCCGCCGTCCTTCTTTGAACCAGACGCGGTGCGGGACGAAAAACTCAAGGTCATTCGCGCGCTGACACCGGTTGAGCCGCACCACATCGTGCGAGGCCAATATACGGACAGTTCTGACGAGGTGACCTATCGCGAGGACGTGGGCGATCCGCGGTCTCGGACGGAAAGCTACATTGCTTTGAAATGCCACGTCAGCAATTGGCGTTGGGCAGGCACGCCGTTTTATCTGCGCACGGGCAAACGGCTGAAGGCGCGCGATAGCGAGATCAATGTGGTCTTCAAGCAGACGCCGCATTCGATTTTCGGCCCCGAGGCGGGCGAGCATCACAACGAATTGCGCATTCAATTGCAGCCCGACGAAGGTATTAACCTGCGCGTGACCATCAAGGAACCGGGGCCTGGGGGCATGCGCTTGATGGATGTGCCTCTGGACATGAGCTTTGCTGAGGCCTTGGGCGAGGACGCCGACACGCCCGACGCTTATGAGCGGCTGATCATGGACGTGATCCGGGGCAATCAGACGCTGTTCATGCGCGACGACGAGGTCGAGGCCGCCTGGGCCTGGACCGACCCGATCATTCAGGGCTGGGAGGCGCGTCACGATGTGCCAAAGCCTTATGAGAGCTTTTCTAACGGCCCGACAGACGCGGATCTTTTGATCGAACGCGACGGGCGCAACTGGCGGGAAATTGGTCGATGAAGATCGAAAAATACAGCGATTTTGACATGATGGCGATTGAGGTCGCCCAAAGAATCGCGGGGGATTTGACGGTCGCGCTGCATAATGCAGATCGCGCGATGCTGGCGGTGCCGGGTGGAACCACGCCAGGGCCGATTTTTGACGACCTCTGTGCTGCCGATCTCGATTGGTCGCGCGTCGATGTTGTGTTGACAGACGAACGTTGGGTACCGGGCGACCATCCGCGCTCAAACACGCGGCTGGTGCGCGAACGTCTGCTGGTCAATCGCGCGGCTTCGGCGCGGATGGTTCCGCTTTACGCAGAAACGCCGGAACCAGAAGAGTCACTCGCGGGGCTGATGGAGGCCATCGAGGCCGATCTGCCCATTGCCGTGGCGGTCTTGGGCATGGGCGCGGATATGCATACGGCGTCTTTGTTTCCCGATAGCCCCGACATCGCGGCAGCTTTGGACGCACAGGCGCCGATTTTGCTGCCGGTGCGCCCT
The DNA here is from genome assembly GCF_017798205.1 of Cognatishimia activa. NCBI lineage: Bacteria > Pseudomonadati > Pseudomonadota > Alphaproteobacteria > Rhodobacterales > Paracoccaceae > Cognatishimia > Cognatishimia activa. The sequence goes on along the minus strand of NZ_CP060010.1, from coordinate 2,978,366 downwards.
GAAAGCCAGCCCGAAGCGCGGATCACGCTGTCGGCGCGGGTTCTGAATGGCGCGCTGGCCAAGCACGTCGTTTTCAAAGGGCAGGACAAGATGGATGCGCTCCAAAAGGCGCGGACTCTGCCCCATGTTGAGGCCCCCATCGCCGCCGTTTTGGACGGCGCAACAGTTCATTGGACGGAGTAACCCTATGTGGGACGTGTTAAAAGCTCATCAGGCGCAAGCGCCTCGTATTGTTGATTTATTTGAAAATAGCGGGCGATCTAAGGCGTTTTCGATCACAGCAGATGGTCTCTATTTTGACTACGCAAAGACGGATATCACCGGGGCCTGCTGGGAAGATCTGGTGAGGCTTGCGGAGCAAACCGAGGTCGTGAAATGGCGCGACGCGATGTTTGCGGGCGAAAAGATCAACGTCACCGAGGATCGCGCGGTTCTGCACACCGCGCTGCGCAATCTGGACGGTGGGCCTGTGGAGGTTGACGGCGAAGACGTGATGCCGGGCGTCAAAGAGGTCGTGGCCAAGATGGGCGATTTTGCCGAGGCCGTGCGGTCTGGTGAGTTCAAAGGGCAGGGCGGTAAAATCACCGATGTGGTGAATATTGGGATCGGCGGGTCTGATCTGGGGCCGGTTATGGCTACGATTGCTTTGAAACCTTATGCCGACGGGCCACGCACGCATTTCATCTCGAATGTAGATGGAGCGGATTTGGCGGATACGCTCGATGGTCTGAACCCTGCGACGACCTTGGTTCTGGTGGCGTCCAAGACATTTACGACACAGGAAACCATGATGAACGCGACGTCTGTGCGGGATTGGATGGCAAAATCTGTGACTGATCCCGCGGCTCAGTTTGCGGCGATTTCTACGAACCTAGAGGCCACAGCGGCATTTGGAATTCCAGCGGAACGGGTCTTTGGGTTCGAAGATTGGGTCGGGGGCCGCTATTCTATGTGGGGTCCGATCGGTCTGTCGATCATGTTGGCTATTGGCTCAAATGATTTCAATGACTTCCTGCGTGGTGCTCAAGCAATGGATCAGCATTTCGTGACGGCTGATCTGTCACAAAACATGCCCATTGCCTTGGCTCTTGTAGGAATTTGGCACCATCAGATCCATGGGCACGCGACCCGGGCGGTCTTGCCCTATGAGCAGCGCCTTCTGCGCTTTCCGGCTTATCTGCAGCAGATGGAGATGGAGAGTAACGGCAAAAGCGTCACCCGCGATGGCAAAGAGGTCTCTCAGACTGTTGGTCCAATCGTCTGGGGAGAGCCCGGCACGAACGGACAGCACGCCTTTTATCAGCTGATCCATCAGGGCAAACAAGTTGTGCCATGTGAGTTCATGGTGGGCGCTGAAGGCCATGAGCCTGAGCTGGCGCATCACCACAAAGCTATTCTGGCCAATTGCTTAGCGCAATCAGAGGCCTTGCTCTTGGGGCGCAGCTATGAGGTTGCGAAAGAGCGGATGGCGGCTGCGGGTCATGAAGGAGAGGCGCTGGAGGCCCATGCAATGCAGCGGGTCTTTGCGGGCAATCGGCCGTCGACGACTTTGGTGTATCAGAAGCTGACGCCCTTTGTTTTGGGACAGATCGTGGCGCTGTATGAACATCGGGTCTTTGTCGAGGGGGTGATCCTCGGGATCAACTCTTATGACCAATGGGGTGTCGAGCTTGGGAAAGAGCTGGCGAATAAATTGCTGCCTGCCGTTGAGGAGGATGCGGATCTGAGTGATGTGCATCCCGCGACATCTGCAATCATCAGTAAAATCAATGCTCTGCGCTGAGCTTCAAAAGTGATGCGGAAACTTTGAAAGTTTCCGACTTCGATTTCTTTTAAAGAAATCGGACACCAAAAAGCCCCGCATTGGCGGGGCTTTTGTTGTTTTGTTTTAGCGCTTAGGCGCGACGGCGACGTCCGCCGCCACGGCGACCGCGGCCACCTTCTTCGCCTTCTTTCGCAGGGGCTGCGTTGAACTTGATCCAAGCCGCGCCACCGTCGTCATTGTTGGTCAGGAAATTCGCCGCGCGGATCGCTTCCATTTCTTTCCCAGGACGTGGCTTGGTGGAGCCCATACCAAACATGGTCACAAAGGCTTCATCATCCATATCCGCAGGGATCACGATGCCCGCTGCTTCCAGCTCTGCTTTCTTTTCAGCGATCTTCTTTGGACCCACAGGCAGCGCCACTGGGTTCATAATCGCCGAGGTCATGCCGGTCGCCATTGCCATAGGCAGGAAGGCGTTGTTGATACCGTGGCGGTTTGGCAGGCCGAAGGAGATGTTGGACGCACCGCATGTGGTGTTCACACCCAGCTCATTGCGCAGACGGCGGTTCAGTTCAAACACCTGCAGACCAGCGGTGCCCATCGCGCCGATTGGCATCACCAGAGGGTCGACCACGATGTCATGGGCTGGAATGCCGAAATCCGCCGCGCGTTCTACGATCTTTTTCGCAACCGCAAAGCGCACTTCTGGATCCTCAGAGATCCCGGTGTCGTCGTTGGAGATCGCAACCACAGGTACGTTGTATTTTTTGACCAGAGGCAGCACGAGTTCCAGACGCTCTTCCTCACCGGTCACAGAGTTCAGCAACGGGCGACCCTTGGCGGCCTCAAGACCAGCTTCCAAAGCTCCAGGCACAGAGCTGTCGATACAGAGCGGGATGTCGGTGACGCTTTGCACAACTTCGACCAGCTGACGCATCAGCTCTGGTTCAACAAAGTTGTTGTCCGCATAGCGCACATCTTCGGCCATTTTATTGCTGAACACAGCGCCCGAGTTGATGTCCAGAATGGTCGCGCCAGCCTCGACCTGCGCAATGGCGTCGGCTTTGACGCGCTCAAAATTGCCTGCTTCCAGCTCGGCATTCAGGATCTTGCGGCCAGTCGGGTTGATGCGTTCGCCGATGACGGCAAATGGCTGATCAAAACCGATAATGGCGGTCTTAGAGCCGGATTCTACAACGGTACGGGTCATTCTTTTTCCTTATCCGTTCACAGGTTTCGTAGAGGAACCGCCGTTGTCGATGGCCCATTTTGCGTTTGTTTTGATGCCGCCCAGTGGGAAGAAATGCACCTTCTCGATATTGAAATCCGGGTTCGCAGCTTTGTGGGCGGCGAGCTCGGCGATCACATCGGTTGGCTCGTAAGGCAGCAAGAGTTTGGTCACATCCATCGCGCGTTTCTGAAGGACCTTCAGCGAAGGGCCAACGCCGCAGGCGATGGCGAATTTGATCAGGGTCTGCAGTTTCGCAGGGCCGGCGATGCCGATGTGGATCGGCAGGTCGATGCCGGCCTCTTTCAGACCGTCCGCCCAGGCGATGATCGGCTTTGCGTCAAAGGCAAATTGGGTTGCCAGCGCCATAGAAGCATCGGTGGTCTCGTTGAACTTGTTTTTCCAGCGCAGCGCGTCGTCGACGTTCTTTGTAGAGCCATCTGGGTCGATGTCTTTGTTGCCCTCAGGGTGGCCTGCGACGTGCAGATTGGTGAAACCTGCTTTGTCAAAGAGACCGGTTTCCAAAAGCTGCATAGAGCTGTCAAAATCGCCATGCGGCGTGGTTACACCACCGGCCAGCAAAAGCGCCTGTTTCACGCCGGCTTCGCCCTGATACATGGCGATCCAGTTTTCCAGCGTGGCTTTGTCTTTGATGATGCGCGCTGGGAAATGCGGCATGACGTTATAGCCTTCGCCAGCGATACGCGCGGCGGTCTTCACCATGTCCTCAATAGGAGTGCCTTCGATATGGGCGATATAGACACGGGTGCCCTGGGGCAGCAGGTCGCGGAAATCCTCGACCTTTTCTGCGGTGCGCGGCATGACCTCGATGGAATAGCCATCCAGAAAGGCCTCAACCTCCGGCGTCACAACGGTGCCGGACTCGGTTTTCTTTTTAAAGTTCAAAAGCGCCATGACGGCCTCCCAAAGCTGATTGCCCCGCACGCGGGTCATTCCCATCCTTCATTCGCGATCAGGGCCTTGATTTTCTCCTGATCAAACTCTGCCTCAAGTCGGGCCGCTTCGGCTTCGACGATTTCGGCTGGGGTTCCGTCCATTTGGTAGGGCGCGGCTTTGCGCCATTCGGCCAGATATGCATCAGTGTCCGCCGCGCCGACTTTCATCGCCGCACGGTCGATTGCCTGCTCAAACCGCTCTGCGAGCTGTTTTTTCGCACCGCGACGCCCTTTGCCCACAATCACCTGGGCTGGGATATCGCGCCAATAAACAATCGTGACGTCATGCATGATCTGATTCTACCTCCTAAACGGTGATCCATAGGTAATCACAGGGGGGGAGTTCTCTATGTTCGTTTTCGACTTATGGGACGCAAGCTGCGACCTCTTGTGTCATAGACGGTTTGTTGCCGTCCCTCCACAGCGGGGCCCATGAAAAATCTTAATGATCTTCTTGAATTGGAAATCTGCGGGATTGCGGGAAATTGATATCGGGTCTAGGCTTGGGTTAACTCGATATGGAAGGCGTGAACTATGGCGCCAAAGCGTCCCAAAGGTGCGGGCGCGTTCCCAAAACCGGTAGAGAGCCCCGCGCCGAACCGACCCGATCCCAGTGAGCTTTACGCCGCTTTGGATCTGGGAACCAACAGCTGTCGCATGCTGATTGCTCAACCTAAGGGCAGTCAGTTTCATGTCGTAGACAGCTTTTCGAAATCTGTGCAACTCGGGGCAGGGCTAGAGACCACCGGTCGTCTGTCGCGTGGATCCATGCGGCGTACGATTCAAGCTATGCGGATCTGTCAGCAGAAACTCAAGCGGCATGGCGTGAAGCGCATGCGTTTGGTGGCGACCGAGGCTTGTCGGCGAGCACGGAACTCCAAGGATTTCGTCAAGCAGGTGCGGCGTGAGACCGGGCTAACACTTGAAATCATCAAACCCGAGGAAGAAGCGCGTCTCGCGGTGATCAGCTGCGCGCCTTTGGTGAGCACCAAGACGGAACAGCTTTTGGTGGTGGATATTGGCGGTGGATCGACCGAGCTTGTTTGGATTGATCTGAGCAACGTGGCCCCGGTGGATCGTCCCAAGGCGATCATGCGCATGCATTCCGGGTTCAATAAGCTTGAAACGCCGTTTCCGGCCGCGCGGGTGGTGGATTGGATTTCTGTGCCTTTGGGGGTCGCGACGCTGCGCGATCAGTTCAATGACGTAGACGATGATTCCGCGCGCTTTGCGTTGATGAGCTGGTTCTTTGAAGAGAAACTGGCGGATTTCGCACCCTATGCGGACGAACAATCGCGCGAAGGGTTTCAGATCGTTGGCACCTCAGGGACTGTGACGACGGTGGCCGCGAGTCATCTGGGATTGCGCCGGTATGACCGTACCAAGGTGGATGGTTTGCGGATGTCCTCGGAACAGATCGATGCGGTCATCAATGATTATCTGCGCCTTGGGCCTGCCGGCCGGCGGGCGGATCCTCGGATCGGGCAGGATCGGCATGCGTTGATCATGTCGGGCTCGGCGATTTTGCAGGCGTTGTTGCGCGCTTGGCCGACGGATCGGTTGTCTGTGGCGGACCGCGGTCTGCGTGAAGGCTTGCTCTATGCTCAAATGAGCGCGGATGGGGTGCTGGAAGACGGCGTCTATTAGCGCTATAGGGCGCGCATTGCTCCCTTTGGGCGCTCTTTGCTGAGGCGGACTTATGGTCAAAAAGAAAAATACATCCGGTCGAGGTCAGCGCGATCTGACCGTAAAGGTCAAGACCGCGCGGGGCCGTAGCCTGAGCTCGACCCGTTGGTTGCAGCGGCAACTGAACGACCCTTACGTGAAACGCGCGCAGGCCGAAGGCTATCGCGGGCGCGCGGCGTTTAAGATTTTGGAACTGGACGATAAATTCCGGTTTCTGGTGCCTGGGGCTCGGGTCGTGGACCTTGGGTGCGCGCCCGGGGGCTGGATGCAAGTGGCGGTGCCGCGTGTGAACGCTCTGGGTGAGAAAGCCGGTAAGAAAGTCGGCACGGTTCTGGGCATTGACCTGCAAGAGGTCGACCCTTTGCCGGGTGCCGAGATCCATCAGCTTGATTTCATGGAAGACGACGCGGATGAGAAGGTCAAAGACTGGCTGGGCGGCAAAGCGGACGTTGTGATGTCTGACATGGCCGCCTCATCCTCGGGGCATAAACAGACCGATCACCTGCGCATTATCGCGCTTTGCGAGGCTGCGGCCTATCTGGCCTTTGATGTTCTGGATGAGGGCGGCACCTTTGTGGCCAAAGTTCTCGCCGGTGGGGCCGAGGGTGAGCTGCAAAAGCTGCTTAAGCAGAAATTCAACAAAGTGGTGAATATGAAGCCGCCGAGTTCGCGAGCGGATTCGTCAGAGAAGTTCGTGGTCGCGACTGGTTTTCGCGGCTGAGCCCATGCAAATAACCGGGGTTTCCTAACCCAAAGCGCGTCGTGGCCTATTTGCGTTAACCTTGGTTAACGATACCATAAGTGTCATGGATATCAGCGAAGCCATGGCATCAGCACTCTTGTGCGCGTCCCTCGGGGGCGAGCAAGAGATCCGGTATGATTTCGGGGACAGTTACAACATTATCGACTGCGTGACCGAGACGCACGCCATCGAGTTTGGGTTAGACAAAGCGAGCTCTCGGGACAGTTTTGTGCAGGCTTGGGTGGCCTCGCGGCATATCCCGCATGATCCGCCACTCAAGCCGATGGTCTATATTGTCGGCAGGTTTGCTGAGCCGGGCAAAATCGGAACTGAATTGATCGCCTTTGGCAACGCGCATGGCATTGAAACCTACTACCACTGGCAGGCGCGGCTTGATCCAGAAGCCTTTCGCGAGAACGAAAGATAACGGGCCGAGCGCTCAGTTAGCGAAACAAAGACCCCGCCGCCATATCGCGAAACGCCAGCATCTCGGCCTCTTGCGAGGTCTCTTTGTGGTGATGCGTCGCGCTGATCCAATCGGCCTGTTTGATCAGCTCAAACAGTCGCCCGTGGCGCGTTTGTTTAAAGGCGGGCAGAAACGCCTTGGGGTTCATCATCATGGCAGAGGTCCTCTTATGCCGTATGTCACAAGAGGCTTAATGAACGGGTAATAGGGCAGCATTGCGCCCACTCTGCGCGCAAAACATGATCAATTGCGGCAGTACCTGCGCATGTGTCGATAGAGCTAAGGGAGGAAATGGTGGGTCGTGAGAGGCTCGAACTCCCGACATCTTCGGTGTAAACGAAGCGCTCTACCAACTGAGCTAACGACCCGCCGTGGCGTGGGTTCTAATCTGTAATCTGGGGGGAGGACAAGAGCAAAAAATATGTTTTTTGATTTTTTTTGCCCGCCCAAACCCGGCGCAAAACACGGAATGAAAAACGTGCAAAAAAATCGTCAAAGGCACATCTAATTCGCTTGACGCTGCAAGCGCGGACGCATAAACCACAGCTCACCGCGACGGCCACGGCACAAGCGGTTTTTCAGAGAGCGGTTGTAGCTCAGTTGGTTAGAGTACCGGCCTGTCACGCCGGGGGTCGCGGGTTCGAGCCCCGTCAACCGCGCCACTCTGAAACCTGGCCCAGGTAGGGCACCATAGACCGAAAGGTCACGCGCGGTTGTAGCTCAGTTGGTTAGAGTACCGGCCTGTCACGCCGGGGGTCGCGGGTTCGAGCCCCGTCAACCGCGCCACTTTTCCCCTGACTAAATCGAAATATACCTTTAGCACGGTCGCTCTGTTGTTTGAAACAAGGCAAGTTATCGTGTGACACGGGTCTCATCTCCTGTGATGCGCCCAAGTATTGTTGCCAAATTTTGTACAATCATAATCCCATGTTTTTAATGTTGATTTCGTAGGTGCTGGCAGGCAACAGACCTTTAACAATTGCCCCTACGTTACTCGAAAGTTCCATGATCTCGCGTAGGATTTGCCAGTGTGGGCGCATCTTTTTACGTGAGTTTGTCATGAGAAAATTTGCTGTCATTTCTTGTCTTATTTTGTCCGCAGGGACGTCGCAGGCCCAGGGGCTCCGCTTAGCCGATGATTTCGATCCAACGCTTTTTGCAGGTGTGTCCTGGGTGATCGGTCCGGTGAGTTCCGGAGGATCGTCTGACGCGCAATCGCGCGCAGGTCTTAGCCTGCGTGTGTTGTCGTCTAAACAAACTGGTGCGATTGCGGGGGCTGCTGGTGTGACACGTTACTTTGACGGGTCTATGGGGTGCGACGCAGGGATTGCCTATAGTCGTCGAAACGAGAGCTATATCGCCACCTACGATTTTTGTAAGCGCAAGCCATTGGCATCTGTGGGTGGAATTGCGCGCTGAGACCAGATTTCTGAAGGCTTGGAGCGGGTAACGGGAATCGAACCCGTAACCAGAGCTTGGGAAGCTCGTGTGATACCTTTTCACCATACCCGCTCGATGTCTTGGGGGTACCGCCTGACGCGCAGGGCGTCAAGCGGGTCTGAGGCCTTATCCGCGACGGCGACGGCGACGTCCGCCAGCGGCTTCTTTGTCGCCTCCGGTGTTAAAGCTGACGGAAGGCAAGGTGACGATGCTCTCAAGGATCGGGAAGGGATCGACGCTGTTGGGGATCGCTGAGGCATTGACGAAATGCTCTTGGAAACGCGGTTCTACAGCGGTTTCAATTTTCTCGATCTTGCGCACGGTCTCTTCGATTTCACGACGCGCGTCGGTGTTCAGCAAAGCAATTCGCGCACCGGTGCCTGCGGCGTTACCTGCGCTTGTGACCTTGTCGATGGTGCAATCGGGGATCATGCCCAGGACCATTGCGTGTTTTGCCGAGATATGGGCGCCGAAGGCCCCGGCGAGGGTCACGCGGTCCACAGTGTCGACGCCGAACTTATCCATCAAGAGCCGCGCGCCGGAGTAGAGCGCCGCCTTGGCCATCTGGATCGCGCGGATGTCTGGGTTGGTGACCGTGATGGTTGGACCTCCGTCGGCGGAGCCATCCCAGAGCAGGTAGGCGTTGGTGCGCCCGTCGGCGATGCAGCGAGCGGATCCGGTTTGTTCAGCGGATCCGATGAGGCCAGAGGCATCCAGAATGCCCGCAATGCGCATTTCGGCGATGACTTCGATGATGCCAGAGCCGCAGATGCCGGTGATGCCGGTGGTGGCGATCGCCTCAGAGAAACCGTCTTCATCGGACCAGATGTCCGAGCCGATGACGCGGAAGCGGGGTTCCTTGGTCTCGGGGTTGATTTCGACCTTTTCGATGGCACCGGGGGCGGCGCGTTGGCCGGAGGAAATCTGAGCACCCTCAAAGGCTGGGCCTGTTGGGGACGAGCAGGCAAGGACTTTGTCTGTATTGCCCAGAAGGATCTCGGCGTTGGTGCCAACGTCGACGACCAAGACAAGTTCCTCTGACTTGTCAGGGGCTTCTGACAAAGCAACAGCTGCCGCGTCCGCGCCGACATGGCCTGCGATACAGGGCAAGAGGTAGATGCGCGCCGAAGGGTGAATGTTCAGATCCAACTCGTGGGCCGAGAGAGAAATGCTCTCATTCGTCGCCAGCGCAAACGGCGCTTGGCCCAGTTCGAAGGGGTCAATGCCGAGGAAGAGGTGGTGCATAACCGGGTTGCAGACAAAGACCGCATCCACGATCAGGGCCTTGTCGACACCAGCTTCGGCCGCCAGCTGCACGAACAGCGCGTTCATTCCCTCGCGAACCGCGCGGGTCATTTCCTTGTCACCGCCTTCGTTCATCATGGAATAGCTGACGCGGCTCATGAGGTCTTCGCCAAACCGGATCTGCGGGTTCATGAGGCCCGAAGAGGCGATGACCTCGCCAGACTTAAGGTCGCAAAGATGGGCCGCGATGGTGGTGGAGCCAAGGTCTACCGCGAGGCCATAGATCGTGCCCTCATAAAAGCCGGGCCAGACATGCATGATCTTTGGACGGCGCAGGTGGTCGCCAAGATGCACCGCAACAGTGACTTTCCATTGGCCTTGGCGTAGCACTTTCTGCACGTCTTGCAGAATGTTCATCTCAACCCGTTGAACGTCCACATCCCATTGATTTTTCAGCGCTTCATAGAGGCGTTGCAGATCGCCAGATGGCTTGTGCATGTCGGGCTCTTCGACCTCGACATAGTAAAGGCGGGTCGAGGGGTTCATGGTAATGTCCCGCGCCTCAGCCCGTTTGCGCACCACCTGTTTGTGGACCTGACTTTCCGGCGGCACATCGATGACCACATCGCCTTGCACGGTCGCCTGACAGCCCAAACGGCGGCCATCTATCAATCCGCGTTTGGACTTGTAGCGCTCTTCAACCGCGTTCCACTCGCTCAGCGCGTCCTCAGAGACGGTCACCCCGTGTTTCGGGAATTCTCCGACCGAGGGCGTCACTTGACATTTCGAACAGATCCCGCGGCCGCCGCAGACCGAGTCCAGATCGACGCCCAATTGACGCGCCGCCGTAAGGACTGGCGTGCCTACAGGAAAATTGCCGCGTTTGCCCGAAGGGGTGAAGATGACGAGTGGGTCAGAGCTCATGAGGATACCTGTCAGTCTAAGTCGTGAGGCAACAATAGGAGGATTGTCGCAAAGGGAAAGGCGACAAACGCCATTTTCACGACATAGAGCGGCATTAATTGGTATGTGAAATGCGTAGTTACGGCGCGGATGGGTGAAACTGCGTTGAAATTGTCGCCAATGTCGCATCTCCGCGTATCTCGGGCGGAAAGTGAGTCCCAAATTTCAGCCGGTTTGTCATGGTTTCTCGGAGAAACGAATCTACTACTGCTTTGAGCCGCCCAACATGACCTCACATCGCGTTGAGACCATTGCTATGATCGCAATCGCGATCTCGGGCGTGTTGTGGGGCGTATTTTGGATACCGCTGCGCGCGCTTGAGCAGGTTGGGATTTCGGGCGTTTGGGCGGTGGTTGTGTTCCAGATCTTGCCCACGGCGTTGTTGTTGCCGCTCATTTTCTACCGCGCGCGCTCGATTTTGAACGGCGGCATGTCCCTCGCGGTCGGAGGCGCTTTGGCCGGCATCTCTTTGGTGCTCTATTCCGGTGCGCTGATCTTCACCGATGTGGTGCGCGCCTTGCTGCTGTTTTATCTGACGCCACTCTGGAGCACGTTGTTGGCGCGTTTCACGCAAAACGAACCGATCACACGCGTCCGCCTCGTGACAATTGTGCTTGCTTTATTGGGCCTCTGTTTGATCATCCGCTTTGAAGAGAACTTCCAGATCCGCATGAATGTCGGCGATTGGATGGGCTTGGCATCTGGTATCATCTGGGCTTTTGCGGCTGTGCGGATCAAAGCGGCGGGGCCGGGGAAGGGCGTGGATTTCGCGCTGACTTTCTTTGTGATGAGCAGTTTGGTGGCCTTGGCCATGACACTGCTGCCTCTGGAGGGCGCTGGGGCGGATCCATCGTTAACCGCCATTGTCTCAGTGCTCTATTGGATGATCCCAGTCGCCGTCATACTGATCATACCACCCGCTTTTGCTCTGATGTGGGGGGCGAGCGTGATCAGCCCGGGCCTCATTGGCATTCTCTTTATGACCGAAGTCAGCGTCGGCGCGATCACCGCCGCGATCTGGGCCGGAGAGCCTTTTGGCCTGCGTGAAGCGCTCGGTGTCGTGGTGATCACCACCGCCGGGGCGCTCGAGCCGATTTATTCCCTGCTGAAATCGCGTCAAACCCCTGCATAAGTGGCGGAATGGGGGTTTCCTCTTTGGCCGATAAGTGAAATAGAGAGGCGCCAAACGACCCCACCCAAGGAGATGTGTGATGGAGATTCGTGAGGCCCTTACCTTTGACGATGTTTTGCTGGTCCCCGGCGCCTCTGAGGTGCTGCCGACAACCGCGGATACACGCACTTGGGTGACGAAATCCATCGCTCTGAATATCCCGCTGCTGAGTTCTGCTATGGACACGGTGACCGAGGCGAAAATGGCGATTGCCATGGCGCAGGCGGGCGGCATGGGGGTTATTCACAAGAACCTTGATGTGGAAGAGCAATCCAAACAGGTCCGCCGGGTGAAGCGCTTTGAATCGGGGATTGTGTATAACCCGATCACATTGAAGGCCAATCAAACACTGGCGGACGCGAAAGCCCTGCAAGAGCGCTATCGTGTGACTGGGTTCCCAGTGGTAGATGACGCGGGCAAGGTCGTCGGCATCGTGACCAACCGCGACATGCGGTTTGCGACATCGGATGACACGCCAGTGTCCGTCATGATGACCTCCGACAATCTGGCGATGTTGCAGGAACCTGCGGATCTCGAAGAAGCCAAGAGCCTCATGAAGGCGCGTCGGATCGAGAAACTTTTGGTGGTCGATGGGGCTGGCAAGTTGACGGGTCTCTTGACGCTTAAGGACACCGAACAAGCTGTTCTGAACCCCACGGCCTGTAAGGATGACCTCGGACGGCTCCGCGTGGCAGCTGCTTCGTCGGTTGGCGACAGTGGCTTCGCGCGGTCTGAGCAGCTGATTGATGCCGGAGTGGATATTGTGGTCGTAGATACGGCGCATGGGCATTCCGCGGGCGTGATCGAAGCTGTGCAGCGCATCAAACGCGAGAGCAACCAAGTGCAGGTGATCGCGGGCAATGTCGCCACCTATGATGCGACCCGCGCGTTGATTGATGCGGGGGCTGATGCGGTGAAAGTCGGTATCGGGCCGGGCTCGATCTGTACCACACGAATGGTGGCAGGGGTCGGTGTCCCACAGCTCTCGGCCGTCATGGATTGTGCACGCGCAGCGGGTGATACGCCTGTGATTGCGGACGGTGGCATCAAATTCTCGGGTGACTTTGCTAAAGCCATCGCGGCAGGGGCCTCCTGTGCCATGGTTGGCTCGATGATTGCGGGCACGGATGAATCTCCGGGCGAAGTGATCCTCTATAATGGTCGTTCGTTCAAATCCTATCGCGGTATGGGCAGCCTTGGTGCCATGGCGCGCGGCTCGGCTGATCGCTATTTCCAGAAAGATGCCGCAAGCGACAAGCTGGTGCCGGAAGGCATCGAAGGGCAGGTGCCGTATAAGGGATCCGCTGGCGCTGTGATCCACCAACTCGTCGGCGGCTTGCGCGCGGCTATGGGCTATACGGGCAATGCGACCGTCGAAGAGATGCGCAAGAACTGCAATTTCGTGAAGATCACCGGTGCGGGGCTTAAGGAAAGCCACGTGCATGACGTGCAGATCACCCGCGAGAGCCCGAACTACCGGATCGGCTGATGCGTCCGGCGGCCCGTGTTCAGGCAGCAATTGAGATCCTTGATGAGATCCTTGAGGGCGCGCCAGCCGAGCGCGCCTTAACCGCTTGGGCGCGCCGGTCTCGGTTTGCCGGATCCAAGGACCGCGCGGCCATTCGGGATCATGTCTATGATGTCCTGCGCCGTCGCAATAGCTGCGAGCAGGTTGGTGGTGGGCTGACCGGGCGATCTCTGATGATGGGGCTACTAACGTTGCAAGATCAGGATCTGGATGCGCTGTTTGCAGGCGACGGCTATGGACCTGACAAGCTGCAACCTGCAGAGCTGCCAAGTGACAAACCCATCGTGGGGTATGATCTTCCAGAGTGGGCGATACCAGAGTTGCGTCAAACGTTGGGCGAAGATTTTGAGTTGGTTGAGGCCAAACTCAAAGAGCGTGCACCTGTTATCTTGCGCTGTAACCTGCGTAAAACGGATCGCCCAGCGGCCATTGAGACCCTAAGGCAGCAAAGCATCGAAGCAGAACCCCACCCGGCCAGCGACACTGCTTTGACCGTCCTAAATGGCGCGCGCCAGATTGCACAATCTGGTGCTTACCAAAGTGGACTTGTCGAATTACAGGATGCCTCCAGTCAGGCCGCCATTGAGGCTTTGCCTCTGCGCAATGGTACGCGCGTGCTTGATTATTGCGCGGGCGGTGGGGGCAAACTCTTGGCGATGGCCGCGCGCGTTGATGGAACGTTTTGCGCCCATGATGCGATCCCGCGTCGGATGCAGGATCTGCCCGTCCGCGCCAAACGTGCAGGGCATAAAGCGCGTATATTAGGCTCTGATGACCTGAATTCCGCAAAGCCCTTCGATCTGGTTTTTTGCGACGTGCCCTGTTCGGGTAGCGGGTCCTGGCGCCGTGATCCGGAAGGAAAATGGCGGATGACACGGCAAGACTTTGAAGAGCTTTTAAAGCTTCAGGCGGAGATTCTGGATCAGGCGAGCCACTTGGTCACGCCTGATGGAACGCTGGTGTATGCTACGTGTTCTATGTGTCACTCAGAAAATGAAGAACAGGTCGCAGCCTTTTTGAGAACGCATCCCGAATGGAGCATTAAAGCTCAGACCCAGTGGACGCCGCTCCAAAACTGTGACGGTTTTTTTGCGGCCGTATTACAAAAACTCTGATTCCTCAGAGCTTTACCTTTTTCTGTGGCAATTGATCGATTTAAATCGAAGCGCTTAAGGCTTCGTAAAGAATTTCTGCGGCAATTTCGTGATGAGAAAGCAGATGAATGCAGGGCTTCGTATTGATTTTACAAAACATTGCACCGCCAGGACAGGGGGCTGACCGGTCGCAGTCGTGGACCAAAGTGATACTGTCACTTGCGCTCATCGCGGCACTATCCAGTTTTTTCGTCGAGGTCTTGGTTTTAAAGGTTTTCGCTGTTAGCGTCGCGGCCGGTCTTTTGGCTTTGCCGGTCGTTCTATGGGGATACGCCAGACTAATGCGCAACACTGCGAAAGGGCTTGCGCAGCGCATGCAATCGGTCATCGGCAAAGATTCAGAAAAGAAATTTTTGGTGTCCTCGGATGGGGAGGTTTTCTATCGCAACGACGCCGCACGGGACGATGGCCTCATCGAATCCAATCTGATCAAGGTGCTGAGCGTCTTTATCGTGGATGCGCAAGACACGCTGAGCCGGCTGCATGACGCCGCACGCTTAAAGCAACACGCCACGGAAACATTGGTCACGCGAAAGGGGATGACCGATCTCTGTGTTACGCACATCGAAAAGGACCTCTTTTTGTGGGAAGTGACCGGACGCAGCGACGCTACTCCTGCCGTCCCCGAGGACCATTCTGTGCCGCTGATCACGGTTGGGCGGAATGGTTCGATTTTATTCATGAACGCGGCTGCGCGAAGTTTGTTCGGTGATCGGCTTGCGTAATTGTCCGAGATACTTGTGGATGACGCACCTTATTTCGGCAGCATTAACACGTTGCGAACCAAGAGCGGTCTTCTGCCGTGTTTTCTTCAGACAATTGGTGACACGCGCGTGCGGAAAGAGATCTGCATCTTGCCCGCACATGAGGCTGCCAAAGGCTACATTTCGTTGACGTTCGAAGATCTTCCGGTCGCGACGCTAAAACTCAACTGCGACGGAGAGATCCTGCAGGCCAATCGCGCTGCGCGAGGTCTAATAAATGTGGATACCCTAGAGGGCACAGGAATTCGGGACCTGTTTGAAGGCTTGGGTCGGCCACTCGAGGATTGGCTTAAAGAAGTGTCTGAGGGCAGGTCGGACACGTCCACCGAATTCTTGCGTTTAAAAACAGAGTCGCTTGAAGCCTTCCTGCAGGTGACGCTTGGCCAAATGACGGATAGCGACGGAGGGGCTCTTTACGCCGTTCTCAATGATGCGACCGAGCTAAAGACGCTTGAGGCGCAATTCGTACAAAGTCAGAAAATGCAGGCAATTGGACAGCTTGCGGGCGGTGTTGCGCATGATTTCAATAATCTTTTGACAGCCATAACGGGGCATTGCGATCTTTTGCTTTTGCGTCACGACAAGGGTGACGAGGCATTCGCGGATCTGACGCAAATATCTCAGAACGCGAACCGGGCAGCCAGCCTCGTTGGTCAATTGCTGGCATTCTCGCGCAAACAAACATTGCAGCCTGAGGTTAGCCATCTGGAACAGACTCTGGCCGATTTGACTCACCTTTTGAACCGTTTGGTGGGGGATAACTATCGACTGGATGTCGTAAATGGCGATGGCTTGAACGCCATCCGTGTGGATCGACAGCAGTTTGAACAGGTGATCATGAATCTCGTGGTCAACGCACGCGATGCGATGGAAGGGGGCGGGGTCATCACTATCGAAACCGAAAATCTCAATCTGGATAGTGCACTTGTTCGGGATCGCGCAACCGTACCAGTCGGAGAATATGTCAGTGTCGAGGTGCGTGACACCGGGGTAGGGATCCCAGAGCACAAGCTTCAGCAGGTGTTTGAGCCCTTCTATACCTCGAAGCCGGTTGGTGAGGGAACGGGGCTTGGCCTTTCAACGGTCTATGGAATTGTAAAACAGTCCGGGGGATTTATTTTTGTCGATAGTGTAGTCGGCGAAGGAACCACTTTCAGGCTCTTGTTCCCCGCCGTGTCCCCGGAGGTGCAACTCACAACCGAGGATGCCACGGAGCTACCACTCGCATTGTCGCCTGCCGTTGCGGGCACCGTTCTCTTGGTCGAAGACGAGGCGCCGGTGCGGGCTTTTGCTGCGCGCGCACTGCGGATCAAAGGGCTTACCGTTCTTGAAGCTGGGGCCGCGACAGAGGCGTTGAAGATTCTTGAAGACAAGGAACTAAGGATCGACCTTATCGTGACGGATGTCATTATGCCTGGATTGGACGGCCCAAGCTGGGTGAAAAAGGCGCGCGCCGAACGACCAGACACGCCGGTCATTTTTGTCTCAGGCTACGCAGATGGGAAATTCAGTGAAGACAGGCTGAGTATCGAAAATTCGACCTTTCTGCCAAAGCCGTTTTCATTGGCGCAGCTGACCGCCACGGTTGACAAACAGTTAAATCGGGTCGTTGAGGGACTCGTATAGCGAAAAATCTGCGGAATGAACGGTTTGAAGTCTGGTTCGTGTCTCTGCCGAAAGCGTCAGGTCGGCCTGTGAGGACACATTCACCTGATCCAAAGAAATTTCGCGACCTAAACGCTCACTGAGAAAAGCCAACATCCGAGCGGGAGCTTCATATCGAAAAAGATGGGAAACTTGCGTTCCATTGGGACGAGGCTCAAGAAACTTGGCTTGGCTTCCGACGTTGGCAAAAGGCGGGCGGTCGTCGGAAAGATAAGCCTGAACAAATTCGTCGAAACTGATCCCACGAGTAGAGGTGGGTTTCCCGTCAAGAAAACCTCTCTGCCGATAGCGATACCAACTTCCCAACCAACTGACGGGCTCGCGCATGATCGCCATCACATCCATGTGCTCTTGTTTGCATGCTTTCTCAAACATCGGCCTGAAAAACCGATTGTAACGATAGAGCGGCGCGTGCTTGAGTTCCGGAGGATCATTGATGATGATGTCGGCAGATGATCCCAAAGCTTTGGCCAATGCCGTCGTGCCGGTCTTGGGGACCGCGAGGATCACCAGTTTTTCTTTCCAGAAAACAAGCATTTACTCGTCTCATGCCTCGATTTCGAGTGTTTTATCTATCCTGTAAACTAACGCTTAACCCAGATCATAAAAAGTAGAATTGAAATTATTTTCTTGAAATGTTCTTGTTTTGATCTCATAAAGATGAGAACAAGAAGAGAACACAAGCAATCATTGCCGCCCAAGTCTGGGTGTGGAATAAGGAAGTGAACCAATGGCAACGGCAGATTTACTGAACATGAGCAGCAAGACTTCCAACGACAAGCAAAAGGCGCTGGACAGCGCTTTGGCGCAGATTGAACGCCAATTCGGCAAGGGCTCGATTATGAAGCTCGGCGAGGGCAATGCGATCCAGGAGATTGAGGCGACCTCGACCGGCTCCTTGGGCCTAGATATCGCTCTGGGCATTGGCGGTCTGCCAAAGGGCCGGATCATTGAAATCTATGGCCCTGAAAGTTCGGGTAAAACCACACTGACTCTGCATTGCATTGCAGAGGAACAGAAAAAAGGCGGCGTTTGTGCCTTTGTGGATGCCGAACATGCGCTGGATCCGCAATATGCCCGTAAGCTGGGTGTGGATCTCGATGAATTGCTGATTTCGCAACCGGATACCGGTGAGCAGGCGCTTGAAATCACAGACACTTTGGTGCGGTCTGGTGCCGTGAATATGGTCGTCGTCGACTCTGTTGCGGCCCTGACACCTAAGTCCGAGCTTGAAGGCGACATGGGCGACAGCAGCGTGGGTGTCCAGGCACGTCTGATGAGCCAGGCGATGCGGAAACTGACGGGTTCGATCGCGCGGTCAAACTGCATGGTGATCTTTATCAACCAGATCCGGATGAAGATAGGCGTCATGTTTGGCAGCCCAGAGACGACCACTGGCGGTAATGCTCTGAAATTCTATAGCTCTGTGCGTTTGGATATCCGCCGGATCGGCGCTTTGAAGGACCGCGATGAGGTCGTCGGAAACGCGACCCGCGTGAAAGTTGTGAAGAACAAGGTTGCGCCTCCGTTCAAGCAGGTGGAATTCGACATCATGTATGGCGAAGGCATTTCCAAGATGGGCGAGCTGCTTGATCTGGGTAACAAAGCTGGTGTGGTCGCGAAGTCTGGCAGCTGGTTCAGCTATGGCGACGAGCGGATTGGGCAGGGGCGTGAGAACGCGAAGACCTTCCTGAAGGAGAACCCAAAAATCGCGCTTGAGATCGAAGATAAAATCCGCGCCGCGCATGGGCTTGATTTTGATTTGCCTGAGGGTGAAAAAGGTGACGACGAGTTGCTTGAAGGATAGCCCAAGTGCATATCACCCGATCAGAGCTTGATGACCTCTTGCCTGAGATACTGGCCGCTCCAAAAGATGGGGCGGCCGTTTCTATGTTGTGTTCCAGGCCAGGCCGAAATCAACGTGCCTTTCCGGAACAGATGGAATTCACCAAAGAAAACGGCATTCCAGGCGAGCGTTGGGCAACGCAGCCTTGGTTGAAGCTACCAGATGGTAGTCCGGACCCTCAGATTCAGGTCTGCATTCTGAACAGCCGTGTATTGGATGCCGTGTGGCGCGATCGCGAGAATGTTGCGCATCCGGGCGATACGTTCATTCTGGATATGGACCTAAGTTATGAAAACCTGCCCGTGGGGCAACGTCTACAGGTCGGCGATGTGGTCCTTAAGGTTTCTGAAGAGTTCAACACCGCCTGCGCAAAGTGGAAAGTCCGCTATGGGCGCGAGAGTTTTGATTGGATCAATGATCCTGAGAATGTGAAATATCGGCTGCGCGGCATTCTTTGTTCGATTGAAAGCAATGGTGTCATTCGTAACGGAGATATCGTGAAAAAACTCACCGCATAAATACTTGATGCGCAAAACAGTCCACTCGCCTGTGGACACCTTGTTTGGCTAAGGATAAACCCACTTTTGACGTGTGAAACACCTTAAAAGAGCCTACCCATGCCAAGCTTGAACGACATCCGGTCGACCTTTCTGAACTATTTCGCAAAACAGGGCCACGAGATCGTGCCCTCAAGCCCATTGGTGCCCAGAAACGACCCGACTTTGATGTTCACAAATTCGGGCATGGTGCAGTTCAAAAACCTGTTTACTGGTGTCGAAACCCGCGATTATAAGCGCGCGACGACCTCGCAAAAATGCGTGCGCGCAGGTGGTAAGCACAACGATCTGGACAACGTCGGCTATACAGCGCGTCACCATACGTTTTTCGAGATGCTCGGGAACTTTTCGTTTGGGGATTATTTCAAGGATGACGCGATCCCGTTTGCATGGGAATTGATCACCAAAGAGTTCGATATCCCGAAAGACAAGCTCTATACCACGATCTACCACACCGACGACGAAGCTTTTGAAATCTGGAAGAAAGTCGGTGTGCCAGAGGATCGGATCATCCGCATCGCGACCTCGGATAACTTCTGGCAGATGGGGCCGACTGGCCCTTGTGGTCCCTGTACCGAGATTTTCTACGATCACGGCGATCACATCTGGGGAGGCCCTCCCGGTAGCCCCGAAGAGGACGGCGACCGGTTCATCGAAATCTGGAACGTCGTTTTCATGCAGAACGAACAGTTCGAAGACGGCTCGATGAAGGCGCTGGACATGCAGTCCATCGACACTGGCATGGGTTTGGAGCGGATCGGCGCGCTGCTGCAGGGCAGCCATGACAACTATGAAACCGATCTGATGAAGTCGCTGATCGAAGCGTCTGCGGATGCCACATCAGTTGATCCATACGGCGACAAGAACGTGCATCACCGCGTGATTGCAGACCACCTGCGCTCCACGTCCTTCCTGATTTCGGACGGAGTGATGCCGTCTAACGATGGTCGAGGCTATGTCCTGCGTCGCATTATGCGTCGCGCGATGCGTCATGCGCATTTGCTCGGGGCGAAGGATCCTGTGATGCACCGTTTGGTGCCAGCTTTGGTGCAGCAGATGGGCGCGGCATATCCTGAGCTGACGCAGGCGCAAGCGCTGATCGAAGAAACGTTGAAACTGGAAGAAACCCGGTTCAAACAGACTTTGGACCGCGGTCTCAAGCTGCTTGATGACGAGCTCGATGGGCTTGAAGAGGGCGCGCCTTTGTCGGGCGACGCGGCCTTCAAACTCTATGACACCTATGGCTTCCCGCTCGATCTGACACAGGATGCATTGCGCGAGAAGGACCGTGAGGTTGACACCGACGGCTTTGATGCAGCGATGGAAGAGCAGAAAGCCAAGGCGCGCGCGGCTTGGGCGGGCTCTGGAGAAGCTGCGGACAATACGGTTTGGTTTGATGTGCTCGACACAGCAGGCACGACGGACTTCCTTGGCTATGACACCGAAAAGGCCGAAGGGCAGGTTGTGGCTCTGGTGCAAGACGGAAATGTGGTTGACGCGCTGGAAGCGGGTCAAACTGGCTGGGTGATCGTGAACCAAACCCCATTCTATGGGGAGTCTGGTGGTCAGGTTGGCGACACGGGCGTGATCCGTCGTCTGGACAATCGCGATGATGTGTCTCTGGTTCAGGATACGCGCAAATTCGCGGACGGTAAGGTCTATGCCCATAAGGTGCTGGTCGAAAAAGGCACTGTGACCAAAGGCGATCCAGTCGAACTGGAGGTCGATCACGCGCGCCGCACCGCGATCCGCGCGAACCACTCGGCAACTCACCTGTTGCATGAGGCTCTGCGCAATGCGCTTGGTGAACATGTGGCGCAGCGTGGCTCGCTGAATGCAGAAGATCGTCTGCGGTTTGACTTTAGCCACACCAAGGCGCTGTCAGCGGAAGAGCTGACCCAGGTTGCCGATGAGGTGAACGCCTATATCCGCCAGAACACTCCTGTCGAAACCCGCATCATGACGCCGGATGACGCTCGTGACATTGGCGCGCAGGCGCTCTTTGGCGAGAAGTATGGCGACGAGGTACGCGTCGTGTCCATGGGCCGCGCCGATACTGGTAAAGGTCTGGACGGAAACACATATTCCTTGGAGCTTTGCGGCGGCACACACGTCAAACAGACCGGTGACATCGGCGCACTGGTGATCCTGGGCGACAGCGCGTCCTCTGCAGGCGTGCGCCGGATCGAGGCGCTGACAGGCGCGGCGGCTGTGGCGCATTCGCAAGCCGAGGCCGCCAGCCTTGGAGACATTCTTGGGTTGCTCAAAGCACAGCCAACGGACGCCTTGGATCGCGTGAAATCTCTGATGGATGAACGCAAAGCCCTGCAAAACGAAGTCGCGCAACTGCGTCGCGAACTCGCGATGGCAGGTGGCGCAGGGCAGGGCTCTGGTCCGGAAGTCAAAGAGATCAATGGCAAGAAGTTCATCGCTCAGGTGCTGCAAGGTGTGTCGGGGCGCGACCTGCCGGCGCTGATTGATGAACATAAAGCGCGGATCGAATCCGGTGCGGTTCTTTTGATCGCAGATGCCGACGGCAAAGCGGCCGTTGCAGCAGGCGTTACAAAGGACCTAACGGAAGATCTGAACGCCGTTGACATCGTACGCGCTGCGGTGGCTGAATTGGGTGGTAAAGGCGGCGGTGGTCGTCCGGACATGGCCCAGGGTGGCGCCAAAGACACCAGCAATGCTGAGGCCGCGATCAAAGCTGCCGAAGCGCTGCTTTAACGAAAAGGAATTCGCGGATGGTGGCATATGTAATCGCAGGGATTGAGGTCACCAACCGCGAGGATTACCGGACCTACGCCGAACAAACTGTCGCCAGCGCCAAGAAGGTTGGCGGCAGGTTCCTGGCCAAAGGCGGGTTTCAATCTGTGGTCGAAGGTCCGGCACCCGATCGCCATGTGATCATCGAATTCCCCAGCCGCGAAGTCGCTGAATCCTGGTACCAGTCTGACGAATATCAGGCGATCCTGCCGATCGCCCTGCGCAGCTCGAACCGAACCGTTGTGATTGTAGAAGGATACGAATGATGCCCGCGCTCTGGATTGCTCATGTGACCGTTACTAACCCTGAGGCCTATGGCAAATATGCCGAGCTCGCCGGTCCTGCGATCGCCAAACACGGTGGCCATTTCATCGCGCGCGCAGGTCGTTTCGTGCAGCTTGAGGGCAAAGAACGCCCGCGCAATGTGGTCGCTAAATTCCCTGACGTCGACACAGCCGTCGCCTGCTACCACAGCCCAGAGTACCAAGAGGCGCTAAGCCATGCGCGCGGCGCGTCTGAACGCGAACTTATGGTCGTGGAAACCTCTGAGTAGCCTCACGAACCGCTTTCTCCTTAGGATATCTGAAATCGCCTGATAGGCTCCCCCTAGTATGAAAATTAAGGGGGACCAGTGACATGTCACTCGGCGCATTTTCCGTAAGCCTCGCGGTCAAAGACCTCGCGGCCTCAATTAGATTCTATGAAACACTCGGGTTTGAGAGCTTCCATGACGGTAGCGAGCACAACTATGCGATCCTCAAAAGCGGAGAGGCTGTGATCGGCCTGTTTCAGGGCATGTTTGAGGGTAATATTCTAACAATCAATCCGGGCTGGACGCAAGACGCGGCTGCTGTTGATGGCGCGTTCGAAGACGTACGCGATATTCAAAGCCGCCTCCAAGCTGCAGGGATCGACATCCAGACGCCCGCTGATGCAAACGGCACCGCACCGGCCAGTTTCATGCTGACCGACCCCGATGGCAATACCATCCTTTTTGACCAACACGTCGGAAAACCCGACGCGTAAGTCTTTCTCTTGCTGGAAATATCCCGGGGGTGTGGGGGCTGGCCCCCACTTGTCCTTAGACCTGCTTGGACATCCGCTTACGTTCATGCGGATCCAGATAGCGTTTGCGCAGACGCACCTCATTCGGGGTCACTTCGACCAACTCGTCGTCGTTGATATAGGCAATCGCCTCTTCCAAAGACAGGCTCATCGGCGTGGTCAGGCGCACTGCGTCATCAGACCCAGAAGCCCGCACGTTGGTCAGTTTCTTACCCTTCAGAGGGTTCACCTCGAGATCATTGTCACGGCTGTGTTCGCCAATGATCATGCCCTGATAGACCTGTTCTTGAGCGCCGATCATCATCTTGCCGCGCTCTTCCAGGTTCCAGAGCGCATAGGCCACGGACACGCCGTTCTCCATCGAGATCAGAACGCCCGCGCGACGGCCCGGGATCGCGCCTTTGTAAGGGGCCCAGGAGTGGAACACGCGGTTTAGAACGCCGGTACCGCGCGTGTCGGTCAGGAATTCGCCGTGATAGCCGATCAGACCACGCGATGGCACATGCGCGATAATGCGGGTTTTGCCAGCACCCGCCGGTTTCATCTCGGCCAGATCGCCTTTGCGCGCGCCGGTCAGTTTTTCGATCACTGCGCCAGAATATTCGTCATCCACGTCGATGGTGACTTCTTCGATCGGCTCCATTTTCTGGCCGTCTTCTTCGCGCATCAGAACCTGAGGGCGTGAGATCGACAGTTCAAAGCCTTCGCGGCGCATGTTCTCGATCAGAACCCCCATCTGGAGTTCGCCACGACCCGCAACCTCAAAGGCTTCGCCACCTGGTGTGTCGGTGATTTTGATCGCGACGTTGGACTCGGCCTCTTTCATCAGACGATCACGGATCACCCGCGACTGAACTTTCTTGCCGTCACGACCTGCCAGAGGGCTGTCGTTGATGCCAAAGGTCACGGTGATGGTGGGCGGATCAATCGGTTGCGCTTCCAGAGGCTCATCGACCGCCAAGGCACAGATTGTGTCGGCCACGGTCGCTTTGGACATGCCCGCGAGCGAGACGATGTCGCCTGCGGTGGCTTCTTCGATGTCTTGTTGCGCAAGGCCACGGAAGGCTTGGATCTTTGTGACCCGGAATTGCTCGATCTTTTGACCGATGCGGGAAATCGCCTGAACGGTTGCGCCGACCTTAAGTTTGCCGCTTTCAACGCGGCCAGTCAGGATACGGCCCACGAAGGGGTCAGAACCCAGCGTGGTGGCCAGCATGCGGAAATCATCGTCCTGTTTCGCGACCTGGCGCGGGGCAGGGACGTGGTTGACCACAAGGTTAAACAGCGCGTGCAGGTCTTTGCGGGGACCATCCAGATCTGCATCCGCCCAGCCGGAACGACCAGAGGCGTAAAGATGTGGGAAATCAAGCTGATCTTCGTCCGCATCCAGCGACGCGAAGAGGTCAAAACACTCATCCAGCGCGCGATCTGGCTCTGCATCGGGCTTGTCGACTTTGTTCAGAACCACGATTGGGCGCAGACCCAGTGCCAGCGCTTTGGAGGTCACGAATTTGGTCTGAGGCATCGGGCCTTCGGCCGCGTCCACCAGCAGAACAACGCCGTCGACCATGGACAGAATCCGCTCAACCTCGCCGCCGAAGTCCGCGTGACCAGGAGTGTCCACGATATTGATCCGCGTGCCTTTCCACTCCACCGAGGTCGGTTTCGCGAAGATGGTAATGCCGCGTTCTTTTTCCAACTCGTTGGAATCCATGGCACGTTCGGCCACTTCCTGGTTCTCGCGAAACGCGCCAGATTGCTTGAGAAGCTCGTCCACCAGCGTGGTCTTGCCGTGGTCAACGTGTGCGATGATCGCGATATTGCGGAGATCCATGAGTCTGCCCTTGATATGTTCGCGCAGCCCTTAACGCGGCAGTGCAGAAAACACCAGCCCTCTTGCGTGCATAGGCGCTATGTGGTGGCGACTGTGCAGATCTGACATCGCGCTTGTGCATCCCGAGGCATAGACGGTTGGGGCGCACGGTGGCTATACCCCCGGCCAATCACAAAGCGAGGGTCAGATCATGTGCCGTTGGGCCGCATATATCGGGGAACCGATTTACCTGGAAGATATCATCACGAGACCGGACCATTCTTTGGTGGCGCAGAGTGTTGAGGCCACGGAATGCAAAACGACCACCAATGCGGATGGGTTTGGGCTCGCTTGGTATGACGCGCGACCGGAACCGGGACTTTACCGGGATGTTTATCCCGCGTGGTCGGATCCAAACCTGCGGTCATTGGCACATCAGGTGAAATCGCGGCTGTTCCTGTCCCATGTGCGCGCGTCGACCGGCGCCAGCTCCTCGCGCAACAATTGCCATCCCTTTGCCGCGCGGAATTGGACCTTCATGCACAACGGTCAGGTTGGCGGCTTTGAACAGTTTCGCAAGGCCGCCGATATGGCTGTTCCAGACGACCTCTATGGCAAACGCTTGGGTGGCACGGACAGCGAAGTTCTGTTCCTCTTGGCGTTGGGATATGGCTTGGATCACGACCCCTGCGCTGCGCTGGAGCAGTCGGTGGCGTGGCTGGAAAGCCAGAGCCGCGAAACCGGAGAGTCGCCCCATATGCGGCTTTTAGCGGCATTCTCAGATGGGAAAACGCTCTATGCCGCGCGGTATTCCAGCGACCATATCGCACCGTCGGTTTACTATCGGTATAGCGAAACGCGGCGGGGCTGGGCCGTGGTGTCCGAGCCGCTGGAAACCGATGAGGACGGATGGATCGAGCTGGCTCCGGGGAAGATGATTTCGATTACATCTGAAGGGCTTAGCGAAATGGACTTTAATCCAAACCGAGCCGAGGTCGCGGCCTAGGCCTCTAGCTTTTCAGCATTGGTCTCAAACCAAGCCCCAATGCGCGCCTGAAGGTGATCCCAAAGATCCGGCGCGCCTTTGGCGACTTTCCAGCCGACGCGGTCTTCGAGTTGCTGGCGAGAGACCTTGTATTCCACCCAGCTGCCGCCGCCGGTTTCGAGGTTGGCGTTGACGGGCTGCACGCGGTCCACGGATTTCGCAAAAACCGCGTCATCGCTTTCTGCGGATTCAAATTCGTCCCAGAGGGCGCGTAGCTCTTGGCCCTGTGCGTCGGGCAAAAGGCCAAAGATGCGGCCTGCTGC
Source organism: Cognatishimia activa (assembly GCF_017798205.1). NCBI lineage: Bacteria > Pseudomonadati > Pseudomonadota > Alphaproteobacteria > Rhodobacterales > Paracoccaceae > Cognatishimia > Cognatishimia activa. The sequence goes on along the minus strand of NZ_CP060010.1, from coordinate 2,952,238 downwards.
GGCGGCTTCCTTCGCTTCGATGTCAGCAATGTCATGGTCGCCATGGATCGGGGCGTCTCCGACGTCGATTTCCACCAGATCATGGATCAGCAACATCTTTAAGACGCGCGCGACGTCGATATCTGCATGAGCATGTTCAGCCAGGACCCATGCATACATGGCGATGTGCCAAGAGTGTTCGCCACTGGTTTCACGACGCGAGTTGTCGCAGAGTTTCGTGGCTCGGGTGACGGTTTTCAGGCGGTCGACTTCGATAAGGAACGCGAGACGTTTCAAAAAGTCCTGTGAGGGGCTTTCCTTTGTCCATCCAAGTTCCTGAGACGCATAGGCATGGGCTTCGGGGAAGCGGTCGACCAACATACGGGCGCGTCCGGTTTTGAGGTTGTCCTGAACGATCTCGACGTGATCTGGGATTTCCCTTGCGTTGTTAAGGGTTTGAAAGATCGGTTGGCAGGCATCCAGCGCTTTGGCAAACCGCGCGCTTGGGGTTTGCGCGGCTTCAAACTCTTGCCAGATCTCCCGCAAAACCGTGCTCTGAGCGGCCGGCAACATACCAAAAATGCGCGCTGCGGCGGCTTGCTCTGCGACGGCGACAGCCTCCCAGTCGGTGGGGAGGTCAATCGGATGATCGCCCACGTCGATCTCGACAATGTCATGCAACAAAAGCATCTGAATGACGCGCAGGATGTCGACGTCCTCGCCAGCATGAGGCGCAAAGATCAAAGCATAGAGCGCCAGATGCCAGCTATGTTCGGCTGAATTCTCAAATCGCGAACCATCCACGATGTAGCTTGACCGGGTGACGCTCTTCAACTTGTCGATTTCATTCAGAAAATCAATCTGTTGGTCGAGCGTCTTCGTCATCGTGGCGGCTGGCTCCCGAGCATTTGGGCAAGCGTCTTGCGCGCGCGCTCTTCGGCGTCATAGACGCGCACGGCGGTCATATAGGCTTCGTGCAAAGTCGAGGACGAGGCCTCAAGAACCTGGCCGATGGTCTGCACCATATTCAGATCGCCCGTTTCCTTTTGGGCCTTCAGAACATCACGTGCGAGCTTTTCGCCCAGGTTTTCAACGTAGCTCATGGATTACCGCGTGTTCTCGGTGAGACGGCGTTTCACATAGTCGGTGACGTCTCCGATCATGTGATCCATATGCGGTTCTTTAAAGAAGTGGTCCGCGCCTTCGATCTCAGTGTGGGTGATCGTGATGCCTTTTTGCTCGTGCAGCTTGTTCACCAGATTGGTGGTGTCCGCAGGAGGCGCAACCCGGTCGCCAGTGCCGTTGATGATCAGGCCAGAAGACGGGCAGGGCGCCAAGAAGCTGAAATCGTACATATTCGCAGGTGGCGACACGCTGATGAAACCCGTGATTTCCGGACGGCGCATCAAAAGCTGCATACCGATCCAAGCGCCAAAGCTAAAGCCAGCGACCCAGCAATGTTTCGAGTTGGTGTTCATGGATTGCAGGTAGTCCAGCGCGCTCGCGGCATCAGAGAGCTCGCCAACACCTTGGTCATACTCGCCCTGAGAGCGGCCCACGCCACGGAAGTTAAACCGCAGAACGGTGAAACCCATGTTGTAGAAGGCATAATGCAGGTTGTAGACGACTTTGTTGTTCATCGTCCCGCCGAATTGTGGATGCGGATGCAGCACGATGGCAATCGGCGCGTCGCGATCTTTTTGCGGGTGATAGCGGCCTTCAAGACGTCCTTCTGGACCAGGAAAAATGACCTCTGGCATATGTCTGCCTGCCTCCTTCAATAAAGTGTAAAGGTTTCTTGACGAAATCCCTCGGGCACTTTAGAACTATTCTAACTACAGGCCGCTGCGGCCTGCTTCGTTTGGCGTTTTAAGCGGTCTACGCAATGCGACGACGGAGGTCAACGAATTCGCGCGAGGAATTGGGGCTATGAAACTCTCGACGAAGGGACGCTACGCGGTCGTAGCCCTTGCGGATATTGCGTTGCAACCCACTGAAAAACTTGTGACTTTGTCCGAGATTTCCGAGCGTCAGGATATTTCGCTGGCCTATCTTGAGCAGCTTTTTCTGAAATTGCGCCGTGCTGAATTGGTGGACTCTGTACGTGGGCCCGGTGGTGGCTATCGTTTGGCGCGGCCAACAGCCGAGATTCGGATTGTGGATGTGCTGGCGGCGGTGGATGAAACCGTGTCGGCACTGCACACGGGGGCGGGGGCCTCTGGTGGGCAATCGGGCTCTCGGGCGCAGTCCATGGCGAACCGTTTGTGGGAAGGCCTTTCGGCGCATGTTTATGTGTTCCTGCACCAAACCCGCCTGTCCGATATTGTGGAAAACGGCCTCGCGCCATGTCCGGCAGTGCCGTCCTTGTTTGCGGTGGTGGATGAGGACTGATGCGCGCCTATTTAGACCATAACGCCACGACGCCGCTGCGTCCTGAGGCGCGGGAAGCGATGATTGGGGCGATGTCCCTCATCGGCAACCCCTCTTCGGTCCATTCCGAAGGCCGGGCGGCGAAATCTGCCTTGGAAAAGGCACGTCAGACGGTGGCTTCGGCCTTTGGCGCGGATGGGGCGGAGGTTGTTTTTACCTCGAGCGCTACAGAGGCCGCGTCTTTGGCGCTTCAGGGGCGAGATATTCTTGGTTGTGATGTAGAGCATGACGCGGTGCGCGCTTGGGTTGCGGATGTGCATTCCCATGCGGTGGATAGCACGGGCGCCGTCACTGTCATCGATCCCAGATCATCAACATTGCAACTTGCGAACTCCGAGACCGGCGTGATCCAGTCATTGCCGCAGGGCCTGTCGGTGACGGACGCGACGCAAGCCTTTGGTAAACTGCCTGTGGCCTTCAATTGGCTGGGCGCAGATATGGCGATTGTCTCGGCGCATAAGCTGGGCGGCCCCAAAGGCATCGGCGCTTTGGTGATGAAACGCGGCATTGATCTTGAGGCGCGCCTGAAAGGCGGCGGTCAAGAGATGGGCCGTCGTGCAGGCACCGAAAATATCATCGGTGCTGTGGGGTTTGCGGCGGCAGCCGAGGCCGCACAGCGCGGTATCGAGCGCGGCATTTGGTCTGACATCGAAAAATTGCGCGATTTATTGGAAGAGACCATTGAAAGCGCAGCAAATGAGACAATTTTTGTTGGGAAAGGTGCAAACCGCCTTCCCAACACAAGTTGTTTCGCCGTGCCCGGGTGGAAGGGCGAGACACAGGTGATGCAGATGGATCTGGCGGGCTATGCGATTTCGGCAGGCTCGGCGTGTTCGTCGGGCAAGGTCAAAGCCAGCGCCGTGCTGCAAGCCATGGGATATGACGCAACCACAGCGTCAAGTGCGATCAGGGTAAGCCTTGGTCCGCAGACAACAGAACAAGAGGTCATGGGGTTTGCCAAAGCTTGGCTGGCTCAATGGCAGAAATTCCGCGCCCGCGCGGCGTGATTGAAGGAGACGCAGATGGCCATTTTGGACCAAGACGTAAAAGAAGGTGTCGATCAAGAGACCGTGGACGCGGTGCGCGAGGTCGGCGGCGCCTATAAATACGGTTGGGAAACCGAAATCGAAATGGAATACGCCCCAAAGGGTCTTTCCGAGGACATCGTGCGTCTGATTTCTGAAAAGAACGACGAACCTGAGTGGATGACTGAATGGCGTCTTGAGGCTTACCAGCGTTGGTTGTCCCGCGAAGAGCCCGATTGGGCGATGGTCAGCTATCCTGAGATCGATTTTCAGGATCAGTACTACTATGCGCGTCCAAAGAGCATGGAAGAAAAGCCGAAATCCTTGGACGACGTGGATCCTAAGCTCCTGGAAACATATCAAAAGCTCGGCATTCCTCTGAAAGAACAGATGATTTTGGCAGGCGTTGAAGGCGCTGAGGATGCGCCAGCTGAGGGCCGTAAGGTTGCGGTTGATGCGGTCTTTGACTCGGTGTCTGTGGGCACGACGTTCCAGGCGGAACTCAAGAAAGCGGGCGTGATTTTCTGTTCGATCTCTGAGGCGATCAAAGAGCATCCTGAGCTGGTTAAGAAATACCTTGGCTCGGTCGTTCCGGTGCAGGACAACTTCTATGCGACGCTGAACTCTGCGGTCTTTTCCGATGGATCCTTCGTTTACATCCCACCGGGCGTGCGGTGCCCGATGGAACTGTCCACCTATTTCCGCATCAATGCGGAAAACACCGGTCAGTTTGAACGCACGCTGATCATTGCGGACAAGGGCTCTTATGTGTCCTACCTCGAAGGCTGTACTGCGCCGCAACGCGATACCGCGCAGCTGCACGCCGCTGTGGTTGAGATCATCATCGAAGAAGACGCCGAGGTGAAATACTCTACCGTTCAGAACTGGTTCCCAGGGGATGAGAACGGCAAAGGCGGCATCTATAACTTTGTGACCAAACGCGCAGATTGCCGTGGGGATCGCGCCAAGATGATGTGGACGCAGGTGGAAACCGGCTCTGCCGTCACTTGGAAATATCCTTCCTGCATCCTGCGCGGCGAAGAAAGCCAGGGCGAGTTTTACTCGATCGCGATTGCCAACAACCACCAGCAGGCCGACACCGGCACCAAGATGATCCACCTTGGTAAAAACACCAAGTCCCGGATCGTGTCCAAAGGCATCTCGGCAGGCGTTGCGCAGAACACCTATCGTGGTCAGGTCTCGATGCACCCCAAGGCCAAGAACTCTCGGAACTATACGCAGTGTGACAGCTTGCTGATCGGCGACAAATGCGGGGCCCATACGGTGCCGTATATTGAGGTCAAGAACAACTCATCGCGCGTCGAACATGAGGCGACCACTTCCAAGGTTGATGACGAGCAAATGTTCTATTGCCGCCAGCGGGGCATGGACGAAGAAGAGGCGGTCGCGCTGATCGTCAACGGCTTTGCCAAAGAGGTTCTGCAAGCGCTGCCAATGGAATTTGCCATGGAAGCTCAACAGCTTGTGGCAATTTCGCTTGAGGGGTCTGTGGGCTGATGGAAACCATTCAAGCCCTTATGCAACAGAGCCTCGGCGTGGGTGTCGGCATGATGGTCGGCAGCCTCATCGGCCTTGGGATCCGCAAACAACGCGGCAACACCGAAGGGCTGATTGGCGGCTCTGTCATCGTCACATCGGGCGTCATCGGCTTTGTTTGTCTGGCCGTGATGATGCTGATCACTTGGATTGGAGGATCGCTATGATCGTCAGCACGACCAATACAATCGAAGGTCATCAGATCGTCGACTATCGCGGCATCGTGGTGGGCGAAGCCATCATGGGCGCGAATGTTGTCCGCGATGTCTTTGCGAGCATTACAGATATCGTCGGCGGCCGGTCTGGTGCCTATGAAAGCAAGCTGCAGGATGCGCGGGACACGGCACTTCGCGAGCTGGAAGAGCGGGCCATGGCCAAAGGCGCGAATGCGGTCGTGGGTGTGGATCTGGACTATGAGGTCATCGGACAATCCATGTTGATGGTCTCGGCTTCGGGCACTGCTGTGGTGCTGAAATAATGTGGCGAAGCGCGCTTTTGCCGGCCTGCACGACAGGGGCATTCTGCGCGGTTTTCGCTTTGGTGGTCAGCAGCATCGCGCCGATGCTTGGGGCCACGCAAGTGCTGGCGGTGAGTTTCGTCAGCGGGTTTTTTGGGTCCTTGGTGGCTCACTTTGTAATACGGAAATGAACCGCCTGATGTGCGGGCGGATGAGGAAAAGAACATGTTGGAAATCAAAGGCCTGAAGGTCAAACTGGAAGACGAAGACAAGCAGATCCTGAAGGGCGTAGACCTGACAGTAGAAGCTGGCAAAGTGCATGCGATCATGGGCCCTAACGGCTCTGGTAAATCGACGCTCTCTTATGTTCTGTCGGGCCGTGACGGCTATGAGGTCACCGAGGGCGCAGCGTCTCTCGATGGCGAAGACCTGCTTGAGATGGAACCCGAAGAGCGCGCAGCCGAGGGCCTGTTCCTGGCGTTCCAATATCCGGTTGAGATCCCGGGTGTGAGCAACATGACCTTCCTGCGCACCGCGGTGAACGCTCAGCGTAAGGCGCGTGGCGAGGAAGAGCTTTCTGCGGCGGACTTCCTGAAAGACATTCGTGCCAAGGCCAAGACGCTCAAAATCGACGCGGATATGCTGAAGCGCCCTGTGAACATGGGTTTCTCTGGCGGTGAGAAAAAACGCAACGAGATCCTGCAGATGGCGATGCTCGAGCCAAAGATGTGCATCCTTGATGAGACCGACTCGGGTCTCGATGTGGACGCGATGAAACTGGTCTCTGATGGCGTGAATGCGCTGCGCTCTGAGGGGCGTGGGTTCCTGGTGATCACCCACTATCAGCGTCTGCTCGACCACATCAAACCAGACGTCGTGCACATCATGGCAGACGGCCGTATTGTGAAAACCGGCGGCCCAGAGCTGGCTCTTGAGGTCGAACAGAACGGTTACGCTGACATTCTGGCGGAGGTCGCCTGATGCGTTTGGCTCAATTGAAACAAGAGGCCACCGCCGCCCAATTGGAGGGCGTTGCCCTGCCAGAGAGCGGTGCGTGGTTGTCGGCGGCACGTCAAGACGCGCTGTCGCGTGTAAAAGCAATGGGGTTGCCTCATGCCCGCGACGAATATTGGAAATACACCCGCCCGGACACGTTGACCTCCGCGGAACCGGTTGAAGCTGCGCTCTTTGACAATGACGAAGAGCCAATGTTTCACGAGATCGACCGCCTTAAGATCGTCTTTGTGGATGGCGTCTTTGATGCACAGGCCTCCGATGATTTCGCAGGCGAAGGCCTGACGATTGAGCGCCTCGCGGATATCGGACAAGCGGACATTCATTGGGCGAAGGATCTTTACGGCACGCTTGAAATCAAAGGTCAGGATCCGGTCGAACGCCCTCTGGCGGCGCTGAATACGGCGTTGGCAACGGATGGGGTTGCGATCCATGTGACTGGTCAGGTCAGCAAACCGGTGAGTTTGATCTATAAGCACGAGTCGACCACGTCGGATGCGATTTTGCACCATGTGATCAAACTTGACGCAGAGGCAAAGCTGACCTTGTTGGAAAACGGCCCGGCTGCGGCGCGGTTCAACAAGATGATCGAAGTCGATGTGGCCGATAAGGCTGAATTCCACCACATCCGCTCGCAAGGACGCGACCACGAGCGTCGCGCTGTCACGCATACGTTCTCGCGGCTTGGTACGGAAAGCGTGTTCAAATCCTTTACAGTGACAGCCAACGGCATCCTGACGCGCAATGAATGTGTGATCGAGCTGACCGGCGATGACGCGGTGGCCCATGTGGCTGGAGCCTGTGTGGGCGACGGTGATTTCCACCATGATGACACGGTTTTCGTGACCCATGACGCGGTGAATTGCGAAAGCCGTCAGGTGTTCAAAAAGGTTCTGCGCAATGGCGCGACAGGCGTTTTCCAAGGCAAGATCCTTGTAAAGCCTGACGCGCAAAAGACTGATGGTTATCAGATCAGCCAGTCTCTGCTGCTGGATGACGACAGCCAGTTCCTCGCGAAACCGGAACTCGAGATCTATGCCGATGACGTGGCCTGCTCGCACGGCTCGACCTCTGGTGCGATTGACGAAGAAGGTCTGTTCTATCTGCGCGCGCGCGGCGTTCCAAAGGACATCGCAACCGACCTCATGACATTGGCCTTCCTTGCCGAAGCCGTTGATGAGATCGAGAACGAAGCCTTGAGGGCGTCAATCTTAGAGCGCCTTGAACTTTGGCTGGAGCGTCGTCGCGGCTAATGTCTGTCACGCGTGATATTCTGGCAACCTATAGGGGGCCGGGGCAGGTTGTGTCCCGCCGCCTCGCGATGGGTGTGCGTGAAGACCGAGGTCTTGCGATCCTGATGGCGGCCTGCGTGACGATCTTTATCGCGCAATGGCCACGTCTGGCGCGCGAAGCGCATCTGCAAGGCCTAGAGCTGAATATGCTTTTGGGTGGTCAGCTTTTGGTCTGGATCTTCATCATGCCGCTGGCCTTTTATGTGCTGGCTATTGTCGTTCAGACCGTTTTGCGGATCTTCGGACGCAAGGTTGACGGGTTTACCAGCCGCTTTGCGCTGTTTTGGGCACTGTTGGCGATTGCACCGATTTCGCTGTTCCGCGGCCTCGTCGGCGGCTTCATCGGGCCGGGCGTGGTCTATGACAGCGTCGGTCTGATTGCGATCCTGATGTTCACATGGTTCTGGATGTCTGGGCTGCGCAGCAACATGGCGACATCCTCATGATGCAACAGTTCCGAGACCTCGTGATCCTGACCGTCCTGCGCCCCGCAGAGGCAATTGAGCAGATCAAAGCGATGCATCTGCCGGTGCGCGTGTCTTGGGTGCTTCTTGTTGTGGGCGTCATGCTTTCGACGGTCGCGATTTTCGCGCGGGTTCTGATTTTCCCGGTCGAGATCTTTCCCGGTGTCATGTTCCTTGATGTGGTCACACCCTTCGGCCTTTTCGTGACAATGACCATCGTCGCCGCCACCTCGGCAGCGCTTTTGACATTCGCAGGACGTCAATTGGGCGGGCAGGGCACATTTGCCACTGTGCTGACTTATGTCGCCTGGCTGCAAATCATGCGCGCTGTCGTCGAAGGGGCAGGGCTAATCGTGTCTTTCGCCTCTTTCAGTCTCGCCGTTTTGGCGATCAATCTGGCGGGGCTCTATGGTATCTGGATTATCCTTCAGTTTCAAAAGGGCGCGCATGAGTTTGACTCAATTGGCCGCGCCCTTGGCAGCCTTGTTCTGACCTTCGTTGGCCTCGTGATGGTGATCTCACTGCTTGTGGCCCCCTTTATCAGCGTTTAACTGGACAGACGCATGTTTGATATCAACAAAATCCGCCAAGACTTTCCGATCCTCGCGCGCGAGGTGAACGGGAAACCGCTGACCTATCTGGACAATGGTGCCTCTGCGCAGAAGCCGCAGGTGGTGATTGATGCGGTGACCCGCGGCTACGCCGAGGAATACGCCAATGTGCACCGCGGGCTGCACTATCTGTCCAACCTCGCGACCGAAAAGTATGAAGCCGTGCGCGGTACCATTGCAAAGTTTCTCAATGTCAAAGACCCGGACGAGATCGTTCTGAACTCTGGCACCACCGAGGGCATCAACCTTGTGGCCTACGGTTGGGCGATGGAGCATCTGAGCGCGGGTGACGAGATCGTCCTGTCGGTGATGGAGCACCACGCCAATATTGTACCGTGGCATTTCCTGCGAGAACGCATGGGCGTTGTGCTGAAATGGGTCGATATAGCCGAAGATGGCAGTCTGGACCCGCAACGCGTGGTCGACGCTATCTCGGACAAGACCAAGCTGGTGGCGATCACCCAGTGTTCTAACGTTCTGGGTACAGTTGTTGACGTCAAAACCATCACGAGTGAGGCCCACGCGCGTGGCGTACCGGTTTTGGTGGATGGCTCGCAAGGCGCGGTTCATATGCCGGTCGATGTCGAAGATCTGGGCTGTGATTTTTATGCGATCACCGGCCACAAGCTTTATGGGCCGTCGGGGTCTGGTGCGATCTACATCAAGCGCGACCGCATGAAAGAGATGCGCCCGTTTATTGGCGGTGGGGACATGATCAAAGAGGTCACGCAGGATGCCGTGATCTACAACGATCCGCCGATGAAGTTCGAAGCAGGCACGCCGGGCATCGTGCAGACCATCGGTCTGGGCGTGGCGCTGGAATACCTCATGGAGATCGGCATGGAGAATGTCGCGCGTCATGAGAACGACTTGCGCGACTATGCGTTGGAACGGTTCAAGACATTGAATTGGCTCAATGTTCAGGGTCAGGCGCCGGGCAAGGCGGCGATTTTTAGCCTGACGTTGGATGGTGCGGCACATGCGCATGATATCTCGACCATCCTCGACAAACGCGGCGTGGCTGTGCGGGCAGGGCACCATTGCGCAGGCCCTCTGATGGAACGATTGGGTGTCACAGCGACATGCCGTGCGAGCTTTGGTATGTACAACACCAAAGACGAGGTCGACACTTTGGTTGATGCTCTGGAGCTGGCCAACGAACTGCTGGCGTAACTTATTGGTACGTGGCGGCTTTCTTCAAATCCGCCCCGCTTTCCCGCTTGCAGAAGATTTCGGCCAAGGTATAACGAGCCTCAGGCACCCATAGCTCAGCTGGATAGAGCGCTGCCCTCCGAAGGCAGAGGTCAAAGGTTCGAATCCTTTTGGGTGCGCCACTTTCTTACAGTCCAAGATCCTCGACCGTCTCGCGCAGTGCGCGTCTGAAGATGCGGGCAGGGTGGCTGAGGTCCCAATCTTCGCGGGTGACGATGCCGATGGGTCCCAAAGTGGTATCAGTGTCAAACGGTAGACGTTCCAGGCGGCCTGCGTCCACTTCGCTCGCGGCAACGCCGTCTGAAATAATCCAGATCGCATCGCTTTCCGCCACATAACGCCGTCCGAATGCGCCGGAAACGGTTTCCACACGGCGGTAGAGATCAGATATCCCGCGTTCGACCATAAACCTGTCCACGCTGGGCCTGATCGCGGCGTTGCGGTCGGGATAGATGATGGGCCAGTCTTTTAAGCCTTCTAAAGTCGCATCCTTTAGAAACGGATGGCCTTTGCGCACAATGAAGCTAATCTTTTCGCGATAGAGCAGAGAGAAATTGAGCCCCACCATATCGCGGTGATCCCCCATGCGCCCCAAGAGCATGTCGATCTCGCCCGTCACAAGCTTGTCCAAAAGAAATTTATGCGGGCCGTCCAGAATGCGTAGGGTGAAGGGGTGGGGGTCTTGAGATAGGCGTTTAGAGACCGCGGGTAAGAGTTTAGCCGTCACCGAAGGCAACGCCCCTATGGCGAGGGTCTCGGTTTGCGTGTCTTTTTCGTTGCCAAGGTCCTGCAACCCCTGTTGCAAGCTGGCCAGTGCCATTTGCGCATATTGCAGGAAGCGCGCGCCGTCTGTGGTAAGGCTGACGCCCGCTCGGCTTCGCTCCATAAGGTTGCACCCCAGAATGTCTTCAAGTTCCTTGAGGGTCTTTGAGATCGCGGGCTGCGTCAAAAACAGTGTTTCCGCGGCGCGTTTAAAACTGCCGGTCTGGGCGATTTCCACAAAGCATTGGATGTGGCGGAATTTGATGCGGCGGTCGATCATAGTTTCTGTTTTTGGAAAGTAAGTTGCGGAAAAACTCATTTTACTTTCTGTTTTTGTAAGTGCAATCTGCATTCAACACAAGGCTCACGGGCCAGCATTGGTAGGGATGGACGATGCAGATCGCAGAATTTGACAACCTGGCACTCAATTGGCGGCAAGATGGTAATCCCGAGGGCCGTCCGGTGGTGTTCGCAAACTCACTTGGCACAGATTTCCGCCTTTGGGATGCGGTGCTGCCGCTGCTGCCGACATCTCTGCGGTATATCCGCATGGACAAACGTGGGCATGGGCTCTCATCAGTCCCTGACGGTCCTTATTCGATTGACGACTTGGCCGGTGATGTTGCGCAGTTTCTGGACCGGTTGGAAGTCAAGGATGTCTTTTTCATTGGTCTCTCGATTGGCGGTCTGATTGCGCAGAAGCTGGCCTATACGCGGCCGGATCTGTGTCACTCGATGGTGTTGTCCAACACGGCAGCCAAGATCGGCACGCCCGAGCTGTGGAACACCCGCATTGATGCGATCAATGAGGGTGGCATCGAAGTAATTTCAGAGCCAACCATGGAACGCTGGTTCGCGCCAGAATTCCGCTCGACGCCAGATTGTCTGGCTTGGAAGCACATGCTCGAGCGAACCCATACGCTGGGGTATGTTTCCTGCTGCGCGGCCATCGCCGATGCGGATCTGCGCGAAGAGGCCGCGAGCCTGACCCTGCCGACCTATGGCATTTGCGGGTCAGACGATGGGGCGACGCCGCCAGAGCTTACGAAATCCACCTTGGACCTGATCGCAGGATCTCAGTTCCATATCATCGACGGCACGGGCCATCTGCCCTGTGTTGAGAAGCCGCAAGACTATGCGGCGCTTATCACAAAGTTTCTGAAGGAGAGCGGATTTGTCTGATCGTTACGAAGCGGGCATGAAGGTACGCCGGTCTGTGCTGGGCGATGCTCATGTCGACCGAGCTGAGGCGCAAAAGACGCCCTTTGACGTGCCATTCCAGGACCTGATCACCGAAGGGGCCTGGGGCACGGTGTGGGCCTCGGATGGCATCAGCAAACGAGAACGTTCGATGATCACACTGGCGCTTTTGGCGGCGACCGGGAATTTTGAAGAAATCCCCATGCATATCCGCGCAACCGCCCGCACAGGTGCCAGCAAGCAAGACGTGCTTGAGGCTTTTCAGCATGTGGCGATTTATGCGGGCGTCCCCCGCGCCAACCACGCGCTGAAACTGGCGAAACAAACCTACGCTGAAATGGAAGACGACACCTAAAGTCAGAGGTGCCAAACTACCCTCTAAAGGAGGAGACTTAGCAAGATGTACACACCAGCCGAATTCTACCAACGTGACCGCGAATGGCACCCGCCAGCGCTGACACCGCATTATAAAACATCTGTGTCGCGCTCGCCGCAGTATTCGCTGATTTCGCTGCAGAACTCTGCGAGCGAGATCACAGGTCCGGTCTTTGGCCACAATGACATTGATCCTTTGGACAATGACCTGCTGAACAACTACGCCAAGCCCGGTGAAAACCCCATCGGCCCGCGCCTGATCGTGCATGGGCGTGTGGTGGATGAAAACGGCCGTGGTGTGCCTAACACTTTGGTCGAAGCTTGGCAGGCAAATGCAGGTGGACGCTATCGCCACAAGAAGGATACCTATCTTGCGCCAATCGATCCGAACTTTGGCGGCTGTGGTCGGACTCTGACCGACGAAAACGGCTATTATTTCTTCCGCACGGTGAAGCCCGGTGCCTACCCATGGCGCAACTATGTGAATGGCTGGCGTCCGGCGCATATCCACTTCTCGATCTTTGGCACGGCCTTTGCGCAGCGCCTGATCACACAGTGTTATTTCGAAGGCGATCCCTGGATCAGCCGCTGCCCGATCGTCAAAACCATCCCCGACGAGCGCGCGGTCGATATGCTGGTGGCGAAGCTTGACGAAAACGCGACCATCCCGCTGGACACACAATGCTATCGCTTTGACATCGTGCTGCGTGGTCGTCGCTCGACCCTGTTTGAAAACCGTCTGGAGGGCAATTGATATGACCTCGAACACTCCTGAGTATTTGAAGGAAACCCCATCCCAAACGGCGGGTCCTTATGTTCATATCGGTCTGGCCCCGGGGGCCGCTGGTTTTGACATCTATAAGCAAGAACTGGGTTGGGACATCGCAGGCCCGAACGCCAAAGGCGAACGTATTCGCGTCGAAGGCGTGGTTGTCGATGGTATCGGCTCTCCGATTAAAGACGTGCTGCTTGAGGCCTGGCAGGCCAATAGCGAAGGTGTCTATGCGCATCCGGAATGCGAAGGCGACGTCGAAGAGGGGTTCCGTGGCTGGGGCCGTGTCATCACCGACTTTGAAACCGGTGAATGGGGCTTTGACACCGTGAAACCGGGTGCCACGATGGGCCGCAATGGCCGCATGATGGCACCGCATATCAACCTGTGGATCGTGGCGCGCGGGATCAACATTGGCTTGAACACACGCATCTATTTCGACGATGAAGTCGAAGCAAACGCGAAAGACCCGGTGATCAACCTGATCGAATGGGAAAAACGTCGAGCCACGCTGATTGCGAAACGCTCGGAACGCGACGGTCAGGTGGTCTATCGCTTTGACGTCAAAATTCAGGGTGAAGACGAAACTGTCTTTTTCGACATCTAAGGTCGTTAAATCCAAGTCAATGCGGGGCGGCTCCAGTCGCCCCTTTACCCACATCAGGAAAGCACCGATGACCAAACCTTGCATTATCTGCGTCGCCATCACCGGCTCTTTGCCGAAAAAGGCCGACAACCCCGCTGTTCCGATTTCCATCGCGGAGCAGGTCGAAAGCACTCAGGAAGCCTTCGAGGCCGGCGCGACCATCGCCCATTGCCACGTGCGCAATGCCGACGAGACCACGTCTTCTGACCCCGAGAAATTCGCAGCCCTCAAAGAGGGGCTGGAAAAGCATTGCCCGGGTATGATCGTGCAGTTCTCGACCGGTGGCCGGTCTGGCGCAGGCACCGAGCGGGGCGGCATGCTGCCTCTGGCGCCTGACATGGCGTCTTTGACCGTGGGCTCCAACAACTTCCCGACCCGCGTTTATGAAAACAGCCCGGATTTGGTGGATTGGCTGGCGTCTGAAATGAAAACCTACAACGTGGCACCAGAGATCGAAGCCTTCGACCTCAGCCACATCTTCCAGGCGGTTGCGATGCACAAAGACGGTCGTCTGCCGCGCACCCCTTATGTGCAATTCGTGATGGGCGTGAAAAACGCGATGCCTGTGGACAAAGAGGTCTTTGATTTCTACGTCCAAACCCTCAAGCGTCTGAGCCCAGAGTCTGAGTGGTGCGCCGCTGGTATCGGCCGTCATCAGATCACGCTGAACGAATGGTGTATCGCGGCGGGTGGCCACACACGCACAGGTCTTGAGGACAACATCCGTCTGGACAAAAACACCCTCGCGCCTTCCAACGCGGCTTTGGTTCAAAAGACCGTGGCGCTTTGCGAGAAATACGAGCGTCCCGTCGCGACTTTTGCACAAGCGCGCGAGATGCTAGGCTTGGCGAAACACGCCGCATAGGGCGCAAAAGGGCAGGGATCACATGGCCGTTTCACTATTTCAAAGCGCGATCTATGAGGCGCAGTTTGGCGATGCCGAGCTGTCCGAGATTTTTAGCGATCGTGCAGAGGTCGCGCGCATGGTGCGCTTTGAACGTGCGCTGGCGCAGGTTGAGGGTGAGCTGGGCGTGATCCCAAAAGCCTCGGGGCAGGCGATCTTCGATGGCCTGACTGATGCTTCGGTGGATCTGGCGGCTTTGTCCAAAGGCGTGTTGTCCTCTGGCGTGGCGGTTCCGGCTTTGGTGTCGGAATTACGCGGCCAATTGGATCCCGAGCATGGTCAATATCTGCACTGGGGCGCAACCAGTCAGGATGTAGTTGATACGGCCATGACTTTGGCGGTTGCCGAGGCTCTGGATGTGGTCGAAGGTCGGTTGCGCCAGTTGATTGATGCATTAGCCGCAAAGTCAGAGACCTATGAAACCTTGGTCGTTGCAGGCCGCACGCGCGGTCAGATCGCAACACCGATCACATTGGGGCTTCGGATCGCGAAATGGACCCAGCCCTTGATCGCGCTCGAGAAAACTCTGGCGGACATACGTGGGCGTATCCTTTTGGTGCAATTCGGTGGCGCCTCTGGAGGCAATACGGCCACGGCTCCTTACGGGCCTCAGATTGGCGCGGGTCTGGCGAGGGCGCTTGGCCTGTCCGCGGCTGCGCCATGGCATGTGGATCGCACCGGATTGGTGAACCTCGCGTCCTGGCTGTTGCAAATCTCGGTTGCCCTGTCGAAATTTGCCGGAGACCTGATCTTGCATATGCGGTCCGAGATCCGCGAAGTCAGTGCAGGGGCTGGGGGTGGGTCCTCTACGATGCCACAGAAATCCAACCCCGTTGGTCCCGAGACCATTCGCACCCTCGCGAGTCTTGCGAAAGCGGCCCATGCGGGTTTGGCTGGTGCTGCCGATCCAGCCGAGGACCGTGATGGGGGACAATGGCCGATTGAATGGGCGCTTTTTCCTCAGATCTTTATCGCAGTTGGAGCGTCCTTGGCGCATGCTCAGGTGTTGGCCGAGACGCTGACGGCGAATGAGGATCAGATTAACGCGATCCTAGCGGCCAATGATGGCGTGATGGCAGAGCAGATCAGTTTTATGTTGGCTGAGCATATGCCGCGCCCAGAGGCACAGGCTTTGGTCAAGGCGGCGTCAAAAACAGGTAAGCCTCTGCGTGAGGCTTTACCCGAACTTTGTGGACGGGATCTGGATTGGGACGATTTATTTGACCCGCAGAAGTCTGTCGCACCCTGTCGTGAGATCGCCCAGTCGATCTTTGCTGCACGCTAAATACAGACACAAAAAAACGCTCCCTCGGGAGCGTTTTCTTTTTCTTTACCTCTGTCTGAAACCTTAGCGGCCCCAGGTGCGGAGCGGTCCGCAGTCCACATGCACAAAGTTGGAACCGGAATACCGGCCAACACCGCCCGCGCGACAGGCAGCAGCAGCTCGGGCCAGTTGGCTTACAGAGCGATCTGCAAGGCGCAGGTCGGCGGCTTGGCCTTTCATGTGTAGAGAGTTCTTTGCAACGCCGCGCGAGTTGCGACGCAGCATGGCGTTGGTCTGAGGGCTGCGATAGCCCGAGAGCAACATAAATGGTTCGTTGGTGTCGGTCAGGCGCAGGGATGCGGCCATGATGTCGACGGTGCGCGTGTCGATTTTGATCACGCCATTGGTGCGCCAATCACGCATGAATTTGTTGATCTCATCAACGGCGTCTTTGATGTATTTGCCTTCGATCCAATAGATCGTGTCGATGCTTTCACCGGTGCGGCCGGAGTACATTTTCAATCTACGGATATCGCCTGCGCCACGCAGAAATCCGGATGCATTCGTGAAAGTCGGTGCTGCTGCAACCGTCGTCGCTGCGAAGGCGCGTAATAGTCCGCGCCGTGTCATGCCCTGAGAGCTATCGGTCAACATATTTCGCGCCTGTCCCGTCGCTTTCTTAACTCGCGCCGCCGCGCGATCATTAAAATTATCCCCAGATGCGCCATAGTTATGACACAACTCGATTCGTTTACCAAGGTTTCATTTTAGAAAAACAGTGTGATCTCGGGGCTTTGGGCGAAAATTTGCGCAAATGCTCTGCATTGTTTCTGCTGGGTTAACAGTTGCCGCTTTCAAGTCACACATTGTGACCTTTACGGTGAAATCCCCGAGGGAATGTCTCGATGAGGTAAATGTGAATGGACAATTCCCCCTGACGGCTTCACAAAATTAAGCGACACATGTGCATGTTCTGGGGTAGTTAGCGATGTATTTCTTGCGTCTTATGTCAAATGTGGTGGCCTTGGCCTTGGTTTGGGCATTGTCCACATCTGGTGTTTCAGCGAAAAGCGACACACAAGTTACTGCGTTTATGCAAGCCGTCGCCGAGGCCGCTTCTGCTGACAAAGACATCGCGGCTTATTATCGAAGCGTAGAATTCCAGCCGCTCTGGACCGGCAAGGGGAGAGAGTTCCGCGAGCGCCGCAGCGCTCTGTTTGATGCCTTGGAACGATCAGGCGAACACGGTTTGGTGCCTGAGCACTACGATATTGCTGGCCTGAAATCGCAAATTCGCAGCGCGCGCACGAAGCGTGACCTCGGTTTGGTCGAAGTTAAGATTTCCGAGACCTTTTTGGACTATGCCCGCGATGTCCAGACCGGAATGCTCGTCCCGTCCCGCATTGATGACGGGCTTGTTCGCAAGGTGCCGTACCGTGATCGAGAGAAATACTTGGCAAACTTTGCAGCGAGTGACCCAGAGAAGTTCATTCAGAGCCTCGCACCAAAGACCCCGGAATATGCCCGTCTGCGTAAAGAAAAGCTTTTGCTGGAACGCCAGCTTGGCCGCGGAGGCTGGGGAGCTCCGATCCGCGCCAAGAAATTAGAGCCAGGCGATCAGGGTAACGCCGTGGTGCAACTGCGTGACCGTCTGATCCGCATGGGCTATCTGTCGCGCCGCGTCTCCACCAAGTTTGATGCTGACGTTCAAAAGGCAGTTCAGGAATTCCAGGAAGCACATGGTCTGACCGCGGATGGTGTTGCCGGACCGTCGACGATTGCCGAATTAAATGTTCCTGCCCAAGAGCGTCTCAAGTCCATTATGGTCGCGATGGAGCGTGAGCGTTGGACCAATATGCCCAAGGGCGAGCGCCATGTGATGGTGAACCTGACCGATTTCTCGGCCAAGATCATCGACAACGGCAAGATCACTTTTGAAAGCCGCACCGTCGTGGGGCACCGCGACACAGATCGCCGTAGCCCCGAGTTTTCCGACATTATGGAGCATATGGTCATCAACCCGACCTGGAATGTGCCACGTTCGATTGCGACCAAGGAATATCTGCCGATGCTGCAGGCCAATCCAAACGCGGTTAGCCATCTGACGCTTTATGATGGGCGCGGTCGGGTCGTGAACCGTGGCGCGGTGGATTTTTCGCAGTTTTCAGCCAGAACTTTCCCGTTTGATATCAAACAGGCGCCAAGCAACAGCAATGCCTTGGGGTTGGTGAAGTTCATGTTCCCGAACCGTCACAACATCTATTTGCATGACACACCGGCCAAGAGCCTCTTCTCTCGCGAAGTACGCGCCTATAGCCATGGCTGTATCCGCCTTCATAAGCCTTTTGAATTTGCTTATACTTTGCTGGCGAAACAAAGCTCTAACCCGAAGGGCTTGTTCCATGACACCCTGGACACCGGTCGTGAAACGCAGATCGATCTGGTGAAGAAGGTCCCCGTGCACATCATGTACCGAACCGCTTTCACCGAGGCGAAAGGTCATATGCAGTACCGTCGCGACGTCTATGGACGGGATGCCAAGATCTGGCGCGCTCTAGAGAATGAAGGGGTGGCTTTGCCAGCGGTTCGCGGCTAAACCTGCCCCAGAAGATCTGGGGGCCGCATGACATCCTATAGCGTCAAAGACATCGCAAACGCCGTTGGGGCCGAGGCGGTTGGGGCCGTTGACTTGCTTGTCACCGGCGTGGCCGAGCCTCAGGATGCGGGCGTGGGCGATTTGGCGCTCGCGATGAAGCCAATATTTGCGGAAAACCTGAGCGAAGGCGCTGCAAAAGTCGCAATGCTTTGGCCTGATGCGGATTGGCAGGCCCTTGGGCTTGAGGCTGCGATCCTGCCGGATCGTGGACGGTTCGCCATGGCGTCAGTGACCGAGATGTATGATCTGGGGCATGGATTTCATCAGGGTATTCACCCGAGCGCAGTCGTCAGTCCCGAAGCGCAGCTCGGTGCGGATGTTTCCGTTGGACCTCTGACCGTGATAGAAGCCGGTGCTGTGATCGGAGATAGCTCGGTCATTGGGCCTCAGTGCTATATTGGCATGGATGCGCAGATCGGAGCGAATGCCTTCCTGCGCGACCATGTGAGCATCGCTGCGCGGGTTAAGATTGGCGCTAATTTTATCTGCCAGCCCGGCGCGCGGATTGGCGGAGACGGCTTCTCCTTTGTGACGCCTGAGAAAAATCAGGTTGAAGATGCGCGCGAGGCCTTGGGGCAGTCCTCGATAGAGAGCCGCCAGTCTTGGGCCCGCATCCATTCGATTGGAGCGGTTACCATTGGCGATGACGTCGAAGTCGGCGCAAACACTTGTATCGATCGCGGCACTATTCGCGACACGATCATCGGCAATGGCACCAAGCTCGATAACCTCGTGCAGGTCGGCCACAACGTCGTTGTCGGCGACGATTGTCTGCTCTGCGGCATGGTCGGAATCGCCGGATCGTCACAGATCGGTAACAATGTGGTCCTAGGAGGTCAGACGGGCGTTGGGGACAACCTGACGATCGGAGACGCAGTGATCACGGGGGCAGGGACTATGGTTCTGGCGAATGTTCCAAAAGGGCGCTTTATGCTGGGATATCCCGCCATGAAGATGGAAAGCCAGGTCGAAGCCTATAAGGGGCTACGCCGCCTGCCACGCTTGTTTGCTGACGTTGCAAAATTGAAGAAAGCGGTTTCAAAACCTGCGGACAGTGACTAAATCACTGCTCAGGCAAGAGAGAGGATTTGGCATGAGCGTCAAGGACAAGGTAATCGAGATCATCGCAGAACAAGCGGTTCTGGAGGTTTCCGATGTCACGCCTGACAGCACGCTAGAGGATCTGGGCATCGACAGCCTTGGGCTGGTTGAGAGCATTTTTGCCATTGAAGAGGCCTTTGATATCTCGGTCCCATTTAATGCAAATGAGCCAAGCGAGAGCGATTTTGATATTTCAAACGTCGCCACTATTATTTCTGGTATCGAAAAACTGGTGTCAGAACAGGCCTAGGGCCGACGAAACGAAGTGAAAGACCCACAATGAAACGCGTCGTTATTACCGGGGCAGGGACGATCAACGCCCTTGGCCACAATGTTGCACAAACTCTGGAAGCGATGCGGGAAGGGCGCTGCGGGATTGGCGCGCTAGAGATGCGGGACGTGGACCGTCTGGCGGTCAAGATCGGCGCTCAGGTGAAAGGGTTTGATCCTGAGGGTCTGTTCAATCGTCAGCAGATGTCCCTGTTTGACCGCTTCACACAGTTCACTCTGATTGCAGCGCGTGAGGCAATTTCCCAAGCGGGGCTTGAGTTTAGTGACGAACTCTCGGCCCGTTCTGGCGTTGTTTTGGGCAACTCGGGTGGTGGTATGACCACGCTCGATGACAATTACCGCACGGTCTATGAGGATGGTAAAAACCGGGTGCATCCTTTCGTAGTGCCAAAACTCATGAACAACGCGGCGGCGAGCCATGTGAGCATGGAGTTTAACCTCAAGGGGCCGAGTTTCACCGTCGCGTCGGCTTGCGCCAGCTCGAACCACGCGATGAGCACGGCCTTTCAGATGGTGCATGGCGGTCTTGCGCCTGTGATGATCACCGGAGGCTCGGAATCGATGCTCTGCTTCGGAGGCGTCAAGGCCTGGGAAGGCCTGCGCGTCATGTCCAAGGACGCCTGTCGCCCGTTTTCTGCCAACCGCAATGGCATGGTGCAGGGCGAAGGCGCTGGGATCTTCGTGTTTGAGGAATATGAACACGCCAAAGCGCGCGGGGCTGAGATCCTGGCCGAAGTGGCGGGCTTTGCCATGACGTCGGACGCCAGCGATATCGTCATGCCCTCAAAACGCGGTGCAGCGCGGGCGATTTCGGGCGCGATGGCGGACGCAAAGATCGCACCAGACACGGTGGGCTATATCAACGCCCATGGCACAGGCACGGCAGCCAATGACAAAACCGAGTGCGCCGCTGTGGCGGATGTCTTTGGCCAACACGCCAACAATCTGATGATCAGCTCGACAAAATCCATGCACGGCCACCTGATTGGCGGCACCGGAGCGGTCGAGCTTTTGGCTTGTATCATGGCTCTGAAAGACGGCGTCATTGCGCCAACCATCAATTATGAGGAGCCAGATCCCGAATGTGCGTTGGATGTGGTGCCTAATGAGGCGCGCGAGGCGAAGGTTGATGTAGCCTTGTCCAATGCCTTCGCCTTTGGCGGTCTGAACGCAGTTTTGGCCCTGCGTTCAGTCTAAGCTTATTGCAGTTTTGACATCGCCGTGTCGAAGGCCTTGGTGAAGCCTTTCAAAGACATCTGCACCTGTACCAAACGGTCAGGTTGCGCGGCTGGCACGATAGAAATCGTGGCCGCTCCGCCGGCTTTATAGCTGTCGAGGTCTTCTTGGGTGAGGCCAACCCGCGAGAGGCAGCCATTCGCGTTGCAAAACGCGAAGGGGTAAACGCGGGGCAGGTTCTCATCCACAGCAATGGAGAGCTGCGCGGTCAAAAGCGTTTCCAACGGCGCAATCATATTGGCACCCGCCACCGCCTGGCCTTGTCCAGCGACCGGGAAAAGCGTCACAGCAACTGCCGGAGCACCATCTGCTTGGGTCAGCAATTGGAACAGTTCGCAGGATTCGCGTTCGCCGTTAGAGCGACAATTTAGGGTCCAATCCCCAATCACCTCTTGCGTGACCGTCGGGGCGGCAGGTGTGCCAAGGCTCAACCCCTGATCACCTGTGGTTTCCTGTGCAAACGCAGAGGTTGACAGTGCAACAAGGGCGCTCGCCGTTAAGGAGAATAGCTTTTTCACGTTATTATCCAAAGATGTTTTGTCTTTTGCGGGCATAGCACGATGCGCGTCTCCTGTCAGGGTTGAATTCCAGTTTGAGAACAATCCCAAGCGGCATCCTGCCAATGGTTAACTCGCTGAAACAATGCGCAAAAAAGAAGAAGGGGGCCCGCAAGCCCCCTTCAATTCGTACACTCCCCGTCGGACTGGCCGACTTATTTATGGGCTGGACGCTACGTTGTATTTTCTCGCACGTCAACAGGCTCTCTGGAAAAAGTGAACGGTCTTTATTCATTAAGCTGAATATATCGTAAATTGCTGCGCTCGCACAAAAATTCCCACTGTATTTGGCCAAAGCGTTGCGATTTTATGGAGATAGCCTAGGGTTTAGAGGCGGTATTTGGCGAGGGTGTTTCGTGGACAAAGGTATCTTTATTGGCGGCGGTGGCGAGGGCTATGGCGAAAAGCAGTTTTTGAACCTGAAATATGCCAACAGACACGGCCTGATTGCCGGAGCCACAGGGACAGGTAAGACCGTGACACTGCAGATCCTGGCCGAAGGATTCTCCAACGCAGGCGTGCCTGTCTTTCTGTCTGACGTCAAAGGCGATCTGTCCGGATTGGCCCAAGCCGGCAGTGAGGGCTTCAAGTTGCACGAGGCCTTTACATCGCGGGCAGAGACGATTGGGTTTGACGATTACAGCTACCACGCCTGTCCGGTGACGTTCTGGGATCTCTTTGGTGATCAGGGCCATCCTGTCCGCACAACTGTTGCTGAAATGGGCCCCTTGTTGGTCAGTCGGCTTTTGGAACTCTCTGAGGCGCAAGAGGGTATCCTGAACATTGCCTTCCGTCTGGCAGATGAAGAAGGCCTGCCGCTTTTGGATCTAAAGGATCTACAGGCTCTTCTGGTCTGGGTCGGGGAAAACCGCGCAGATTTGGCTCTGCGCTACGGTAATATCTCGGTTCAATCGATTGGAGCCATCCAGCGCCGCTTGATGGTGTTGGAAAACCAGGGGGCCACGCAGTTCTTTGGCGAACCTGCGCTTGAGTTGTCGGACATCATGCGGACCGATGCAGAAGGCAAAGGGATGATCAACATTCTGGCTGCCGACAAACTTATGGCGTCACCGCGGCTCTATGCGACCTTTCTTTTGTGGCTGTTGTCTGAACTCTTCGAAGAGCTGCCCGAGGTTGGGGATCCTGACAAACCAAAGCTCGTGTTCTTCTTTGATGAGGCGCATTTGCTCTTTGAAGACGCGCCTAAAGCCTTGGTGGATAAAGTCGAGCAGGTGGCGCGGCTGATCCGGTCCAAAGGCGTTGGCGTCTATTTCATCACGCAGAACCCTGCGGACGTCCCTGAGGACATCCTCGGTCAGTTGGGGAATCGCGTTCAACACGCCCTGCGCGCCTTTACTGCGCGGGATCGCAAGAACCTGCGACTGGCAGCCGAGACCTATCGCGACAATCCTCGGTTTTCGACGGAAGAGGCGATCAAAGAGGTCGGCGTCGGCGAGGCCGTGACCTCGATGCTGATGAAAAAGGGCGTGCCGGGTGTTGTGGAGCGCACTTTGATCCGGCCGCCGTCTTCGAAACTCGGGCCTTTGGGCAAAGCGACGCGCAAGGCACTGATCGCTGGCTCTGACCTAGCCGCGAAATATCAAACGACGCTGGACCGCAAGTCTGCCTACGAGATACTTCAAGCGCGTGCCGAAGCCGCAGCAAAAGCCGCAGAAGCGGAGGAAGCGCGTGAAGAGGAGATGTCAGTCGCGGAACGAGAATTTTTCTACCGCGCGGCGTTTTCCGGTGGTCGCGCCGGCCGTTCCACCTCGCGCCGGATGCGCAGCCGCAAAGACATCGACATCGGCTATGAGATGAAACGCATGGTAGTCAAAGAACTGACCGGAACCACCGGGCGTCGCATCGTGCGGGGGCTTTTGGGGGGATTGTTTAAGGGGCGCTAAAGCAGCGCCCTTTGCGTTTGTCCTTTCGAACAAACACCAAAGTCTCGCATCGTTTAGGAGAGTTTGGCTCCGGCGGTAGGGATCGAACCTACGACCAATTGATTAACAGTCAACTGCTCTACCGCTGAGCTACGCCGGAACATGTGGGACCGTATAGCTATAAGATTTTCCGGCGTCCAGAGGGGGTGTTACATTTTTTTCGTTTTTGCCTCAGATTTTTTAAATGATCTCGAAAGGTGACGTAAATTCAATATCTTGGGTCGGTTTCGCCAAGCCGCGTCCTGTCAGGTCAACGAGGTGTGCAAAGACATTTCGGGCAGCAGCCGGCAAGAGCGCCGGGTTCACATCGGTATAGATCTTGCGCGCCAGTCCTTCGGCGGTGTCGGGTGCTTTGGACAGGGTCTCGAGGATCTCTTTTTCGCGACCCTTCCGGTGCGTGATCAACCAGGTCAGGCGGCCATTGGGATCCTCAATCGGCGCGCCATGGCCTGCGTGAAACCGGCGCCATTGGCGCGCGGCCAAGAGATCGCAGGAGGCCATAAAGTCGGTGAGGTCTCCGTCTGGGGGCGATACCAGTGAGGAGGCCCAGCCCATGACGTGGTCTCCGGTGAAACAGATGTCATCCCACGCGATGCTGATGTGATTGCCGAAATGGCCCGGGGTATGGAGGACCTCGAGCTGGCCGTCTTCGATGCCGATCTGATCGCCGTTGGCGACCAACACATCAGGCTTGAACGCGGCATCGACGCCTTCGCCGCCGCCCAGAAATCCCTGAGCCGAGAGTTTCTGCATGATCTCGCTACGACCTTCCAAATGATCTCCAAAGGCATAGATTGGCGCGCCTGTGCGATCTGACAGCATCGAGGCCAGCGGCGAATGGTCCAGATGCGCGTGTGTGACGACGATTTTCGCGACTTTCTGCCCCGCCTCTAAAGAGGCCAAAATCGCATCCAAATGGCGAGGATCGGCAGGGCCGGGGTCGATGACGGTGATTTCTGAGTGTCCCAGCAGATAAGTATTGGTGCCCCAATAGGTCATCGGCGAGGGGTTCGGCGCCAGAATTCTGCGCAGGCCGGGGTCCAGCTCTTGGGCGATCCCGACTTCAGGGGCTTTGGCGTCAGTCATCTCTTTCCTTTCGGCACGTCTATGTGCATGGTTCTAGCCATGAATTTCGATTGGCTCAAACGATACATGCCCCGCGGGATCTATGGGCGCGCAGCGTTAATTCTGATTCTGCCCGTGGTGACGCTGCAATTGGTGGTCTCGGTTGTGTTTATCCAACGTCACTTCGAAGGGGTGACGGAGCAGCTTACCGGCAATCTGGTGCGCGAATTGAACCTCGTTTTGGATGAGATGAACGCCTATGACACGCCGACAGCAGCCTTGGTTGGGACGCGAGAACTCACGCAGGGGTTGGATCTGAATGTT